>JACSRM010000011.1 GCA_014879745.1 Burkholderiaceae bacterium | reverse complement strand
ACGATGCCCGAGGCGGTCTTGGTTTCCTGTTCCAGGCGCTTGACGATCACGCGATCGTGCAACGGACGAAGTTTCATGGATTCTCCTTGATTCAGGGTTGGAAACAACGAACTGTGATGGGCAGCCAGCTTCGCGGTATGCGATCACTGACTTCCAGATCCCGGCAGCATCGCGATCGATACCGCCTCTATAGTTAGCACTCAACCCGCACGAGTGCTAGCAATCGAGATTATAGGGATCGTCGTTCGACTTTCAAGGGAATCGGCGTTGCCTCGACCACGAACGCGGACTGCCGGGGCGGTTTTTGCGGGCGTTCGCGCGGGCGCAGTCGTGTTCGAGTGGGTCGCGAAAGACCTGCGCTTGCGTCGGGACACCGCGCCGATGTGGTCGTTGGCGTTCATCGTGCTGCCGAGTCGCGACTACTCGGAGATCTCGAAGAGCATGCCTCCTGTTCCGCACGAAAGGTCGAAGAAGTCGAGTGAGTTCTCCACTAACCGAGCTGCCACATGGGCTCTCTGCCCCCCTTGCTCAACGTCGCAGCGCGTAGCAGCCGACGACCAGCAGTGCCACAAGTAGCAGGAGCAGTAGGCCGCCGACGGGGTGGCTGTCCAGGGTCGTGATGAGCAGAAGCAACTCTGAAAGATCGGGCAGCGACAGGTTCACGGTGTTCACTCCACAAAAGCAACGACGCTTCGCGGGCTCCATTCAAGCATCCTTGGAACGGAAAAATGCAGGCGGAACTTCGTCCGGGCATGTGACTGCGGTCGGCTGTGGCTAGAAAAGCGAGCGTCCGGTGCGCCGAACGCTGCGCCGCCGACGCTTACCCAAAGACGGTATCGATCGCGCGCTGAAAGACCGCCGGCTCCATCAGCGCGACGAACACGAGGCCGGCGATCGCGCCTGAGAAGTGCGCGTCGTGGTTGACTCGGCCGCGCAGGGAGCGCGCTGCGTACCAGGTGTAGGCAAGGTAGGCGACGGCAAAGAGCGGCGCCGGGATCGGCACCGGCAGCGGCAGGATGAAGATCGACGCCGTCGGGAAGTAGACGATGGAGGCGAACAGCACGGCGAGGATCGCGCCCGACGCGCCGAGCGTCGCGTAGGCCGGGTCGCGCCGGTGCTTGAAGTAGGTTCCGGCGTCGCTCGCGAGCAGGCCGAAGAAGTAAAGCAGCACGAACATCGGCGAGCCTATCGTTCGTTCGAGCGTGAACGCGAAGGCCCAGAACGTGAAGCCGTTGAAGAACAGATGGGCGAGGTCGGCGTGGACGAAGCCGCTCGTGACGAGCGTCGCGTACTCGCCGCGCCGCAGCAGCCAGTACGGTCGAAAGAGGCTGCGCTCGATGATCGTCTGGTTCGAGTACAGCCCGATGAGGCCGACGACGATGACGACGGCGAGGATCAGCGCCGCGGCCGGCGCGCCTTGGGTCAGGGCAAGAAGGGTCTGCACAGGTTCTCGGCGCCGGCTGCACGGCGCTTGGGCAAGGGCACCCATTGTCGCGGTGCGCGCCGCATGTGTTCGCGCTGCGGCACGGCCAGCTGCCGCACGCCCTGCCTGCTCCGCCGCGTCTGGCGCGTCCCGCGACGCATCGAACAGTGCCATGGCCCGGGCGTTTCGGCGAAGGCGACGGCGCAGCGGGGCGGTTGACCCTCACCCCCGCCCTCTCCCGCGAGCGGGAGAGGGGGCAAGGCAACTCCCTC
>JACSRM010000012.1 GCA_014879745.1 Burkholderiaceae bacterium | reverse complement strand
CGACCAGGTCGTCTCGCTCGGCGGCGAGTTCGTCAAGGTCGACTACGAGGAGGAAGGCTCGGGCGGCGGTGGCTACGCCAAGGTGATGAGCGAGGGCTTCCAGGCCGCGCAGCGCGCGATGTACGCCGAGCAGGCGAAGGACGCCGACATCATCATCACGACCGCGCTGATCCCCGGCAAGCCGGCGCCCCGGCTCATCACCGCCGAGATGGTGCGCAGCATGAAGCCCGGCAGCGTGATCGTCGACATGGCGGCCGAGCAGGGCGGCAACTGCGAGCTCACGGTGCCCGGCGAAGCCGTCGTGCGCCACGGCGTGACGATCGTCGGCTACACCGATCTCGTCAGCCGCATGGCAAGACAGTCGTCGACGCTTTACTCGAACAACCTGCTGCGCCTGACAGAAGATCTGTGCAAGACGAAGGACGGCACGATCGACGTCAACATGGAGGACGACGCGATCCGCGGCCTCACCGTCGTCAAGGACGGCAGCATCACCTGGCCGCCGCCGCCGTTGAAGCTGCCCGCGCCGCCGCCCAAGCCGGCGGCCGCCGCGGCTGTGCCCGCGGCCAAGAAGGGGCATGGCCACGGCCCGGGCGAGCCGATGTCGGTGAAGGCGCTCGCCACAGTGTTCGTCGCCGGCGCGATCGTATTCGGCTTCGTCGGCCTCTACGCCCCGGCGACCTTCCTTGCCCACTTCACCGTCTTCGTGCTCGCCTGCTTCGTCGGCTACATGGTGGTGTGGAACGTGACGCCGTCGCTGCACACGCCGCTGATGAGCGTGACGAATGCGATCTCGTCGATCATCGCGATCGGCGCGCTGATCCAGGTCGCGCCGCCGCTCGTCGCCGGCGAGGCGGACCGGCCGGACGGGCTGATCCTCGCGCTTGCCGTCTTCGCACTCGTGCTCACCGGCGTCAACATGTTCGGCGGCTTCGCGGTGACGCACCGCATGCTGGCGATGTTCCGCAAGTGATCGGGAGACGACGCAAATGACCCCGAGCCTTGTCACCGTCGCCTACATCGGCGCGACGATCCTTTTCATCCTCAGCCTGGGCGGCCTGTCGCACCCCGAGTCGGCGCGCCGCGGCAACCTGTTCGGCGTCATCGGCATGACGATCGCCGTGCTGGCAACGATCTTCGGCCCGCGCGTCACGCCGGCCGGCTACGGCTGGATCGTCGGCGCCCTCGTCGTCGGCGGATCGATTGGCCTGTATGCGGCGAAGAAGGTGCAGATGACGCAGATGCCCGAACTCGTCGCTGCGATGCACAGCCTCGTCGGCCTCGCCGCCTGCCTCGTCGGGTTCGCGAGCTATGTCGATACCTCGACCGTGTTCGCAACCAGCGCCGAGAAGGCGATCCACGAGGTCGAGATCTACGTCGGCATCTTCATCGGCGCCGTCACGTTCTCGGGCTCGATCATCGCGTTCGGCAAGCTGTCGGGGAAGATCGGCGGCAAGCCGCTCTTGCTGCCGGCGCGGCACTGGCTGAATCTGGCCGGGCTGCTCGTCGTGATCTGGTTCGGCCGCGTCTTCCTGCAGGCCGAGGACATGGGCGCGGGAATGGTCGCGCTGCTCGTGATGACGGCGATCGCGCTGCTCTTCGGCATCCACCTCGTGATGGCGATCGGCGGCGCCGACATGCCGGTCGTCGTCTCGATGCTCAACAGCTACTCGGGCTGGGCCGCGGCGGCCACCGGCTTCATG
>JACSRM010000337.1 GCA_014879745.1 Burkholderiaceae bacterium | reverse complement strand
GTCTCGTGGGCTCGGAGATGTGTATAAGAGACAGGTCTGGCCGGCCGGGGAGGCGCGCTGGGTCTTGGGCATGGAAGGAATCGGCGGTGCGTCGGGAAAATCCCGATGCCAAAGCCGGAACAGATTTCGAAAATCTACTCGCCGGTAAGTATGTTACGTATCGGTAGTTTCACGGACTCCGGACAAGCCCGACTCGAAATGTCCAGTTCCCAAGCACCGGCCGCGGCCGCCACCCCCATCCTGGAGGTGGACGGCGTCACGCTCTCGTTCGGCGGTGTGCATGCGCTCAGCGGGGTGGGGTTCGCGGTGCAGCCCGGCTCCATCACCGCCGTCATCGGCCCGAACGGTGCCGGCAAGACCTCGCTGTTCAACACCATCTCGGGCTTCTACCGTCCCGGCGCCGGCAGCATCCGCTTCAAGGGCGAGGACATCACGCGCATGCCGGCACCGCGCCGCGCGCGGCTCGGGCTGGGGCGCAGCTTCCAGAATATCGCCCTCTTTCGCGGCATGACGGTGCTCGACAACATCAAGCTCGGCCGCCATGCGCACCTCGAGACGAACGTCCTCGAGGCGCTGCTGTACGTGGGCCGCGCGCGCCGCGAAGAGGCCGAACTGCGGCGCGACATCGAGGAGCGCATCATCGACTTCCTCGAGATCGACCACATCCGCCACGCGCCGGTGGCGGCGCTGCCCTACGGCCTTCAAAAGCGCGTCGAGATGGCGCGCGCGCTCGCCATGCAGCCGCGGATCCTGATGCTCGACGAGCCGGTGGCCGGCATGAACCGCGAGGAGACCGAAGACATGGCGCGCTTCATCCTCGACGTGCGCGCCGAGTGGGGCGTGACGGTGCTCATGGTCGAGCACGATATGGGCATGGTGATGGACCTGTCGGACCACGTCGTGGTGCTCAACTTCGGCCAGGTCATCGCGCAGGGCACGCCGGCGGTGGTGCAGGCCGATCCCGAGGTGAACCGCGCCTATCTCGGTTCCGGCGACGTGGGCGAGCTGCGGCGCCGGCTGCACGGCCAGGCCGCCGCGCCAGCGGCGTCGTGATGGACTGGGCCTACCTGTTCGAGATCAGCCTCACCGGCCTGGCCGGCGGCGGCCTGTATGCGCTGGCGGCGCTCGCCTTCGTGATGGTCTACAAGGCCACGCGCGTCGTGAATCTCGCCATCGGCGAGATGCTGATGGCCGGCGCCTACCTGTTCTTCACCTTCGCCGCGATGTGGGCGCTGCCGCTGTGGCTGGCCATCCCCGCCGCGGTGCTCGCCAGCGGCCTCCTGGGCGCGGTGATCGAGCGTACCGTGATCCGCCCGCTGCTGGGCGAGCCGCCGATCTCGGTCTTCATGGTCACGGTCGGCCTGGGATCGGTGCTGGTCGGGCTGGTCGAGATGATCTGGAGCGCCGACCAGCGCCGCCTGCCCGACTTCATGCCCGCCCAGCCCATCATGATCGGCGACGCCTTCCTCGCGCCCAAGGTCTTCTGGGGCGCGGTGATCGCCGCCGTATTCATCGCCGCCGTGCTGCTGGTCTTTCGCTACTGGCGCGGCGGCGTCGCGCTGCGCGCCACCGCGAGCGACCAGGCGGCCGCCTACTCGGTGGGCATCAACGTGCCGCGCATCTTCTCGCTGGCCTGGGTGGTCTCGGCCATGCTCGCGGCGGTCTCGGGGATCATCGTCGGCTCGATCGGCGGCATCTCGTCCAACATGGGCGTATTCGGCCTGTCGGTGCTGGTGGTGGTCATCGTCGGCGGCCTCGACAGCGTGCTCGGCGCGCTGGTCGGCGGCCTGCTCATCGGCCTGGTCGAAGCGCTCGCCGGCACCTTCCTGGGCGGCGAGTACAAGCTGCTGGCGACCTTTCTGGTGCTGGTCGCCGTCCTGATGCTGCGGCCCTACGGCCTGTTCGGCACGCACGAGATCGAGCGTCTCTGAAGGCGGCCGCCCCATGCGCATCGGAACCCTCAAGGAAAGCTATATCGCCGACGCGGCGCTGTTCGACTCGCGCACGCAAAGGGCCTGGCTGGCGGTGGCGGCCGCGCTGCTGGTGCTGTTTCCTTTCGTGGCGAGCGACTACTGGCTCTATATGGCCTGCCTGGTCGCGATCAACGTGGCGAGCGCCGCCGGGCTGAATATCCTCACCGGCTACACCGGCCTCGTCAGCCTCGGGCAGGCGGCGTTCATGGGCCTGGGCGCCTACACGGTGGCCATCCTGCAGGCGCGCTGGGGCACGCCGTTCGCGCTGAACATTCTGGCCGGCGGCGTGGTGGCGATGATCGGCGGCGTGATCGTCGGCATTCCTTCGCTGCGCGTGAAGGGGCTGTACCTGGCGATCGCCACCATCGCCGCCTCGTTCATCGCCCACTCCCTGTTTTCCAACCTGACGATCACCGGCGGCACCGCCGGCCTGTCGATGCAGCCGGCGCGCACGTTCGGCATCGACCTGGATACGTCGTTTCGCATCTACTGGCTGATCGTGCCGGTGACGGTGCTGATGCTGCTCGGCGCGGCCAACCTGTTTCGCACCCGCATCGGGCGCGCCTTCATCGCGATCCGCGACCGCGATATCTCGGCCGAGGTGCTGGGCATCCCGCTGCTGCGCTACAAGCTGCTGTCGTTCGGGCTGTCATCGTTCTACGCCGGCGTGGCCGGCGGGCTGTGGGCCTACTTCTTTCGCGTCGTCACGCCGGAGAGCTTTCCGCTGACGATGTCGATCTTCTTCCTCGCCGCGATCATCGTCGGCGGCATGGGATCGATCCTCGGCGGCATCCTGGGCGCGGCCTTCATGACGATGGTGCCCGAACTGCTCAAGCTCGTCATCGACCTGCTGCCCGGCAGCACCGAGCTGATGGCGTTCCTCTCGCCGCTGCGCCTCGTGGTGTTCGGCGCCCTGATCATCGGTTTTCTGGTCTTCGAGCCGCTGGGGCTCGCAGAAATGTGGCGCCGCGTGCGCCGGTTCTTCCACCTGTGGCCGTTCCGCAACTGAGCATCCCGCCACCCTCACGCAAGGAGATCGACATGGACAAGCAAAGCATTCCCATCCAGCGCCGCAGCCTGATGCTCGGCGCCGCCGCGGCCGCGCTCGCGCATCCGCTCACTGTGTTGGCGCAGGGCGCCGACGAGATCGTCATCGGCGGCTCGATCCCGATGACCGGCGTCTTCGCCTTCGCCGGCGTCGGCATCAACGCCGGCATCACCGACTACGTGAAGATCATCAACGATGCGGGCGGCATCAAGGGCCGCAAGATCCGCTACGTGCCCGAAGATACGGGCTACAAGGTCGACGTATCGGTGGCCGCCTTCAAGAAGATCACGAGCCAGAACAAGGTCAACCTCTACTACGGCGACTCGACCGGCTTTTCCAAGACCATCAATCCCGAGCTGGAGCGCAACGGCAACATCCTGATGACCGGGGCCTCCTTCGCCACCGAACTGAACGACCCCAAGAAATTTCCGTTTCAGTTCATGGTCGGGCCCGACTACACCGAGATGTTCGGCATCCTGCTGCGCCACATCGCGAAGGAAAAGCCGGGCGCCAGGGTGGCCTTCGTCTACTCCGACTCCGAGTTCGGCCGCGACCCCATCGACGAGAGCGAGGCCGTCGCCAAGAAGCTCGGGCTGTCGGTCGTCGTCAAGATCATGACCCCGCCGGGCAGCGTGGATGTCTCCACCGAGGTCATCAAGCTGCGCCGCGCGGCGCCCGACTACACCATCTTCCACGGCTACATCCTGGCGCCGATCCCCGAGTTCATCACCCAGGGCAAGCAGCAGGGCATGACCAGCCACTGGATGGGCACCTTCTGGACCATGGACAGCTCCACCGTGATGAAGATGGGCGAGGTCGGCGACGGCTTCATGGGCGTGATGCCCTACCGCTACTACTACGACACCGAAAAGGCGCCGATGCTCGACAAGATCCGCGCCATGCGCCCGGAATACCAGAGCACGGCGTATACGCAGGGTTTCCTCGCCGCCATGCTGCTGCTCGAATCGGCCAAGCGCTGCCTCGATGGCGGCAAGCCGCTGACCGGCGGCAACCTCAAGGCCGCGCTCAACACGCTCAAGGATTTCGACACCGGCGGCCTGATCGGCGTGCCCATCACCATCGCCGGCAACTCGATTCCGGTGGGGCGCATCTACAAGGCCGACATGAAGGCACAGAAGATGATCGCCGTATCCGACTGGATCAAGCTCTGATGCACACCGTGCGGCGCTTCGCATCCCGCGCCGGGTGTGACGGACGGCGCCGGGGGCCGAGCGCATGACGCCGGACGCCCCCGGGCCGGTGCTCGAGGTCAACAATATCGAGGTCGTCTACAACCGGGCGGTGCAGGCCCTGCGCGGGCTGTCGCTGTCGGTGGCGCGCGGCCAGATCGTCGCGCTGCTGGGCAGCAACGGCGCGGGCAAGAGCACCACGCTCAAGGCCATCTCGGGCCTGCTCGGGCTCGAGAACGGCGAACTCGAATCGGGCGTCGTGCGCTTCGACGGCCGGGACACGGCCGGCGTCGCGCCGCAGCAGCTGGTGCGCCGGGGGCTGTCGCACGTGATGGAAGGGCGGCGCGTGTTCGAGGACCTCACGGTCGAGGAGAACCTGGTCGCCTCGACCTACGCGCTGACCGGCCGCGCGGCCGCCGCCGCCCCCGACTTCGAGCTCGTCTACAGCTACTTTCCGCGCCTGCACGATCGGCGCAAGGGCCTGGCGGGCTACCTGTCGGGCGGCGAGCAGCAGATGCTGGCGATCGGCCGCGCGCTGATCGCCCAGCCCCTGCTCATGCTGCTGGACGAACCCTCGCTCGGCCTGTCGCCCAAGCTCACCGAGGATATCTTCACGATCATCGCGCGCATCAACGCCGAGCGCGGCACCTCGATGCTGCTGGTCGAGCAGAACGCCACCGTCGCGCTGGCCGTGGCCCACCAGGGCTACATCATGGAGAACGGCAAGATCGTCATCGACGGCTCCGCCGCGAGCCTGGCGAGCGACCCCGACGTGCGCGAGTTCTACCTCGGCATGGGCGGCGGCGGCGAAGCCCGGAGCTTCAAGGACGTCAAGCACTACAAGCGCCGCAAGCGCTGGTTGTCGTAGCTCGCCATGGCGCACGCACTGCCCGAACTCACCCTGCCGCAGATGCTGCGCGAGCGCGCGCGGCGCGACGCGGCGCGCGTCGCGATCCGGCAGAAGGACTACGGCATCTGGAAGCCCTACACCTGGGCGCAGTACCACCTGCGCGCCTGCCACTTCGGCCAGGGCCTCGCGGCGCTGGGCGTGGCCGCGGGCGGCCACGTCGGCGTCATCTCCGAGAACCGCATCGAGTGGGTGCTGGCGCAGATGGGGGCCGGGCTGATCGGCGCGATCACGGTCGGCGTCTATCCGACCAGTCCGACGCCCGAAGTGGCCTACGTCGTGGGCCACGCCGATATCGAGGTCGTGGTCTGCGAAGACCAGGAGCAGACCGACAAGGTGCTCGCGGCGCTGCCCGAACTGCCGCGGCTGAAGAAGATCATCGTCGTCGAGACCAAGGGCCTGCGCAGCTTCGCGCCCGAGGTGCGCGCGCTCATCGCCACCTTCGACGAGGTCGAGCGCCTGGGCGCCCAGACCGGCGCCGGCGCCGCGATCGACGCCGCGCTGGCGCGCCAGTCGCTCGACGATATCGGGCTCATGATCTATACCTCGGGCTCGACCGGCAAGCCCAAGGGGGCGATGATCTCGTGGCGCAACATGCGCGGCGTGGTGCCCGGCATCGTCGAGCGGCTCGGGCTTTCGCACGAGACCACCCACCTCTCCTACCTGCCGCTGTGCCACGTCGCCGAGCAGATGCTCACGACCTTCGTTCCCGTCTACCTCGGATCGCAGGTCAATTTCGGCGAATCGATCCGTACCGTGCAGGAAGACCTGCGCGAGGTCGCGCCGACCATGTTCCTGGGCGTGCCGCGCATCTGGGAGAAGCTGCACGCGGCGATCAGCATCAAGATGCAGGAAACCGGGCGCCTGCGCCGGCGGCTCTTCGAGCGCGCCCTGCGGGCCTGCGCGCCGCTCGCCGAGAAGCCGCGCCGGGACTGGTCGGCGCTCGAGCGCCTGACTTACGCGCTGAGCTACTGGACGGTGCTGCGCGCGCTGCAGAATTTCATCGGCCTGCGCCGGGCGCAGGTCGCGCTCACCGGCGCCGCGCCCATCGCGCCGGCCGTGGTACGTTTCTTTCGCACCCTGGGCGTGCCGCTGGTCGAGGTCTACGGCCTGACCGAGTCGACCGGCATGGTCACCGGCCACCTGCGCGATCGCGTCGTGGTCGGCACCGTCGGCCCGGTGATTCAGGGCGTGCAATACCGCATTGCTCCCGGCGGCGATGCGCTGGGCGGGGAACTTCAACTGAAGGGCGAGATGGTCTTCGCCGGCTACTACAAGAACCCCGAGGCGACGGCGCAGGCGATCCGGGACGGCTGGCTGCACACCGGCGACGTGGTGCGCGAGGAGGGCGGCCAGATCAGGATCGTGGACCGCCTGAAGGACATCATGATCACCGCCGGCGGCAAGAACCTGACGCCCTCCGAGATCGAGAACACCATGAAGGGCAGCCCCTACATCAAGGAATGCATCGTCGTCGCCGAAGGCCGCAAATTCGTCGGCGCGCTGGTGCAGATCGAGTCCGAGACCGTGGGCAAGTGGGCCGAGGCCCAGCGCATCCCGTTCACCCACTTCCGCTCGCTCGTCGAGCACCCGCAGGTGCGCGCGTTGATCGACGGCGAGATCCGCAAGGGCAACGCGCAGCTCGCCGACGTCGCCCACATCCGGCGCTTCCACCTGCTGACCAAGGAACTGGACCACGACGACGGCGAAGTGACCGCCACGATGAAGGTGCGCCGGGCAAGCATCTACCAGACCTATGCCGCGGAGATCGAGGCCCTCTACGCCTGACCCGATGGCCGGCAACGGCGCAGCGTCGGGCCGCGGGCGCCGCGCTCACCGTCGCTGACGACGGCGGATGCGTCCGGTCCGGGCGCGCGGCCGCAAGCAAGCCGCACGCTGCGCCCGCCGGGGCCGGCCCACCCGCGGCAGCCTGATAATTGCCCGCCTTTCCCACTCCACGCCGACCATGTCGACCCACAAGCTCAAACCGCTGCCGAATCTGATCTTCTTCTCGCGCTGGCTGCAGCTGCCGCTGTACCTCGGCCTGATCGTCGCCCAAGGCGTCTACGTCTACCTGTTCCTCGCCGAGCTCTGGCATCTGATCGCCGAGGCCGGCTCGCTCAACGAGCAGGGCGTGATGCTGATCGTCCTCGGCTTGATCGACGTCGTGATGATCTCGAATCTGCTCGTGATGGTGATCGTCGGCGGCTACGAAACCTTCGTCTCGCGCCTCGGGCTGCAGGGCCATCCGGATCAGCCGGAGTGGCTCAGCCACGTCAATGCGAGCGTGCTCAAGGTGAAGCTGGCGATGGCGATCATCGGCATCTCGTCGATCCACCTGCTCAAGACCTTCATCGAGGCCGGCCAGCTCGGACTGCCGCTGTGCGATGCGGCGGCGCTCGGCGCGCGCATTCCGTGCAGCAAGGCGACGACGGCGAGCGTGATGTGGCAGACCATCATCCACTGCGTCTTCATTCTCTCGGCGATCGGCATCGCGCTGACCGACAAGGTGATGGCCAACAGCGGCGGCAAGCGGCTGCAAGCGGCGCACTGACGACAACCGCCGATCGCCGCGCGGCCGGGCGTGCCGCGATGATCGACGTGCGGAACCGCTGCCGCGGGCGCCTTCTGGATTGACTTCGGTCAAGACGACGAATCGGGGTGCGCCTACAGTGCGCGCATGCGAAGCGCCCGCGACTGGAGCCTGGGCGGCAAGCTGACGCTGGTCGGCGTGCCGTTCCTCGCCCTTGCGCTGCTCGCCGTCACGCTGACGATGTGGGTATCGTGGCAGCTCGACGGCGGCGCGGCGGCGCTCAACGAGGCGGGACGGCTGCGCATGCAGACCTGGCGCATGGCGATGTCGGCCGTCCACGACGATGCCCCGGCGCTGCGCGCGCAGCGCGCCGAGTTCGACCACAGCCTCGCACTGCTGCGCGCCGGCGACCCGGACCGGCCGCTCTTCGTCCCGTGGGACGAGACGGTGAGCGCGCGCTTCGGCGACGTCGAGGCGCACTGGGCGCAGTTCCAGAAGCGCTGGATGGATGACGGCGCGCGGCCGCCGGACGCATCGGCCGTGTCCGCCGATACGACGGCATTCGTCGGGCGCGTCGACGGCTTTGTCGCCGCGATCGAGGCCCACATGTCGCGCTGGACGGCGCTGCTCTATCTGTGCCAGGTCGGCATGCTCGCGCTGGCCGTCGCGGCGGCGGCGGCGATCGTCTACGCCGGCTTCGTCTTCGTCATCGAGCCGCTCGGCGCGCTCGGCACGGCGACGCTCGCGATTCGCGAAGGCGACCTCGGGGCGCGCGTCGAACCGGCTTCGAGCGACGAGTTCGGCACCCTGGCCGAAGGCTTCAACCGGATGGCCGACCATCTGCAGTCGATGTACGGCCAGCTCGAGGCGCGCGTCGGCGAGAAGACCGCCGAGCTGGAGGAAAAGCGCGAGCGGCTGCAGGCGCTCTACGAAGTCACGGCGCTTGTCGCCGGCGCGACGACGCTGGACGATCTCGCGAACGGCTTCGTCGCGCGCATCACCCGCATCGCGCATGCCGACGCCGCTGTCGTGCGCTGGTCGGACGAGGCGAACCGGCGCTACCTGATGATCGCCGCCGAGGGCCTGCCGGAAGCGATGACCGAGCGCGAGCAGTGCATCGACGCCGGCGCGTGCCGCTGCGGCGTGGCCGATCCGGCGCCGCATCTGCGCGTGATACCGATCCACGGCGCGGGCGAGGCGCAGCCGCAATGCGCGCGCTTCGGCTTCGCGACGCTCGTCACCGTGCCGGTGCGGCTGCACGCGCGCACGACGGGCGAGCTGGACCTGCTCTTTCACAACGAGCGCACGCTCTCGGAGGCCGAGCATTCGCTGCTCGAGGCGCTGGCGAGCCACTTTGCCGGCGCGATGGAGAACCTGCGCCTGAATGCCCTCGAGATGGAGGCCGCCGTCTCGCAGGAGCGCACGCTGCTCGCGCGCGAACTGCACGATTCGATCGCCCAGTCGCTCGCCTTCCTGAAGATCCAGGTCCAGCTGATGCGCGACGCGCTGGCCGGCGGCGACGCGCGCGAGATCGACCGCGTACTGGCCGAGATCGACGCCGGCGTGCGCGAGAGCTACGGCGACGTGCGCGAACTGCTGATGCACTTTCGCACCCGCGCGAATGCCGAGGATATCGAGCCGGCGCTGGCGACGACGCTGCGCAAGTTCGAGCACCAGAGCGGCGTGCCGGCGCGACTGCGGATGCAGGGCCACGGCCTGCCGCTCGCGCCCGACCTGCAGATCCAGGTGCTGCATATCGTGCAGGAGGCGCTCTCGAACGTGCGCAAGCACGCGCGGGCGAGCCGCGTCTGGGTCGATGTCGAGCAGCAGCCGCGCTGGCGCTTCGAGGTGCGCGACGACGGCATCGGCTTCACGCACGCGCCGGGGGCGATCGGCGAGACGCACGTCGGCCTGCGCATCATGCGCGAGCGCGCCGAGCGCATCGGCGCCGCGCTCGAGGTGATGTCCACGCCGGGGCGGGGCACGTCCATCATCCTCACGCTGCCGGCGCAGCGGGCGCCGGCGGCGGTGCCGGTGCCCGTTCCCGAAGAGGCGACGATATGAGCGCGGCAAACCCGATCCGGATCGTCGTCGTCGACGATCACACGCTCTTTCGGCGCGGCCTGACGGCGCTGCTGTCGCGCGAGCCGCAGTTCCAGGTCGTCGGCGACGCCGCCGATGCCGGCGAGGCGCTGCGCCGGGTGAAGGATCTGCAGCCCGACCTCGTGCTGCTGGACAACCACCTGCCGGGCGTGAACGGCGTCGATGTGCTGCCCGCGCTGCGCGAGGCGGCACCGGCGGTGCGGGTGCTGATGCTCACCGTCAGCGAGGACGAGCGCGATCTCGCCGCCGCGCTGCGCGGCGGCGCCTGCGGCTACCTGCTCAAGACGATCGAAGGCGATGCGCTCGCGCAGTCGATCCGGCGCGCGATGGGCGGCGAGAATGTGATCGCCGCCGAGATGACGGGCAAGCTCGTCTCGGCCTTCCAGGCGTCCAGCGCGACGGCCCCGGGGCCCGCGGCGGCGCCGTCGCCGATCGATACGCTGTCGCCGCGCGAACTCGAGATCGTGCGGCTGATCGCGCGTGGCGCGAGCAACAAGGAGATCGGCCGCGACCTCGGCATCGCCGAGACGACGGTCAAGATCCACGTCCAGCACGTGCTGCGCAAGCTCGACCTGAGCTCGCGCGTGCAGGCCGCCGTCTACGCCAGCGAGCACGGGCTGCGCTGACGACTAAGTTTGCGTTGCGGGCCTTGACAGCGACGCCGCCGGGCATAGAGTGGGCTGCCCGCCGCGCATCTCCCGCCGCGGCGGCCAGCGGCACGCGAGGCGATCATGAGCAAGCTGAGAATCGAACACCACGGCAGCGAACTGGTCGTTCACTTCCACGGGCCGCAGCCGGCGGTGCAGGGCTTCTATGACGCGATGAAGGAGTGCCGCCGCACCGGCGTGTGGTCGTGCCCGAGCGGGGAGTGCGTGCACGTCGAGCGCTGCGAAGTCC
>JACSRM010000291.1 GCA_014879745.1 Burkholderiaceae bacterium | reverse complement strand
CATCACGGTCTTGCCGTCGCCGGCGGCGAATGGCCCGTACGGATAGATCGTGGCGTGTGCGGCACCGGCGCGCGGCGGTGGCGTCGCGCCGTCGTAGGCGTAGTAAAGCGGATAGCCCATCCACTCGACCATTCTCTCGAGCATCGAGACGTCGATGCGGCAGCCCTTGCCGCTGCGCCCGCGTTCGATCAATGCGGCGAGGATGCTGCTGTAGGCGTACATGCCGGCAGCGATGTCGGCGATCGAGCAGCCGGCCTTGGCCGGCGCATCGGGCGTGCCGGTGATCGACAGGAACCCCGATTCGCTCTGGATCAGCAGCTCGTAGGCCTTCTTGTCGCGGTACGGGCCGGGGCGCTCTCGGTCGTCGCCGTAGCCCGAGATGTCGCAGACGATCAGCCGCGGGTGCCGCTCGTGCAGCGCCTCGTACGACAGGCCGAGCCGCGCGGCGGCGTCGGAGGCGAGGTTTTGCACCAGCACGTCGGCGCGTTCGACGAGCCGCGCAAGCACCGGCACCGCGGCCGGGTGCTTGACGTCGAGCGTCAGGCTCTCCTTCGAGCGGTTGCCCCAGACGAAGTGCGAGGCCATGCCCTTCACGCGCTCGTCGTAGGCGCGCGCGAAGTCGCCGCTGCCGGGGCGCTCGATCTTGACGACGCGCGCGCCGAGGTCGGCGAGCTGGCGGGTGCAAAACGGCGCCGCGATCGCGTGCTCGAGCGTGACGACGGTGATGCCGTCGAGCGGCCGGGTTGCGAAAGGCGGCGCCATCGTCAGAAGCTGCGCGGCAGGTCGAGAACGTGCTCGGCGACGTAGGCGTAGATCAGATTGGTCGAGATCGGCGCGACCTGGTAGAGCCTCGTTTCGCGGAACTTGCGCTCGATGTCGTATTCGTTCGCGAAGCCGAAGCCGCCGTGCGTCTGCATGCAGACGTTGGCCGCCTCCCAGCTCGCCTTGGCGGCGAGGTACTTCGCCATGTTGTCCTGCGCGCCGGCGGGCTGGTGCGCGTCGTCGCGGCGCACCGCCTCGAAGCGCATCAGGTTCGTCTCCTCGATCTCGATGAAGGCGTCGGCTGCGGCGAAGTGGCGTGGCGGACAAGAACGAGACGCTGCACGCAAGGCCCGTAGATGGACTCGACAACTTGGCCGGCGCGCAGGCATCTGTGCTTCAATCGGGCACCCCGTTGCTGGAGGCGCTTCGCACGCGGCGGCGCGAACATCCCGGGGGCTCAAGAAGAAGCGAGGAAGCATGAAGTCCGACCCGCAAATCATCACCCGCCTGAACGAGTATCTGTGCTTCGAGACGACCGGGCACGTGCAGTACCTGTTCCATGCCGCGCTGTGCGAGCACGACGGATTTTCGGCGCTGGCGCGCATCCAGGCCGACTACAGCGCCGAGGAGTCGCAGCACTCGGCGCGCATCATGGCGCGCATCCTGATGCTGGACGGCCTGCCCGCGCCGAAGATGATGCATGCGGTGGGTGGACTGCGAAACGTGCCCGAGCAGTTCGAGTCCGACCGCGAACTGGTGGGCGCAGCGATCGTCCATCTGCGCACGAGCATCGGCGAGTGTGAGCAGCGCCGCGACTTCGTGACCCGCGACCTGCTGCGCGAGATGCTCGACGACGAGGAGCGGCATCTGTACTGGCTCGACAAGCAGGTCTCGCTGCTCGGCGACGTCGGGATCGAGAACTACCTGCAGGCGATGCTCTGATCCAGGCAGCGCCGGGCGCTACGGATTGCCGAGGAAGTCGCGCTTGCCGACCGGCACGCCGATCTGGCGCAGGATGTTGTAGGCGGTCGTCGTGTGGAAATAGACGTTCGGCATCGAGTGGCCTAGCAGCAACTGCAGGCCCGAATAGCGGGTTTCCTTGCCGGTCACCGGGAGCACGATCTCGTCGTCTTCGGTGCCGTCGATGCGCTCGGGCGGCACGCTGCGAACGAACGCCACGGTGCGGGCGATGCGGACCTTCAGCTCGGCAAGCGTCTTCTCGTCGTCCACGTAGTACGGCACCTCCATCCGCGCCAGCCGCGCGACGACACTGCGCGCCTTGTCGCAGGCGATCTGCACCTGCTTGGAGAACGGATACATGTCGGGCGCGAGACGATAGGCCATCAGCGCCGGCAACTCGATCCGGCCGGCGTCGACGTGCGCCTGCGCCTTGTCCAGGATGCCGGACAGGTTCTCGAGAAGGTTGGCGAGCCGCGGCACGCTCGCCTGGTACATCGAAATCTGCATGGTCGTGCCTCGCATTCATGAAAGTCGTTCTTCGACAAGCCCGATCCTAGCCCCGAGGACAGCCCGCGCAGCGCCGTGCGGCCGGTCCGCGGGGAACGCGCCACGCGCCCGGCGCGCGGCGACAGACGCGCCACCGCGCGGCTCTCGCACGCGCGAATCCGGCACTCTTTGATCCAACGCAAAGCTGCCCGAGTCTTGGGAATGACACGATTGCAATTCCTCGATATTGGTATTATGGTACCGCTATACCAGTATTGGTTTTGAAGGAGACCGACGTGAACCAGCCGACCCAGGACCGCAACGAAGCGCAGCTCGACGCCATCTTCGATCGCTGCAACAGCGTTCGCCAGCTGCCGATGCCCGAGCGAAGCGAGCTGCCGGAGGGCTTTCGCGGCCTGCTCGGCCACTTCCCGGTCTACTTTCCGGAGGAGATCTCGCACGCCGCCGGGCTGCTGCCGGTGAGCATCCTCGGCGGCGGCAACAAGCTCGACATGAAGCTCGCCGACGCCCACATGGGATCGTTCGTCTGCTCGATCTGCCGCTCGACGGCCGAACTCGGCCTGAACGGCTCGCTCGCAAGCCTGAACGGTTTCGTCACGCACCCGATCTGCGACGCCGCCAAGCATCTGGCCGGCATCTGGGCGCGCAACCTTCCCGAGCAGAACTCGCAGATCCTGTACACGCCGCAGAACCCGAACAGCCCGGGCGCGGTGCGCTATGTCGTCTCCGAGTACCAGCGACTGCGCGCGGAGTGCGAGAAGATGTCCGGCAAGACGGTCGACGACGCCGCACTGGCCGCGAGCATCCGCGTCTACAACAAGAACCGCCGGCTGCTGCGCGAGATGTACGCGATCCGGCGCGACGAACCGTGGAAGCTCGGCTGCACCGAATCCTATCTGCTGCTGCGCGCGCGCACGCGCATGTCGTGCGAGGAGCACAACGAGATGCTCGAGGCGGCGCTCGCCGCGGTCCACGCCCGCAACCGCGCCGCGCAGGACAAGCCGCGCGTCGTCTTCGTCGGCGGCTTCTGCGAGCAGCCGCCGCTCGAGATGCTCGAGGCGCTGGACGACACCTGCTACGTGGTCGACGACGACCTGCTGATCGGCCTGCGCTACATCACCTCGGACGTCCCCGAGACGGCGGACCCGATGTGGGCGCTCGCCGAGAGCTTCATCGAACGCAGCGCCGCCAGCCCGGTGCAGCACGACGAACGCAAGACGAAGGAAGGCTACCTGATGGAGATGATCGAGACGAGCCGCGCCGACGCCGCGATCGTCACCGCCGCCAAGTTCTGCGAGCCCGGTCTCGACGAACAGGTCGCGTGGTCCAAGCACCTGGACGAGGTCGGCACGCCGCACCTGGTCCTCGAGTTCGAAGAGAAGATGACCTCGTTCGAACAGATGGCGATGCAGCTCGAAACCTTCGCCGAATCGCTTCTGTTCGCCACCGCCTGAACGGAGACATACCATGAGCACCGAAACAACCGTCACCCCCGCGGCCAGCCCCGCCGCCGCCTCGCCCGACGACTTCAACCCCCGCCAGGAGGGCCAGCGCCTGATCACGGCGTGGTACGCCAATCTCGAGCAGGCCAATGCGCGCAAGCGGCCGGTCGCCAACGTCTTCGTGATGGGCAACGCGGTCGAGATCCTGCGCACCTTCGATTTCGAGCTGGTGTTCCCCGAGATCAACTCGCTGCAGATGGGCGTGCGCAAGGTCTCGGAGGAGTACCTGCGCGACTCCGAGGACTACGGCTACTCGCCCGATGTCTGCTCGTACGTGAAGGCCGACGTCGGCCTGATCCTGCGCGAGCAGAAGCACCCGGCCGGCCTGATCCCGAAGGCCGATATCGCGATCACCTCCAACATGTGCAGCACCTTCATCAAGTGGGGCGAGATCTGGGAGCGCATGCTCAAGATGCCGACCTTCACGCTCGATCTGCCCGGCCAGCGCGCGGGCAACTGGCAGGTGCGCCGCGGCGACGCGCAGCACATCTCCGACGCGCAATGGGTCGAGTCGCAGTTCCGCGACCTGATCGACCGCTGCGAGAAGATCACCGGCAAGAAGTTCGACCCGGACCGCCTCGCCGAGGTCCAGGATCGCGTGAACAAGATGGTCTTCCACTGGAACAACGTGATGGCGCTGAACCGGGTCTGCCCGGCGCCGTTCAACGCGATGCTCGACGGCCTGACCTACATGGGCATCATGAACGTCTACCGCGGCACGGCCGAGGGCGTCGAGTTCATGCGCCAGCTCGAGGAGCACCTGCGCGCCAAGGTCGCGCGTGGCGAAGGCCGGGTCGCCGAGGAGCGCTTCCGGCTGCTGTTCTCCGGCACGCCGTGCTACGTCTCGATGCGCCGGCTGATCGAGCTGTTCGAGAGCTGGGGCGGCGTTTTCGCCTATTCCGACTACCTGACATTCGCCGCCGGCGGCATGGATGCGGGCGAGATGGCCTACGACACCGCGCGGCCGCTGGAAAGCCTCGCCGAGGTGACGGCGCTCGCCGCCCAGCGCGGCATGTCCAACCAGTTCTTCGCCCACGAGCGGCTGGCCAAGCAGATCAAGGACTACGACGTCGACGGCATCGTCTTCCACGGCATCAAGAGCTGCCGCTTCGTCTCGTCGGGCATGGCCGACACGCGCGGCTACCTGAGCAAGAAGCTCAACGTCCCGAGCCTGTATATCGAGTCGGACCTGATCGACCCGCGCTACTGGTCCGATGCCCAGATCAAGAACCGCGTCGATGCATTCTTCGAGTCGCTCGCCCAGCGCGGTGGCGCGGCGCCGCACGCGGGCTCGATTCCGGCGCAAGCAAGCGCCCAACCCGGCGCCTGAACCCTGAGGAGCACAGCATGAAATATTTTGGCGGCGTCGACGTCGGGTCGACACAGACGAAGGCAATCATCATCGACGAGGCCGGCAGCGTCGTCGGCCGGGCCCTGCTCGATATGGAAACGAGCATGATCACGGTCGCGGACGACGCCTTCAAGGCGGCGCTCGCCGACGCCGGGATCAAGCGCGAGGATGTCGTGCGCGTCGCCGGCACCGGCTACGGCCGCTACAACGTCAGCTTCGGCGACGAGCAGGTGACCGAGATCAGCTGCCACGCGCGCGGCGCGGTGGCGCTGTTTCCGAAGACGCGCACCGTGATCGACATCGGCGGGCAGGATACGAAGGCGATCGCCGTCAAGCCCGACGGGCAGGTGGCCGACTTCACGATGAACGACAAGTGCGCCGCCGGCACCGGCCGCTTCCTGGGCGCGGCGTCGTACGCGCTCGAGATGCCGCTCGGCGACCTCGGCGCGCTCGCGCTGAAGTCGCGCAACCCGGTGCGCATCACGACCACCTGCACCGTCTTCGCCGAATCCGAGATCATCAGCCACCTCGCCAAGGGCATTCAGCCCGAGGACGTGCTGATGGGCGTGCACCAGGCGATCACGAGCCGCTGCGTCGCGCTCGCGCGCCGCGTCGGCATCAACGAGGAGGTCACGTTCACCGGCGGCGTGAGCCGCAACGTGGCGATGGTCGACCTGATCGAGAAGGCCGTGAAGATGAAGATCAACGTCAGCCCGGATGCGCACTTCTGCGGCGCGCTCGGCGCGGCGCTGATGGCGCGCGAACACGCATCCCAACCGGCCGCGGCGCAGCCCGTTGCCGAACCCGCCTAGGAGAACGACATGGTCAACGTGGTTGGCATCGACATCGGATCGACCTACACCAAGGCGATCGCGCTCAACTCGAAGCGCGAAGTCGTCGGCACCGCCGTGCGCCGCACCGGCTTCAAGCTCGCGATCGCCGCCGAGAGCGTCTTCGAGGATCTGCTCGCGAACAGCAAGCTCTCGCGCGACGACGTGAGCTACGTCGCCGCGACCGGCTACGGCCGCTATACGGTGCCGTTCCGGCACGCGCAGATCACCGAGCTGACGGCGCACGCGCAGGCCGCGGTGCACCTGTTCCCCGACACGCGCACCATCCTCGATATCGGCGGCCAGGATATCAAGGCGATCCGCGTCGACGGCGCGGGCCGCGTCACCGCCTTCCGGCTCAACGACAAGTGCGCGGCCGGCACCGGCGCCTTCCTCGAGAAGACGGCGCGCTACCTGGGGCTCACGACCGCCGACATCGGCCCGTATGCGATGCGCTCGACGGCGCCGAAGGCGATCAGCAGCGTGTGCGCGGTATTCGCCGAATCGGAGGTCATCAACCATCTCTCGAACGGCATCCCGGCCGAGGACATCATGATGGGCGCGATGGTCTCGCTCGGCGGGCGCGCGATCCAGCTGATGCGCCGCGTCGGCCTGCAAAGCGGCTACATGCTCACCGGCGGCATGACGCGCAACGAGGCGATGGTCAAGGCGCTCGAGGAATCGCTCGGCGAGAAGTTCCACGTCGCGCCCGACGGCCTCGGCCAGTTGAACGGCGCCTACGGTGCCGCGTTCATGGGGCTGCGCCGGGTCGAGAAGCTCAACGCCGAAGGCAAGCCGATCCCGCCCACCGCAGCACAGCAGGGCGAAGGCGAGAAGGCCGCGGTGCGCCGCTGGTCGGCGATGGCGGCCACGCCGAAGGCGGGCAGCCCCGCGAGCGAAGCCGGCGAGGCGGGCGAATGCCCGGTCGTCCCGGCCCACGCCGCCGGCAAGCCGGCGGCGGCTGTCGCCCAGGCCTGAGCCGGCGGCGGCTGTCGCCCAGGCCTGAGCCTGCCGTCCACGCCGAGGAGGCCGCCCGTCGAACCGGGCGGCCGCGCCGCCGGTGCGCACGCGTACCGGCCCCGGGCAAGCGTTTGCCCATCCAGCCAGGAGGAACACCGATGGAATCGATCAACGACTACATGATGAAGGATCACGCAATCTGCGACGCGACGTTCGAGCGCGCCGCCGACGCCGCACGCGATGCCGACTGGGCCAAGCTGCAGCGCGAGTCGAGCGAATTCCTGGCCCGCATCGCCCGCCACATCGAGCTGGAGGAAAACCGGCTCTTTCCGGCCTTCGAGGAAGGCTCGGGAATGTCCACCGGCGGCCCGACCGAGACGATGCGCAACGAGCACGTCCAGATGCAGCCGCTGTTCGCCCAGATGCGCGAGGCGGCGACGGCGAAGAATGCCGCGAGCTACCTCGAGGCGTCGCGGACGCTGCACGAGATCCTTGCGCAGCACAATATGAAGGAAGAGCAGATGATGTATCCGATGCTCGACCAGTCGCTCGGGGCGCAGGGCGCCGCCGCGATGGTCGCGGAGTGCCGGCGCGCGCTCGAGGTGTAGCGCCACAGCCGGCACGCTGCGGTGCACGGCATCGCGCTGCGCCGCTGCCACGCGCCGTGTATCGTCGGCGCATGACATCCCGCCCGTCCTGCCGCCGCGTCGGCACCCGAGGCCGGTCCGAAGCGTGCGACTGTCGCAGCGCCGCGCCAGGCGCGCCGGCCGCGCGATGAGCGACGCCGCCGCCTCCGCCTTGGCCGCGCCCGACGAGCCGGCGTTCCGGGCGATCGCCGACCTCGTCGCCGAGCGTGCGCGCGATGCGCCGCACGCGCAGGCGATCGTCGATGCGGCGACGACGCTCGACTATGCGGCGCTCGACGCCTTGATCGACCGCACCGCCGCCGCCTTGCAGCGCGACGGCATCGTGCCCGGCGAGGCGGTCGCGGTCTGCGCCGCGAACGGCGCGCGCTACGCGGCCGTCCTTCTCGGCGCGCTGCGCGCCGGCGCCGCGCTGGCACCGCTCTCGCATTCGAGCACCCCGGCGGCGTTCGATGCGATGCTGCGCGACAGCGGCGCGCGCCTGCTCTTCGTCGATGCCCAGGGCGCCGCGCTGCTCGGCGAGCCGGCGGCGTCGCCCGCGCTCGTCGCGCTGGGCGACGATGCGCCGGGCCTGCGCTTCGAGGACTGGCTCGCACCGGCCGGCAGCACGCCGCGGCGGGTTGCGATCGCGCCGCAGATGGCGTTCAACATCATCTACTCGTCGGGCACGACCGGCACGCCCAAGGGCATCGTGCAGTCGCACGCGATGCGCTGGTCGCACGTGATGCGCGGCGCCACGCTGGGCTACGGCCCCGGGGCGGTGACGCTGATCGCAACGCCGCTGTACTCGAATACGACGCTCGTCGCCTTCCTGCCGACACTCGCCTGGGGCGGCTGCGTCGTGCTGATGGAGAAGTTCGACGTGCTGCGCTATCTCGAGCTCGCGCAGCGCCACCGCGCGACACATGCGATGCTGGTGCCGGTGCAGTATCAGCGGCTGCTGGCGCATCCACGCTTCGGCGAATTCGACCTGCGCTCGTTTCGGATGAAGTTCTGCACCAGCGCGCCGTTCGCCGCCGCGCTGAAGGCCGATATCCTCGCGCGCTGGCCGGGCGGCCTCGTCGAGTACTACGGCATGACCGAAGGCGGCGGCAGCTGCGCGCTGCTCGCGCACGAGCATCCGGACAAGCTGCACACCGTCGGCCAGCCGCTGCCGGGCCACGATATCCGCCTCATCGACGAGCAGGGCCGCGAGCTTCCCGCCGGCGCGACGGGCGAAATCGTCGGCCGATCCGGCGCGATGATGACGGGCTACCACCGCCAGCCGGCGAAGACGGCCGAGGCCGAATGGTTCGACGCCGAAGGCCGGCGCTATATCCGCACCGGCGACATCGGCCGCTTCGACGCCGAAGGCTTCCTCACGCTGCTCGACCGGCGCAAGGACATGATCATCAGCGGCGGCTTCAATATCTACCCGAGCGACCTCGAGGCCGTCCTGCGCGCGCACCCGGCGGTCGCCGAGGCGGCCGTCGCGGGCGTGCCGTCCGTCGCGTGGGGCGAGACGCCGGTCGCCTGGGTCGTCCTGCGCGATGGCGTCGCGGCGATCGACGCCGAGAGCCTGCGGCAGTGGGCCAACGCGAAGCTCGGGCGGACGCAGCGCATCGCCGCGCTGCACCTCCTCAACGCCCTGCCGCGCAGCGCGATCGGCAAGGTGCTGAAGACCGAGCTGCGCGCGCGCCACCGGCCGTAGCCCGACCCCGTGGCGACGCCGTCGGCGGCGTCGCTGTCGGTCGATCGCGCTGCTGCGGCGGCGGGCGCATTGGCCTTGCGAGGCATCGAGCCCGGCGCAAGGCTTCAGCCGCGGCGCTGCGTCGCATCGCCCGGCGCCGGCTCGACGATCTCCGAAAAGTGACGCGGCGTGCGGACGACGACGAGCGTCAGCAGCGCGACGATCGCCAGCCCCACGTAGACGTGGTGCGTGGCGGAATGGATTGCCTGGCGCAGGTATTCGTCCGCCGCCGTGGGCGGCGCGTGGCGGTGCAGCTCGCCGATCACCGCGTTGATATCCTGCGGCACTCCGGTTCGCAGCGCGGCCGGCGCGGCGGCGAGCGACTGCGCGATCGAGGCGTTGAAGATCGCGCCGAACAAGGCCGCGCCCAGGCTCTGGCCAAGATAGCGCGAGAAGATGTTGGCGCCGGTGACGACGCCGCGGTCCTGCCACGTCACGATAGCCTGCACGCCGACGAGCAGCGGCGTCGACAGGAAGCCGAAGCCCGCGCCGAGCACGACCTGGTCGAGCACGACCCAGCCGATCGGCGCCGCCGGCGCAAGCATCAGAAAGCCGATCGCCGCCGCGAGGATCAGCACCGCGCCGGCGAGCGCCGTGTCGCGATAGCCGAAGCGCAGGTACAGCCCCGGCGACAGCGCCGACGCGACCGGCCAGCCGATGCTCATGCTGGCGAGGACGAAGCCGGCGGCGATCGCGCCCAGGCCGTAGACCGACTGGCCGAAGACCGGCAGGTAGGTGCTCGGCCCCATCATCACGAGGCCCATGCCGATCATGCTCAGGTTGGTGCCGACGAGCACCGGGTCGCGCCACAGCCAGCGCGGCTGGATCGGCTCGGCCGCGCGCCGCTCGACGACGACGAGTGCGACGGTGCACGCGAGCGCGAATGCGAGCACGGCAAGGCTTGGCGCCGACAGCCACGGCCACGCCCGCCCGCCCTGCAGCAGCGCGAAGATCAGCGCCCCGCCGGCGAGCAGCAGGAGGCCGGCGCCGGCGTAGTCGATGCGGTGGCGCCGGCGCGGCGGCGTCTCGTGCACGAAGCGCGCGATCAGCAGCAGCGCGACGGCGCCGATCGGCAGATTGATGAGGAACACCCAGCGCCACGATGCGTACTCGGCGAACGCGCCGCCGAGCGTCGGGCCGACGATCGCGGCCACACCCCAGACGCTCGACAGCCAGCCCTGGACGCGCCCTCGCTCGCGCGGCGTGTAGAGGTCGCCGGCGAGCGTGTTGACGGTCGCCATGATCGAACCGGCGCCAAGCCCCTGCAGGCCGCGAAAGACGATCAGCGCGACCATGTTCCACGCCAGCGCCGACGCGGCCGAGCCGGCGAGAAAGATCAAGGTGCCCGCGACGAGCACCGGCTTGCGGCCGAAGGTGTCGGCGAGCTTGCCGTAGACCGGGATCGTCACCGTCTGCGCCAGCAGGTAGATCGAGAACACCCAGCTGAAGAGCGCGAAGCCGCCGAGGTCGGAGACGATCTGCGGGATCGCGGTCGAGACGATCGTGATGTCCATCGCCGCGAGCATCATCGTCATCATCAGCGCGGC
>JACSRM010000013.1 GCA_014879745.1 Burkholderiaceae bacterium | reverse complement strand
CGCGCCATGCGCTTGCGCAGGTTCAGCAGCTTGATCTTGTTGTCGCCCGCGGCTTCGAGTTGCGCACGCAGATCGTCGAGGAACAGCGGGTTTAGCACCTTCAGGATGTTCGGCACGCTGGTGTAGTGCATGCCCAATTCGCCGCGTTCCTCGTCGTCGGCTACGGCCTGGATCATGCTGCCGAAGATGTCGGGGTTGATTTGCTTCCAGTTCAGCGTGCCCGCGTGCAGCAGATAGGTGCGGGCCATGCGGGTGAAGCGCGGCACGTTCGCACTGCCGGAGAACAGCCCGCCATTCACATAAGGGAACTGGTCGGCCCACGGACGCAGGTTCGCTGCAGCGCGGTCAGCGATCTTCACGTTCATCGCACGGAAGATTTCGGACAGCACTTCATGCGTGTTGCCGGCGTCGCGGTCACTCATCTGCTCCAAGGTGCGCGTGAACATGGCGTCGCCGTTGAAGATGTCAGTGTCCTCGGCGAAGAAGCAGAAGATCAGGCGGGCCATGAAGTGGTTCATGTCCCCGCGGCGTTCGGACGTGGCCCAGTCCGGGTTCTCGCGCAACAGCTCGACGTACAGCTTGTTCAGCCGGCCGGTGGCGCGCACGTCGATGGGGTTGTCCTTGATCTCCTTGACCGTGGAGATACCGGCCAGCGGCAGGAAGAAGCCGAAGTGATCGGGGAAGCCCGGGTAGTCGCAGGCGATGGTTTCGCCGGCGGTCAGGTCTTCGGCTTCGAGCGTCTGGCCGTCCGTGGCGAGGATGAACTTGGCCTTGCCCTTTGCCGTGGCCGGGCTGCTGCGCAGCGCATGCAGCCCGGCGCCGGTGGTGCCGGGCTGGCAGACGGCGAGGTGGATGTTGTTGCGCTGGAGCACGCCGCCGCGCACGTCGGAAGCGTTGTTGTTGCCGGCGCGCAGGCGCCTGAGCGTGGTGTCCTTGTTGCCGAAAGCTGCCAGGAAGGCGAAGGGGAATTCGGCGGCATCAAAAGGCTGAAGCGCCAAGTCGGAGATGGCTTGTTCGATTTCTACGGCGTTCATGTGTGTGCGAGCGCTCCTCGGGCGCAGCGGCATCGTAGCAACCGCCACGCGGGGGCTCAAAAGCTGCACCTGGCGCCTGGGTCCGTTCACACAATTTCTCCTCGCGTCCGTAGGGCCAGGCTCAAGCCTCGGCGGCGTGCAGCTCAGCTATCGGAACCACCCGGGCGCCGTTGACGAAGGCCGTACCGTCGCGCACCTCGATCAACATAGCGCCGAAAGCGCTGTGCCAGACGTAACGCTGCACGCCCTCACTGGCGAGTTCGAGGTTCGGTTGATCGGCGGGCTGCGGGCCCAGCTGTACTTCGGGCAGCAGCGGCGGGTTCGGGGCGTTCATGGCGGTCGGGCGGCACGGTCTCGTGTGCTTCTCGGTTCAGACTCAATACTGTACATACATCCAGTATTCTGCGCTACCGCTCTGGGCCCGTCTGCGTCGATGTCTGCGAGCGTATTTGCTGGTGCGCCGGCTCGGGTACAGCCTGCCGCGGCCTTCCGGCCGCGAAGTCTTCGATCGAGCGTGCAAGCTGCCGATCTGCCTCGCTGCCAGTCGCGGACAAAGCTGCTGCAAGCTCGCGCCACGCGGCCCGGGCAGCATCACGGCTGGCCTGGGCTACAACACCTTTCCTCGCGAGCGCGGGGGACTTCAGCAGTCGGCTTTCCTCACGCGCCTTGACCTGCCACAGCGCTGGGTACCGACGCGCTGCGCCGCGCGTCGCCTGCCGCGTGGCCTCGGCCTCAATCCCTCGCTCGCGGAGCTTCGC
>JACSRM010000248.1 GCA_014879745.1 Burkholderiaceae bacterium | reverse complement strand
ACTGTGGCCGCGCTGCGGGCTGCTGGGAAATACTGTCTTGCGATGCGGCCATAAGCGGCCGATATGGCTTCGGTATGTGCGGATGCGGATCGACGCTTCGCGATTCGATGCCGTGGTCGCTGAGCATGATGCGGGCAGCGCGGCCCGGCGCGCCACGGCCATCCGGCGGCGGCGCAGCGGCTGGTGGCGCAGGCGTTCGAGCGGCTGAGTGAAGCGCAGAATGCGAACGACTCCCAGCTCGGCGGCCACGCCGCGCGCGCGAAGGATCTGCTGCGTCAGGCCAGCGAAGAGATCAAGCTTGCCGCCGAAGCCGCCAACCGGCGCCGAGTCGCGAAGCCGGCGCCGATATCGGCGCGTCCGACGAAGGAGCATCGAGCGATGGACGAACCCCTTCTGATCGTCGGCGCCGGCCCGGTCGGCCTGACGCTGGCGCTCGCGCTGCGGCGGCAGGGCGTCGCGCTGCGCATCGTCGACAAGGCCGCGGCACGCACCGACAAGTCGAAGGCGCTGGTGATCTGGCCGCGCACGCTCGAGCTGCTGGACATGCAGGGCATCGCGCAGGTCTTCGTCGACGCCGGCGTGCGTGCCCGCGGCGCGCGCATCCTGGGCGAGGGGCAGCGCGAGCTGGTGCATGCGCACTTCGACCTGGCGCGCAGCGCCTACCCGTTCGCGCTGATGCTGGCGCAAAGCGAGACCGAGCGCCTGCTGGAGCAGCAGCTCGAAGCGGCCGGCGTGGTGGTCGAACGCCAGGTGGAACTGCTGTCCTTCACCGACGACGGCCAGCGCGTGAGCGCGCAGCTGCGCCATGCGGACGGGCGCGAGGAGCGCGTGTCCACCGCCTGGCTCGCCGGCTGCGACGGCGCGCACAGCACGGTGCGCCACGCGCTCGGCCTGGCCTTCGGCGGCGATACGCTGCAGTCGGACTGGGTGCTGGCCGACCTGCAGATCGAAGGTGAACTGCCGAACGACGAGCTGACGATCTGCTGGTCGCCCGAGGGCGTGCTGGCCTGCTTCCCGATCGGCGCGCGGCGCTTTCGCGTCATCGCCGATGTCGGGCTGGCGCCGGATGTGCAGCCGCCGCCACCGACGATCGAGCAGGTGCAGGCGCTGATCGACCAGCGCGGCCCGCAGGGCCTGCGCGCGCACGATGCGGTGTGGCTGAGCCACTTCCGCATCAACGAGCGCAAGGTCAGCGACTACCGCCACGGCCGCATCTTCCTGGCCGGCGACGCGGCGCACGTGCACAGCCCCGCGGGCGGGCAGGGCATGAATACCGGCATGCAGGATGCGTTCAACCTGGCCTGGAAGCTGGCGCTGGTGCAGCGCGGCCAGGCGGCGCCGGGCCTGCTCGACAGCTATTCCAGCGAGCGCAGCGCGATCGGCGACCAGGTGCTGCGCAACGCCGGCCAAATGACGCGCATCGCGCTGCTGCACAACCCGCTGCTGCGCGAGCTGCGCGACCTGGCGGCCGGCACGCTGGGCCGGCTGCCGGCGATCCAGCAGCGGCTGGTCGACCAGCTGACCGAACTCGACCTGCACTATGCGGCCAGCCCGCTCAGCGCGACGCCGCACGGCGCGGCGGCGCAGCCGCCCGCCGGCGCACGCACCCCGGACGTGCCACTGCGCGCGGCCGACGGCGGCGCGACGCGGCTGCATGCGCTGCTGGGCGGTGGCCGCTTCGTGCTGCTGTCGGTCGGCGTGGCCGCGCCGGAGCTGCCGCCGGCGCTGCAAGGCCTGGTCAGCGCGGCCGGCGCCGCCACGGCCGAAGGCTACGAGGCCGGCCACCACTACCTGGTGCGGCCCGACGGCTACCTGGCGCTGAGCACGCGCGGCGACGCGGTGGCGCCGATCTTCGACACGCTGCAGAGGCTGCTGCCGGCGTAGCCTCGCGGCCGCCCGCGGCGCGGCCGCTCAGCGCAAGGCCGTCTCGAGCCAGTCGAACGCCGCGGTCGAAAAGACGATCTGCCCCATGCCTTCGCAGTGCCCTTTGGCGCCCTCGGCACGCGTGAAGCGGCAGAAGGTCTCTGGACAGGTCAGCGCATCGCACAGCTGCCGGCCCTGGCCGGTGGAGACATGGTCGGTCTCGTTGTCGGCGACGAAGCTCGGGCAGCGGACGGACGGTAGCGTTCGGGAACGATCATCGCCTGCGGCACCGGGTGGCGGATGTAGTCGACGTTGCGCGCGCGCGCCGGCAGTTCGATCGTCGGGCGCTCGATCTCGGCGCAGTCGAACCGGGTGAGCAGATGGCTGATGCAGTTCAGGCGCGCCTTCTTCTTGTCCACCGCCTGCACCACCCACCATGGCGCCGCGGCGATATGCGTGCGCGACAGCATCTCCTCCTTGGCCGTCGTATAGGCCTCCCAGCGGCGGCGGCTCTCGAGGTCCATCGGGCTGAGTTTCCACTGCTCGAGCGGGTCGTGGATGCGGCCGAGGAAGCGCAGGTGCTGCTCGTCGTCGGTGATCGAGAACCGGTACTTGATCAGCTGCACGCCGGAGCGCACCCGAATGCGCTGGAACCTCGGTGCCGGCCGGAAGAATTCCTCGACATCGCGCCCCGGGCAAGAGCGCATCGTGCGCTCGACGCCGGCGCGGTGATACCCGCTGCGGCCAAACCGGACCATCGCGCCGGCCGTGGGCCGCTACGCGCTGCAGCGCCGGAAATGGCGCGGCCTGCGCTCGCCTTCGATGCGCCTCAGAAGCGCTTCATGGCTGCGGGCGCCGGACACCGATCGCGGCTCGGGCGTGGCGGACGCGGCGATCCTGCCGGGATCATGTGACCGCCGTGCGAAGGCGGCTTCGCGGTCGTCGGTCCTGCGGCCGCCTCGAACGGCGCCAGGCGGCAGCAGGGCTGCGTATCGGCAAAGTCCGGCCCAGTCTCGGCCGGCGACGCGGGCAGCGTCCGGGCCGGCCCGAGCCTCAGCCACTCGATCGCGGTTGCCATGGGCTTGCCTCTCGGAAGTGATTCGGGTGTGCGCAGGCCGCCATCGTGCGGGCGGCGGATGACAGCCGTGTGACGCGTGCCGCCGCGCGATGCCGCACAGCACGCCACGCCGTGCGCGGCGCGATCTCAGGGCCGGCCCGGCTTCGCGCCGCGGGCATTGTTGCTATGCTCGGCCGCTCGCAGCCTCTCCCAATCCGGTCCCGTCGCCACACCATGTCGCAAACGGATTCGCGCGCCGGCGCCCTGCGCAAGCTCGGCAGCCTGTTCGCCGGCATCGTCGGCATCGCGTTCCTGGCGGGTTGCGGCAAGGCGCCCGAGAAACCAGCGCCGGCGCCGCTGGATGTGACGACGATCAGCGTCCAGGCGCGCGACGTGCCGGTATCGGCGCTCTACGTCGCGCAGACGCAGAGCTCGCAGGCGGTGAATATCCAGGCCCGCGTCTCGGGCTTCCTCGACAAGCGCGTCTATACCGAGGGCACGTTCGTCAAGAAGGGGCAGGTGCTGTTCCGGATGGATCAGGCGCCCTTCCAGGCCCAGGTCGACGGCGCGGCGGCGGCGCTGCAGCGCAACCAGGCGGCGCTGCAGGTCGCGACCGCGAACCTGAACCGCACCAAGCCGCTGGCGCAGAAGAATGCGCTATCGCAGAAGGATCTGGACGACGCGCAGGGCCAGTACGAGCAGGCGGCGGCGGCGGTCGCGCAGTCCAAGGCGCAGCTCGAATCGGCCAAGCTCGACCTGTCGTATACCGTGATCACGTCGCCGGTGGACGGCGTCAGCAGCTATGCCGCGATCGCCGACGGCACCTATGTCAGCCCGCAGAACAGCCAGCTGACGACGGTCTCGGTGCTGTCGCCGATGTGGGTCAATTTCAGCCTGTCGGAAAACGAGGTCCAGCGCATCGAGAACGATATCAAGGCCGGCCGGCTGCGGCTGCCCGCCGACCGCCGCATGATCGTCGAGATCGAACGCGTGGACGGCAGCGTCTTTCCGTTCACCGGCCGCATCACGTTCGCCGATCCGTCGTACAACCCGCAGACCGGCACCTTCCTGATCCGCGCCACGGTGGACAACCCGAACGGTGCGCTGCGCCCGAATCAGTATGTGCGTGCGCGCCTGAAGGGCGGCGTGCGGCCGGACGCGATCCTCGTGCCGCAGCGCGCGGTGCAGCAAAGCGGGCAGGGCCACTTCGTCTGGCTTGTCGACAGGGACGGCAAGGCCGAGCAGCGGCCGGTCGAGGTCGGCGACTGGTACGAGGACAGCTGGTTCATCAACGAAGGGCTGCACGCGGGCGAACAGCTCGTCGTCGACGGCGGCCAGCGCCTGTCGCCGGGGGCGAAGGTCACCGTGACGGCGCGCGCCGCCGCGACGCCGGCGGCCGCCGCATCGGCCGCGCCGCTCGCTGCGGCGAGCGCCGCCAGCCGCTGAACCCCGGCGCACCGTGTTCTCGCGCTTTTTCATCGAGCGGCCGATCTTCGCGATCGTCGTCGCGCTGCTGATCGTGCTCGCTGGTCTGGTCGCGATGACGGCGCTGCCGGTGCAGCAGTATCCGTCGATCACGCCGGTGCAGGTCACCGTCTCGGCGACCTATCCGGGGGCGGATTCGAAGACGCTCGCCGACTCGGTCGCCTCGCCGATCGAGGCGCAGGTGAACGGCGTCGACGGCATGCTCTACATGAGCAGCGCGAGTTCGGCCACCGGCCAGCTCACGCTGACGGTCTATTTCTCGCTCGACACCGACCCCGATATCGCGCAGGTGCAGGTGCAAAACCGCGTCAACCTCGCGCTGCCGCAGCTGCCCGAGGCGGTGACGCAGCAGGGCGTCTCGGTGCAGAAGAAATCGGCGACGATCATGATGCTGGTCGCGATCACCGGCGACGCGGCGCGCTACAGCGCCGACTATGTCGCCAACTACGCCAACGTCTACGTGCTCGATGCGTTGAAGCGCGTGCCCGGCGCCGGCCAGGCGCAGATCATGGGCGTTCCCGACCAGGCGATGCGGATCTGGATGAACCCGGACCGCATGGCCTCGCTAGCCATCACGACGAGCGATATCGCGAATGCCGTCAACCAGCAGAACGCCCTCTTCGGCGCCGGGCAGATCGGCCAGCAGCCGAATGCGAAGCCGGTCGAGCTGACCTTTCCGGTCACGACCCAGGGCCCGTTCGCCGACCCGCGCCAGTACGAAAAAATCATCCTGCGCGCGAGCCAGGACGGCAGTGCGATCGTGCGCGTCGGCGACGTCGCGCGCGCCGAGGTCGGGCTGCGCCAGTACATCGTCGACAGTCGGCTCGACAATGCACCGGCGACCTTCATCGCGATCTACCAGCAGCCCGGCGCGAACGGCCTTGTCGTCTCGGACGCGGTGCGCAAGGCGCTCGCCGGGATGAAGGCGCGCTTTCCCGCGGGCATCGACTATGCGGTCGCGCTCGATACCAACGACTTCGTGCGGCTGTCGATCGAGGAGGTGATCAAGACGCTGGCCGAGGCGCTCGTCCTCGTCGTGCTCGTCGTCTACCTGTTCCTGCAGAGCCTGCGCACGACGCTGATCTGCGGGGTCGCGATCATCGTCTCGCTCGTCGCGACCTTCGCCGGCATGCTCGCGCTCGGCTTCTCGATCAATCTGCTGACCCTCTTCGGGCTGATCCTCGCGATCGGCATGGTGGTCGACGATGCGATTGTCGTCTGCGAGAACGTCGAGCGCAACATGCAGCAGCACCACCTCGGGCCGAAGGACGCGACGATCCGTTCGATGGGCGAGATCGGCAGTTCGCTCGTCGCCGTCGTGCTCGTCATGGCGTCGGTCTTCGTTCCGGCCGCCTTCCTGCCCGGCACCACCGGCCAGCTCTACAAGCAGTTCGCGATCACGATCGTCATCTCGGTCGCCGTCTCGGGCTTCATCGCGCTCACCCTCACGCCGGCGCTGTGCGCGATGCTGCTCAAACACAACCCGCCGCCGACGCGCGGTCCGTTCGCGTGGTTCAACCGGCAGGTCGATCGCATCACGCGCGGGTTCGGCCATGCGGTGGAGTGGGTCATCAAGCGCATGGTCGTCGCCTTCGTGCTGCTCGCCGGCTTCCTCTACGCGATCTGGCATCTGTTCGCGATCCTGCCGACCAGCTTCGTGCCGCAGGAGGACCAGGGCTACGCGATGGTCGCGATCATCATGCCGCAGTCGGCGAGCCTCGCGCGCACCCAGGCGGTCGCCGAGCAGGTCGACGCGATTCTGTCCAGGATCGAGGGCGTCGACCGGCGTTCGATGGTGACCGGCTACAGCCTGATCGACGGCGGCTTCAAGACCAACGCGGCGACCTTCTTCATCACCTTCAAGCCGTTCGAGGAGCGTTATGCGTCGATCGATGCCGCGAAGGCGCAGAACGCGCGCGCGATCCTGACGAAGTTCTACGCCGAGGCGAAGTCGATCGAGCAGGCCGTCGTGCTGCCGATCGCGCCGCCGGCGATCCCCGGCATCGGCACGACCGGCGGCTTCGAGTTCTGGATCCAGGATACGGCGGCCGGCTCGCCGGTCGAGCTCGAAGCGCAGGTGCGCACCTTCCTCGAGAGGGCCAGGGAAAGGCCCGAACTGACGGGCCTGAACTCGACCTTCTCGGCGAGTTCGCAGCAACTGCGCGCCGAGGTCGACCGCGACAAGGCGACGCTGCTGGGTGTTCCGGTGCAGGATGTCTACAGCGCGATCCAGGCCCAGTTCGGCTCGCTCACGGTGAGCCAGTTCACGCAGTTCAGCCGCGTCTGGTGGGTCATCCTGCAGTCGGATGCGCGCTATCGCGAGCAGCCGTCGGATCTGACGCGCCTGTATACGCGGTCGAACCAGAACCAGATGGTGCCACTCGCCGCGATGGTGAGCACCGAGTGGACCTCCGGCCCCGATATCCTGCCGCACTTCAACGGTTTCCCGGCGGCCAAGATCATCGGCAACGCCGCCGCCGGCTACAGCTCGGGGCAGGCGATCGCGGCGATGGAGGAGGTCGCGGCGACCTTGCCGCCGCAGTATGCCGCCGCCTGGTCCGGGCTGGCATTCGACGAGAAGCAGTCGGGCGGCACCTCGATGCTCGCCTTCGGCTTCGGGCTGCTGATCGTCTTTCTGGTGCTCGCCGCGCAGTACGAAAGCTGGACCCTGCCCGGCGCGGTGATGACGGCGATCCCGTTCGGCGTGCTCGGCGCCTTGCTCGTCAACTACGCGCGCGGGCTCGAGAACGACGTCTATTTCCAGATCGGCCTTCTGGTGCTGATCGGCCTGGGCGCGAAGAATGCGGTGCTGCGGGTATCGGCGGCGGTCGACTTCCGCAAGCAGGGCCACAGCATCCTCGACGCCACGCGGCTGGCCGGCGAGCAGCGGCTGCGGCCGATCATCATGACCTCGCTCGCGTTCGCGGTCGGCTGTCTGCCGCTCGCGCTCGCGGTCGGCGCCGGTGCCAATGCGCGCCACTCGATCGGCACCGGCATCATCGGCGGCATGATCGGCGAGACGACGCTCGCGATGCTCTACGTGCCGCTGTTCTTCTATATCTTCGACCGGCTGTCGGAGCGGCGCAAGCCCGCAGGGACGGCGCCCGCCGCCGCTGCGCAGCCGGAAAGTGAAGTCTGAAGTGAAATCTCCACGGTCACTCGGCAAAGCTCGGTTGCTGCCGCTGACTGCGGGCCGGCATTTCGGGCTGCATCCGGCGCGGCAAAGGTGCGTCCGGACAGGCCGCTTTGCTTCGCTGGAGCGGTCGGCGCTGCGCACCGACTGCCCTGCGATGCTCGGACTCGTGGCCCGTCGCAGAACTCGCTTCGCTTACTTCGTTCGCTACGCTCGGACAACTGCGACGAGTCAGTTCACGAAGCGCGCTGCGCGCGCGGCCACGAGCCCTGCGCTTCTCGGCGCTCCAGAGGCGCTACGCGACCTGTCCGGACGCGCCTTTGCTTTGAGGCGCGGAGTGCTTGTTGCAAGAGCGACAGGAGCGGTAGGTGTTGCATCGCGGCAGGCGCTGCCCGGCAGGGGGCGATTTTTCTGGCAGCATGAGCCCCTGCCGGGCAGCACCTGCCGCGACGCGCCGGTGGTAGCGGGCAACCGGTGGGCAGCAACGCGCCGCAAGCAGGCCCTCGCGTTGCAAGCGTCGCGGCTCGCGCGATGCGAAGTGGAGCAACTGAAGTGAAGCGACGCCCGCCGCTGCGCGCCGCTGTGCTGGCCTGTGTTGCCACCGCGCTCGCCGGCTGCGTGATGGGGCCGGACTACAAGCGGCCCGAGGTCGCGGCGCCGAGCGCATTCCAGATCGAGATCGCGAAGGCCGAGGGCAGCGCCGATGCCGTCTGGTGGCGCCAGTTCGGCGACCCGGTGCTCGATGCGCTGATCGCCGAGGCGCTCGCGCACAACAGCAATATCGCGATCGCCGCCGCCAACGTCGAGCAGGCGTCGGCGTTCCTGACGCAGACGCGTTCGCAGTTCTTTCCGCAGGTCGGCTACGGTGTGGATGTCACCCGCCAGCGATCGCCGGAACCCGCCTTCGCGAGGAACCTGCCGAACTATCCGAACCCGACGACGACATACCAGGCACTGCTCTCGGCGAGCTGGGAGATCGACCTCTGGGGCCGCATCCAGCGCCAGTCGCAGGCCGCGCTTGCCGACGTGCTCGCGACCGACGAGGCGCGCCGCGGCGTCGTGCTCTCGATCGTCGCCTCGGTCGCGACGAGCTATCTGCAGCTGCGCGGGCTCGACGCCCAGCTCGAGGTCGCGCAGCGCACGCTCGAGACGTACAAGGAATCGGTCGACCTCTTCACGCTGCAGTTCGAATATGGCCAAGTCTCGCAGATGAATGTCGCGCAGGCGCAGTCGCAGTACGAAACGGCGGCGGCGCAGATTCCGCTCATCGAATCGCAGATCGCGCAGAACCAGAATGCGCTCGCGGTGCTGATCGGCCGTGACCCGGGGCCGATCGCGCGCGGCAAGCCGCTCGACGCCCTCGCGCTGCCTGCCGTGCCGGCCGGCGTGCCGTCGCAACTCCTCGAGCGCCGCCCCGATCTGCTGCAGTCCGAACAGCAGCTGATCGCCGCCAATGCGCAGATCGGCGCGGCCAAGGCGCTGTACTTCCCGACCATTTCGCTGACCGGCGCATTCGGCGGCGCGAGCAGCGACCTTTCCGATCTGTTCAGTGGCCCGGCGCGGGTCTGGAGCTATGCCGGTTCGGTGGTCGGGCCGATCTTCACCTTCGGCGCCGTCAGCGGCCAGGTTGCGCAGGCCGAGGCCGCACAGCGGGCGGCGCTCGAGAACTACAAGCTCGCGATCCGCAATGCATTCGCCGATGTCGACAACGCGCTGGTCGCGAACCAGAAGCTGCAGCAGCAGCTCGCGGCGCAGGTCAAGCTCGTCGCCGCGCTGCAGCAGTACAACGATCTGGCGCGCCTGCAGTACGACGGCGGCTATGTCGGGTATTCGACGGTGCTGCAGGCCGAGCAGGCACTTTTTCCGGCCGAACTGAACCTGGCGTCGATCCGGGCGTCGGTCTTCGCGTCGTCGGTCAACCTCTACAAGGCGATGGGCGGCGGCTGGGTCAGCGAAGCCGACCGGATGACCGGCAGCGTGCCGCCGGCGCCGCCGCCAAGCGCGCTGCCGGCGCCGCTGTTCTGACCCGGGCTATCCCGAGCTGCGTTCGCAGGTCACGCCGAGTTCCTTGCACACGGCGAGGATCCGATCGACGAGCTTGGACGTGACGGCGCCGGGGACACCCGGATGGGCGGTCGAGACGAGGAGCTGCGAGAGCTTGTCGCCGAGCGCACTGACCTGGATGCCGCCGATCTGCTTGCCGTCGCTGAACTCGACCGATCGCTTCGCGGCGTCGGTGTGCGTCACCTTGACCTCGGGGTTCGCGCTCAGGCGCCGCAGCACGGCGGCAAAGACCTTGTCGGGCTCGACCTCGACGATCACGGTGGCAACGTCATAGCTCGCGCCGACCCCGCCGGTCGCGGCCGGGGAGGACTGCTGCATCTGCTCGATGCGTCCGATCGCGTGCCGGGCGAGGAAGATCCATTGCGCCGCGGCCGCGCCGCAGGCCGTGACGAGGACAGCGCCGACGAGGGCCGCGCGAATCGATCTGCGGGAGGTGGGGATGTGCATGCCGGGTTCCCTTCGTCGATCAGGCGATTGCATCGTGCCGCGAGCGACCGCCGATCCGCATGCTGCATCGCAGCGAACGACGCTGCGGGGCGCGACATGCGAAGGATGCCAAATATCGGGCCGTCGTGCATCCCGGCCCGCGTTGCAGCACGGGCGGCGCGCGGCACCCGGCCGGCCCGGCGATCACAGCGGGTCGGCGTAGCGCGCGTCGATCAGCTTCTGCAGGCGGTCGGACTGCTCGGCCGTCCAGCCGGCGGGCGGCACGACGGCGGCCCAGGCGGCGACGATGTCGGGCGCGTAGTTGTGGCCGTGGCCGTTAGGGGTGTGGTTCGAGAAATACTGGTCGAGCGAGATCTGCAAGAAGGTGATGACCGGGAACCAGCGCAGGCTGTCGGAAACGCCTTCGCCCTTGGGTTCGCGCATCCAGTCGGGCTCGTGCCAGAGCAGGTCGGGCGACCACCAGCAGATCGGGTCGGTGGCGTACTGCAGATAGAGCACGCGGGGGCCGCGCCGGTCGTCGAGCATGCGGTCCAGGTCCGCACGATCGTTGGCAAAGCGCACGATGCGCCCGCCGCGGTAGACGGGCTTGATCTCGGGGCTGCCGGGGTCGCGGTTGCGCGTGAACGTGCGCCACGGCTGGGCGAAGCCGGGGGTGCCGAGGAAGAGCGCGCCGTCCGAGCGCATCGCGAAATCGGCGGCGCTGCTGAACGCGGCCTGCCCGCCGAACGAGCCCAGGCTCAGGCCCTGCACGATGAGCTTCGGGCGCGCGCCCTCGGGCAGTTGCTCCCAGCGGTCGAAGACGGCGTCGAACAGCGCGCGCCCGCTGTCGGTGGCCTCGGTGCG
>JACSRM010000371.1 GCA_014879745.1 Burkholderiaceae bacterium | reverse complement strand
CGCGGCGAGCTTCCAGTGCGTGCGCAGGAAGCGGTTGCACAGGCCGTGGAAGGTGCCGACCCACATGCCGCGCACGGGGATCGGCAGCATCGCGGAAAGGCGCGCGAGCATCTCCTTCGCCGCCTTGTTCGTGAACGTGACCGCCATCACGCCGCCGGGCGAGACCTGGCCGGTCGTCAGCAGCCAGGCGATGCGCGTCGTCAGCACCCGCGTCTTGCCCGAGCCGGCGCCGGCCAGGATCAGCGCCGGCTGCGCCGGCAGCGTCACGGCGGCCAGTTGCTCGGGGTTCAGGCCGCGCAGGATGGGCAAGTCGCCCCGCGCGCTACTTTCCGCGGCAACTTCATCAGAATGCAGACTCATGTCCTCATTCTAGGAGTCACCCTTGTTGCAATCCGGCCCGCATCGCCGGTGCGCGCGACCTGCGCTCGCCCTGGTCTTCGCGTCGCTCGCCTCGCACGCCGCACCGCCAGAAGGCTGCGGTGCACCCGGCATGCTGCTCGAGCGCTTCATACCCGCCGACTGTGAAGCCTGCTGGCGCGGGGGCGATACCCCGAGCGGCGCGCCGCTCGCTCTGGACTGGATCGTCCCCAGCCCGCGCGGTGACGATGCGCCTCTGGCCGCGGCCGCGCTGCCCGCGGCGGGCGTGCGCGCGGGGACCATCGCGCAGACCGCAACCACAAGCCGCAGGCATGTCCTGCCGACTGGCGCCGGACTGTCGCTGCGCGTGGAGCAGGGCCCGCCGTTCAACGGCTATATCGCGGCGCAGGTCGATGTCGAGCGCGATGCGGCGCGCGGCGGCAGGCCGGCGCCGTCCGGCGGCGTCGCCTACCTTGCCCTCGTCGAGCAGGTGCGCGCGGGCGAGGAAGGCGCGACGGTGCAACGCATGCTCGTCCGCGCGGTCGTCGGCCCGTTGCCGCTGGACCCGGATCGATCCGAGGTGGCGCATCTGCACGCATTTCGCGTCCCGCAAGGCAGCAGGCCGGCGCGGCTCATCGCGGTCGGCTGGGCCGAGGCGCCGGGGGGCAAGGTGCTTGCCGCGGCGCGCGTCGAGCCCGAAGGCTGCGCGCCAGCCAGATAATCGATCGCATCCGCCCCGCGAGAGACACCACGATGGAAATCTTCGACTACGACAACATCCTGCTGCTGCCGCGCAAGTGCCGCGTCGAAAGCCGCAGCGAATGCGACGCCTCGGCCGAACTCGGCGCACGCCGCTTCAAGCTGCCGGTCGTGCCGGCCAATATGAAGACGGTGATCGACGAGCCGATCAGCGAGTGGCTCGCGGCGAACGACTATTTCTACGTCATGCACCGCTTCGACCTCGACAACGTCGCCTACGCGCGGGCGATGCGCGACAAGGGGCTCTACGTGTCGATCAGCTCGGGCGTCAAGGCGCCCGACTACGCGGTGATCGACCGCCTCGCCGCCGAAGGCGTCGGCGCCGACTACATCACGATCGATATCGCGCACGGCCATGCCGAGAGCGTGAGGAAGATGATCGAGCACATCAAGAAGAAACTGCCGGCGAGCTTCGTCATCGCCGGCAACGTCGCGACGCCCGAGGCGGTGATCGACCTCGAGAACTGGGGGGCCGACGCGACCAAGGTCGGCGTCGGGCCGGGCAAGGTCTGCATCACCAAGCTGAAGACGGGCTTCGGCACCGGCGGCTGGCAACTGTCGGCGCTGAAGTGGTGCGCGCGCGTCGCCACCAAGCCGATCATCGCCGACGGCGGCATCCGCGACCATGGCGACATCGCCAAGAGCGTGCGCTTCGGCGCGGCGATGGTGATGATCGGCTCGCTCTT
>JACSRM010000014.1 GCA_014879745.1 Burkholderiaceae bacterium | reverse complement strand
CTCGTCACGCCCGAGCGCACGCGCTTCGACTTCGCGCACAACGCGCCGATGACGGACGAGCAGATCCGCCGCGTCGAAAGCCTCGTCAACGCCGAGATCGTCGCCAACACGCCGACCCAGGCGCGGGTGATGGCGATCGACGAGGCGCAGAAAGCCGGCGCGATGATGCTGTTCGGCGAGAAGTACGGCGACGAGGTGCGCGTGCTCGACATCGGCACCAGCCGCGAACTGTGCGGCGGCACGCACGTCGCGCGCAGCGGCGACATCGGCTTCTTCACGATCGTCGCCGAAGGTGGCGTCGCCGCCGGCGTGCGCCGCGTCGAGGCGGTGACGGGCGACAACGCGCTCGCCTACGTGCAGGAGATGGAAGCGACGCTCGGCGGCGTCGCCGGCACGCTCAAGGTCTCGGCCGGCGACGTTGGTACGCGGGTGCACGCGCTGCTCGACCAGATCCGTCACCTGGAGCGCGAACTCGCCGCGGCGAAAGGCCGGCTCGCGTCGTCGCAGGGCGATGAACTCACGTCGCGCGCGGTCGACGTGAAGGGCCTCAAGGTGCTCGCCGCAACGCTTGCCGGCGCCGACGCCAAGACGCTGCGCGAGACGATGGACCAATTGAAGAACAAGTTGAAGAGTGCGGCGATCGTGCTTGCCGCGGTCGACGGTTCGAAAGTGCAGCTTGCCGCCGGCGTCACCGCCGACGCGACCGGGCGCTTGAAGGCGGGCGATCTCGTCAACTTCGTCGCCCAGCAGGTCGGCGGCAAGGGTGGCGGCAAGGCCGATCTGGCGATGGCCGGCGGCACCGACCCGAGTCGGCTCGGCGCGGCGCTGGCTTCGGTCCAAGGCTGGGTCGCCGAGCGGGTGTGACGTGGCGCGGCGCGGCGCGATCAATATCCGGCGCGCGAGCGCCGCGGATGCCGCAGCGCTCGCCCGCATCATGGGCGACCCGGCCGTCTTTGCCGGACTGATGCAACTGCCGTTCACGAGCGAGGAAGTCTGGAAGGCGCGGCTTGTCGATGTGTTCGCGCCGGGCAAACCCGACTTGATGCTCGTTGCCGAACGTGACGGCGAAGTCGTCGGCTCGGCCGGCGTGCATCCGGTCGGCCCGGCGCTGCGGCGCCGCCATGTGCTGACGCTCGGCATCTCGGTCGAGCGCAAGGCGCAAGGCCAAGGCGTCGGCTCGGCGCTGATGGCGGCGATCTGCGACTACGCCGACCGCTGGGCCGGTGCGCTGCGCATCGAGCTGACGGTCTATGCCGACAACGCGGCGGCGATCGCGCTCTATCGCAAGTTCGGCTTCGAGCCCGAAGGCACGCACCGCGCGTATGCGCTGCGCGACGGAGAGTATGTCGATGCGCTGGCGATGGCGCGGCTGCATCCGAAGCCGCCGGCGCTGCCTCGGCGCTGAGACGGCGCGCGTTCATTGCGTCGGCCTTCTTCGGCCGCGGCGGTCGAGCGGCTCGACAGTTTGTTCGGCGCAGGTGCTGCGTCGAGTCATGCGCCGCCTTTGTTGCAGTGAAGGCTGCGCCGATGGCGTCGATCTCGGGCAAAGGGGTGTTCCTATCCCGTGCGAGGGCGACCTGACCGGCCTGTTAGCTGCTCTCATGCGGCGATCCGCGCGGAGGTCCACGATGACCGTGTACACTATGCCCGTGCATCTCATTCGAAGGCCATGAGAAATATCACCCTGAGTGCAGACGAGCGCCTTATCGAAGCCGCTCGCGAGCGCGCGCGTGCCGACAACAGCACGCTCAACGAGGAGTTCCGGCGCTGGCTGTCCGCCTACGCCCACCCGCACGAGCGCATGCAGCGCTACGACGA
>JACSRM010000015.1 GCA_014879745.1 Burkholderiaceae bacterium | reverse complement strand
TCGTCGACGGCGTTCAGTTCGCCGAGCAGCGCGTAGCCGTCGGCGATCGCACGCCGCGGCGGCGGCTCGAGGAACGGAAAGCTCTCAACCGCGCCGAGGCCGAGCGCCTTCATGCGCAGGATCACGCCGGCCAGCGACGAGCGCAGGATCTCGGGGTCGGTGAAGCGCGGCCGGCCGGCGAAGTCCTCCTCGTCGTAGAGCCGGATGCAGATGCCGTTGGCGACGCGCCCGCAGCGCCCGGCGCGCTGGTTCGCCGCCGCCTGGCTGATCGGCTCGACCTGCAACTGTTCGACCTTGTTGCGGTAGCTGTAGCGCTTGACGCGCGCCTCGCCGCTGTCGATCACGTAGCGAATGCCGGGCACGGTAAGCGACGTCTCGGCGACGTTCGTCGCGAGCACGATGCGCCGCGCGTTGCCGGCGTCGAACACGCGCTCCTGCTCGGCCTGCGACAGCCGCGCGAAGAGCGGCAGGATCTCGACCGGCCCGCCGCGCGCCTGGGCGCTGGCGACGTGCTTGCGCAGATGATCGGCGGCGTCGCGGATCTCGCGCTCGCCGGGCAGGAAGACGAGGATGTCGCCCGGCCCGGCCTGCAGCCACAGCTCGTCGACGGCATCGGCGATCGCGGCGTTCAGGTCGCGCTCGCTGCGCGCGGCCGATCGCGCCGAGCCGGCGGCGTTTCCCTTCGCATTCGGCGTCGATCCGGTCTTTGGAGCGTTCTCCGCGCCGAACGGCCGCCAGCGCTGCTCGACCGGAAACATGCGGCCCGAGACCTGAATCACCGGCGCCGGCTGACCCGCGTGCTCGAAGTGCTTCGCGAAGCGTTCGGCATCGATCGTCGCCGAGGTCACGATCACCTTCAGGTCGCGCCGCCTGGGCAGCACCGCGCGCAGGTAGCCGAGCAGAAAGTCGATATTCAGGCTGCGTTCGTGCGCCTCGTCGATGATCAGCGTGTCGTAGGCGGCAAGCAGGGGGTCGCCCTGCGTCTCGGCAAGCAGGATGCCGTCGGTCATCAGCTTGATGCTGGCGCCGGGTGCGAGCCGGTCCTGGAAGCGCACCTTGTAGCCGACCACCTCGCCGAGCGGCGTCTCGAGCTCCTGCGCGATGCGCTTGGCGACGCTCGATGCGGCGATGCGCCGCGGCTGGGTATGGCCGATCAGCCTGCCGCCATTCGCCTTGCCGCGGCCGAGCGCAAGGGCGAGCTTGGGCAACTGCGTCGTCTTGCCCGAACCCGTCTCACCGCAGACGATGACGACCTGTTGCGCCGCGAGCGCGGCCGCGATCTCGTCGCGCCGCGCCGAGACCGGCAGCGATTCGGGGAAGGTGATGCGCGGCGGCGCAAGTGCGGCAACGGCGGGCGCAACGGGTCGGGACATGCTGCGCGAATTATCCTTGGCGCACCGCACGCGACCGCGCGTCGCCTGCGCTTCGAAGCATGTCGCTCTCGCCGCTGGAAGCCCTCTGGCACGACGCCGCACTCGCGCCCCAGGCGCTCGCGCGCCTGACGCTGCTCGGCGGCGATCCGGTGCTGCTGTCGTCGTTCGCGGTGGGCCTCGCGGCGCAGACGTCGATCGCGCTGGCGGCACTCGCGGCAGCCGAGATCGAGCTGCAGCGCTGCGGCGTATCGCGGCGTATCGAAGTCGCAGCGCGCGACGCCACAGTCGAGTGCACAGCGCGCGCGCTGCCGCTGCAGATCCTCGACATGGCGAGCGGCGCGCTGCTCGGATCGGTGCGCCATGCGGCGCGCTTCGTTCCCGCGCTTGCGCACGCGCTGCTGCCCTCGATGCCGCCCGGCACGCATCCGCTGGCCTGGCCGATATCC
>JACSRM010000151.1 GCA_014879745.1 Burkholderiaceae bacterium | reverse complement strand
GCCGCCGCTAAAGCCGCCGCCACCGCCGCCCCAGATGATCGGCCCGCCGCCGCGTCCGCCGCCGCCAGGCCCGCCGCCGCGGCCGCCGATGCCGAGCACGCCGACCAGGATCGCCGCCACCAGCGCGGCGAAGCCGGCGACGAGCAGGCTCGCGGTGATCCACCAGCCGATACCGCCGATGACGCCACCTGTCGCGAGCGCGCCGAGCTTGCGGCCGAGGACGCCGGTCAGGATCGCGCCGAGGATCGGCGCGCCGACGAAGAGGAACACGGCGAGGTCCTGCCAGTCGAAGCCGCTGCCGCGTTGCGAGCTGCCCGCGGCGGGGTCGGGTTCGGGTAGGCCTTCGTTGGCAATGCGTTCGGCGATGCGATCGACCGCCGCCGCGAGGCCGCCGCCGAAGTCGCCCGCCTTGAACGCGGGCGTGATCGCGTCGCGAATGATGCGGCTTGCGGCGAGATCGGGCACCGCGCCTTCGAGCGCCTTCGCGACCTCGATGCGGACCTTGCGGTCGTCCTTCGCGACGACGATCAGGATGCCGTCGCCGATCTCCCTGCGCCCGATCTTCCAGCTGTCGGCGACGCGCTGCGCGTAGGCCGCGATGTCTTCCGGCTGGGTCGTCGCGACGATCAGGATCACGACTTGCGCGCCGCGCTCGGCTTCGAGCGCCGCGAGCCGCGCGTCGAGGGCCTCGCGCTGCGCCGCCGTGAGCGTTGCGGTCTGGTCGATGACGCGCCCGCTCAACGCGGGCACCGCGTCCTGCGCCCAGGCCGCCGCGCCGAGCAGCAGCGCGAGCAGCAGGGTGCAGAGCCGGCGAAGCGACACCGCCTGCCTACTTCGACGCCGCCTTGTCGAAGCTCACCGTCGGCGGCGCCGAGATCTGCGCCTCGTTCTGCACCGTGAAGTTCGGCTTCGGGCTGTAGCTGAAGATCATCGCCGTCAGGTTGGTCGGGAAGCTGCGTGCGAGCACGTTGTATTCGGCGACGGTCTTGATGTAGCGGTTGCGCGCGACGGTGATGCGGTTCTCGGTCCCTTCGAGCTGCACCCGCAGGTCCTGGAACGCCGCGTTCGCCTTCAGCTGCGGGTACTGCTCGGCGACGACCATCAGGCGGCTCAAGGCCCCCGTCAGCTCGCCCTGCGCCTGCTGGAATTTCTCGAACGCCGCCGGGTCGTTGACGAGTTCGGGCGTCGCGTTGATGCTCGTCGCGCGCGAGCGCGCTTCGATCACCTTGGTCAATGTCTCCTGCTCGAAGTCGGCCTCGCCCTTGACGGTGGCGACGATATTCGGGATCAGGTCGGCGCGGCGCTGGTACTGGTTCAGCACCTCGGACCACGCCGCCTTGACCTGCTCGTCCAGCCGCTGGAACTCGTTGTAGCCGCAGCCCGAAAGCGAGAGGACGGCGACGAGTGCGACAAGCCAGTGCCAGCGGGTGCGAATCATGATGCTCCTTCGAATGGTTGTGCGGCGGGCCGCAGCGCCCGCGAGCGGGTGCAATGGTAATCCGCGCGGCGCGCGCGGTGCGTTTGCGACAATCCCGCATGCCCGCCGCCCTGCACAACGACAGCTTCCTGCGCGCCTGCCTGCGCGAGCCGACCGACCACACCCCCATCTGGCTGATGCGCCAGGCCGGGCGCTACCTGCCCGAGTACCGCGCGTCGCGCGCCAAGGCCGGCAGCTTCATGGGGCTGGCGACGAGCCCCGACTTCGCGACCGAGGTTACGTTGCAGCCGCTCGAACGCTACGCACTCGACGCGGCGATCCTCTTCAGCGACATCCTGACCGTGCCCGACGCGATGGGGCTGGGCCTCTCCTTCGCGCTCGGCGAAGGCCCGCGCTTCGCCCATCCGGTGCGCGACGAGGCGGCCGTGGCGCGGCTCGCGGTGCCCGACATGGGCAAGCTGCGCTACGTGTTCGACGCGGTGGCCGCGATCCGCAAGGCGCTCGCCGGCCGCGTGCCGCTGATCGGCTTCTCGGGTAGCCCGTGGACGCTCGCCTGCTACATGGTCGAGGGCGCGGGGTCGGACGACTACCGGCTCGTCAAGACCATGCTCTACCGGCGGCCGGACCTGATGCACCGCATCCTCGCCGTCAACGCCGACGCCGTCGCCGCCTACCTCAACGCCCAGGCCGATGCCGGCGCGCAGGCGCTGATGATCTTCGACAGCTGGGGCGGCGTGCTCGCCGACGGCGCGTTCCAGGCCTTCAGCCTCGCGTATACACGGCGCGTGCTCGGTCAGCTCGTGCGCGAACGCGAGGGCCGCCGCGTGCCGCACATCGTCTTCACGAAGGGCGGCGGCCTGTGGCTCGACGAGATCGCGGCGAGCGGCGCCGACGTCGTCGGCCTCGACTGGACGGTCAACCTCGGCGCGGCGCGCGCGCGTGTCGGCAACTGCGTCGCGCTGCAGGGCAACCTCGACCCCAACGTGCTCTTCGCGACGCCGCAGCAGATCGCGGCCGAAGCGGTCAAGGTGCTGGAGAGCTTCGGCGCGCCGGCTGCCGGTTTCGGCCACGTCTTCAACCTCGGCCACGGCATCAGCCAGCACACGCCGCCGGAAAGCGTCGAAGCGCTGATCAGCGCGGTGCACGCGCATTCGCGGCGCATGCGTGGGTCGGCGCAGGGGCTGCCTGTGCGCTGAAGGCTGATTCGCGATCGCCGCGGCCTTCCTGCCGCACGCAAGCAGTGTTTTCCCGATTGTCGAATCGCTGCGATGCCGCGCAGGAAGAGGGCAATTCTTCGACCACAGGGCTTGACTTATCCCCAAAATTGATCCTGCGCTCATTTCGGCCGCCGGCCATTCGCCGAGGTCGTGAGAATCGCCGGGTTTCGGTGTAGGTTGTTGATTCCATTGAAGAAAGTTCTTGTATTACGAAGTGGCGTCGAATCTCGACGCTGCGGGCGCATCCGGCTTTCGGCGCCGCGCGAGGCAGGTTTCCCACAAAGTTATCCACAGAAACAGTGGACAGCCTGGAAAGTCATCTGGAATCAGTGACTTAAGACGAGCTTTTAAGTGAAGGTTGAGCTTTGACGTGTAACTTCGATCGAGCCGCAGGTGCCTGATCCGGTGCGAATCCGGGTTGCCGTCGAAGCGCCATTGCACAGCGCGATCTCCGGCCCGCTGGACTACACGAGTGAGCGAACGCTCGCACACGGGACGCTGGTGCGCGTCCCACTCGGCCGCCGCGAGGTGCCGGGGATTGTCTGGCCGGCGGACATGTTCGCGCCTGCTTCGACAGAAGCAGCACCCGACGATCGTCGGCCCGAGCTGCGTGCAGTGCAGCAAGTCTTGCAATCGATGCCGCCGCTTTCGGCGCGCTGGTGCGAACTCGTCGGCTTCGCCGCCGCCTACTACCAGCGCGGCGTCGGCGAGGTCGCCATGGCGGTGCTGCCGCCCGAGTTGCGCAAGCTCGGTGATGCGCAGTTGCAACGCCGCATCGCGCGCCTGAACAAGCCGCTCGATCCGCCGCGGGCCGAGCCGGCGCCGCTCGCGCTGAGCGCCGAACAGACGCAGGCGCTGGCGAAGTTCGCCGAACTGGCGCAAGCCCGCCCCGACCCGGTCGTTCTGCTGCACGGCGCGACCGGCAGCGGCAAGACCGAGGTCTATCTGCGCGCCGCCGAGCAGGTACTCGCGCGCGGGCGGCAAGTCCTCGTCCTCGTGCCCGAGATCAACCTGACGCCGCAGCTCGAGGCGCGCTTTGCCGAGCGCTTTCACGCCGGCGCGGCGCCGCGACGCATCGTCTCGCTGCACAGCGGCTTGACGCCGGCGCAGCGGCTGCGCCACTGGCTTGCGGCGCACCTCGGGCAGGCGGATCTCGTGCTCGGCACGCGGCTCTCGATCTTCGCTTCGCTGCCGCGGCTCGGGCTGATTGTCGTCGACGAGGAGCACGACCCTTCGTACAAGCAGCAGGAGGGCGCGCGCTATTCGGCGCGCGATCTCGCCGTCTATCGCGGCCGGCTCGAGGGCGTGCCTGTCATCCTCGGCTCGGCGACGCCGTCGCTCGAGAGCTGGCAGCGCGCGCAGGAGGGCCGCTACACGCGGCTCGAGATGGCGTCGCGCATCGGCGACGGCGCGCTGCCGCGGGTGCGCATCGTCGACATGAACCAGATGCCGCGCGCGCCGCGCGGCGGCGAGCCGCAGGCGCTGTCGCCGCCGCTCGTCGCCGCGCTGCAGGAACGTATCGCGCGCGGCGAGCAAAGCCTCGTCTTCCTGAACCGGCGCGGCTATGCGCCGGTGCTGCATTGCGGCGCCTGCGGCTGGAAGAGCGAGTGCCCGCATTGCAGCGCCTGGCGCGTCTTTCACAAGCTCGACCGCTCGCTGCGCTGCCACCACTGCGGCCTTGCGCAGGCCGTGCCGCGCGCCTGCCCCGACTGCGGCAACGCCGACATCGCGCCGATCGGCCGCGGCACCGAGCGGCTCGAGGAGCAGCTCGCGCACCTGCTGCCCGAGGCACGCGTCGCCCGCATCGACGCCGACAGCACGCGGCTCAAGGGCTCGCTCGAGGCGCAGCTCGGCGCGGTCCACGCCGGCGAGGTCGACGTCCTCGTCGGCACCCAGATGATCGCCAAGGGGCACGACTTTCGGCGCATCACGCTCGTCGCCGCGGTCAACCCCGACAGCGCGCTCTTCAGCAGCGACTTTCGCGCCCCGGAGCGCCTCTTCGCGCTGCTGATGCAGGCGGCGGGCCGCGCCGGGCGCGACGCGCAACACGCCGGCCGCAGCGAGATGTGGGTCCAGACCTGGCATCCGCGCCACGCGCTCTTTGCCGCGCTGCGCGGCCACGACTTCGCGGCCTTTGCAATGAGCCAGTTGAGGGAGCGCGAGATGGCCGGCCTGCCGCCGTTCTCACACCTCGCGCTGCTGCGCGCCGAGGCGCGCAGCGTCAACGCGGCGCGCGGCTTCCTGCAGGCCGCCGCCGACGCGGCGGGCGATCTTGCCGCTACGGCCGGCGTTTCGATCTACCCGCCGGTGCCGCCCGCCGTCGCGCGCGTCGCGAACGTCGAGCGCATGCAGATGCTCGTCGAATCGCCGTCGCGCGCCGCGCTGCAGCGCCTGCTCGCCGCCTGGCTGCCGCTGCTGCACGCGCTGCGCAACGCGCGCCGCGGCGACGAGCGCATCCTGCGCTGGGCGGTGGATGTCGATCCGCTGACGATCTGACGCCGCGGTTGCGACGTCAGCCGATCAGCCCCGGAACCTGCCCCGCCAACGCCTGGCGCCGCGCGGTCGCCGCACCCATCAGCGCAAAGCCGAGCAGCTTGCCGTCGGCGCCCTCGAAGCGCGCCTCGAGCGCGTCGTCGGTCGCCGTCACCGACCATGCGCCGGCGGCGTCGAGCGGCGGCGGGCAGACGACGGTTGGACAGGCCGGTGTCTTCACGATGACCGGCATCGCCGGGTACTTCAGCGCGGTCGGCGTGCCGGCGAGCGTCGCGCCGAGCGCGCGCGCCTGCTGCATGATCGGCATCACGAACGGCAGCGAATGGCCCTCGACCTCGGCGCAGTCGCCGAGCGCGTAGACGTGCGGTGCCGAGGTCGCGAGCATGCGGTCGGCGACGACGCCGCGGTTCACCGTCAGCCCGGCCGCCTGCGCGAGCGCAATGCGCGGGCGCAGGCCGATCGCCGACAGCACGAGGTCGGCGCCGACCGTGCTGCCGTCGGTCAGCGTCAACCGGTGGCCCGCTTGCGTGCGATCGACGCGCTCGGCGGCGACGCCGAAACGAAACCGCACGCCGGCCGCTTCCAGCCTCGCCTGCAGCCAGGCGCTCGCCGCCGGCGGCAGCAGGCGCGAAAGCGCCGCCGCGGCCGGGTCGATCACGGTCGGCGTGATGCCGCGCGCGAGCAGGTCGTTCGCGAACTCGCAGCCGATCAGCCCGCCGCCGAGGATCGCGACGCGCTGCACGCCTTCGAGCCGCGCCGCAAAGCGCGCGTAGTCGTCGAGATCGTTGACCGACAGCACGTCGTCCGCGCCGCCGCCGGCGAGCGGCAGGCGGATCGGGTCGGCGCCGACCGCGAGCACGAGGTCGCGGTAGGCGAACACTTCGCCGTCGACGCAGTGCACGCTGCGTGCGCCGGTGTCGATGCGCGCCGCCTCGGTGCGCGCACGCACGACGGCGCCGAGTTCCTCGATCATCTTCTCGACCGGTTTCATGACGAGCGTCTCGGCCGTCTTGCCGCTGGCGAGCGCGTTCGACAACATCGGCTTCGAATAGAAGCCCGCGTGGTCGCGGCTGACGACGACGAGCGGCGCCGTCTTGTCGAGCTTGCGCAACTCGCGCGCCGCGGAGTAGCCCGCCAATCCGCTGCCGAGGATGACGATGGGTGACTCGAGCGGCGCCGTCATCGCCGCTCAACGCGTGGCGCCGCGAACGGCGCAGGGTGGAAGTTCATTTCGACTCCTTGCAAAGACCCCGATTCTCGGGCCGCGGGCTTGTCCGCCGCGGCCTCGGGTCTATGCGGCCACGCTGGCGAGCGCCGCCAGCGCGGCGAGCGGTGCGGTATCGGCGCGCAGCACGCGCGGTCCGAGGCCGACCGGCGTGAAGCCGGCGCGACGCGCGAGCGCCTGTTCGTCGGCGCTGAGCCCCCCCTCCGGGCCGCTCAGCACGCAGACCGGTGCGCTCGCGTGCGCTGCCAGCGTGCCGATCGCGGCAGCGATGCCGATCGCATCGGGATCGAGGCTCAGCAACCAGCGTGCCTCGCGCGACGGCGACGCGTCGACCGCCGGCAGCGAGCGCAGCCAGTCGGCGAGCGTCGCCACCACCGGCAGTTGCGGGATGCGCGTGCGGCCGCTTTGCTCGCAGGCGGCGATCGCGACGCCGCGCCAATGCGCGAGCCGCTTTGCGGCGCGCTCGCCCTGCAGCCGCAATACCGCGCGCTCGCACATCAGCGCGACGATTTCGGCCGCGCCGAGCTCGGTCGCCTTCTCGACGAGCGCATCCATCCGTTCGTTGGCCGGCACGCCGATCGCAAGCGTGACGCGGCGTGCCAGTTCGCGATCGACCGAGTCGTGCGCGCCGACGCGCACCCGCACCTCGCTGCGTCCCATGTGGGTGACGACGGCGTCCCACTCGCCGCCATGGCCGTCGAACAGGCGCAGCGCCGCACCGGGTTGCAGCCGAAGCACCTGCAGATGGCGCGCCGGCCCGCCCGGCAAGGCGAACTCGGTCTGCGCGGCGAGCGGCGCGTCGACGAAGATTCTGCTTCGCATCGGTTCACTCCCGGCTACAGTTTGCCCGACGCGAGGAGATCGACATGAACGACGACACCGCCCGTCTCGACGAAGCGAACGCCTGCCACGACGCCGATCCGCAGCGCGCCGCGCTGCTCCTGCGCGCGCTCGACCCGGCACAGCTGCCCGTGGATCGGCTGCCGGGCCTTGCCTTTCTCTTGAACCATGTGCTTGGCGAGAAGCTCGGCGCCTGGCGCGACGCCCATGCGCGGCACGCTGCCCTGCTCGATGCGGCGGGCGACGCGCCGGCCGCCGTGCTGTGGCGGCAGGCGGCCGCCGCGGCGCAGGCGACGGGCGCGGCCGACGACGCGCGGCGCCTCACCGCAGCGCTCGCCGACGCGACCGGCGCCGCGCCGGCAGCGGCGCTCGAAGTGGTCGCCCTGACGGTCGCGATGTACCGCGTGCCGGGGCTCGGCCACGCAGAGGCCGCCGGCTGCGTGCGCGAGGCACTCGACGCGCTGCGTGACGATGGCGCGGCGCTTCGCGAGAGCGGCCCGCTCGACGCCGCCGTCGCCGCGTGCATCAACAATATCGCCTCCGACCTTGTCGAGCGGCCAGCCGACGCCTTCACGCACGCACCGCTGCGCGACGCGATGCACGATGCGGCGCAGCTTGCCGAGCGCTTCTGGCTGCGGGCCGGCAACTGGGTCCATCACGAACGCGCTGCCTATCTGCGCGCGATGGTCGGCAATGCGCTCGCCCAGGCGCCGCAGGCGCGCGAGCATGCGTTGCGCGCGCTCGCGCTGCTCGATGCCAACGATCTCGACGACAACGAAAGCGTCGACCGCGCCTTCATCGAACTCGAGCACGCCCACGCCTGCCGTGTGCTCGAGCTGATCGCCGAGGCGGATGCGGCGCAGGCGCGCGCCGACGAGATCGCCGTCGCATTCGGCGACGCCTTCCTCGACGACTGGTTCGCGAGCCGGCGCCGCGCACTTGCGATGCTGGCCGCGCACGCCGGCTGAACGCATGTCGCGGCTTTAGCGATCGGAAGGCTCGCCGAGCGCGGCGACGACGATCAACCGGGTCAGCACGCTCGCGACTTCTTCGGTGAAGCGCAGGAAGTCGACGTGCGCGCTGTCGTCGGCGCGGTCCGAGATGACGCGCAGCACGGCCAGCGGCAGCTCGAAATCGGCGCACACCTGCGCCACCGCTGCGCCCTCCATCTCGACCGCCAGTGCATCGGGCAGCGCCGCGCGCAATGCGGTGCTCTCAGCCGCCGTCGCGACGAAGCGATCGCCGCTGACGACGAGGCCCTGGTGCAGGCGCGGCTCTTGGATGCCGAAGGCCGCCAGCTGCGCGCCGCCGACTTCGCGCTGCACGCTGCGCAGACCGGCTTCGGTCGCGATGGCGACCCGGTCCGCGAGCGCGGCATCGACGGCGAAGCGTGCGCGACCGGTCAGCGGCACCTCGTAGCGCGGAAAGAGCGGCGACGCGTCCATATCGTGCTGCAGCAGCGCGCGGGCGAGCACCACGTCGCCGACCCGCACGCCTTCACCCAGGCCGCCGGCAACGCCGGTGAGGATCAGCAACGCCGGCGCGAACTCGGCGGCGAGCAGGGCCGCCGTCGTCGCCGCGGCGACCTTGCCGATGCCGGATCGGACCAGCACCACGCGCCGGTCGCCGAGCCGCCCAAGATGGAATTCGCGCCCGGCGCGCGCGATGGTTTGCGCCTGCGACATGAGCGGCAGCAAGGCGCGCATCTCCTCGCGCATCGCGGCGACGATCGCAACCGGCGCGTCGTGCTGCGTCACGCTTGCGCTCCGGCGCCGAGCAGCCAGGCGAGGGCCGAGAAGCTGACGAAGGCGATCGTGGTCGAGGTCATGATGATGCGGGCGACGCGGCCATTGTCGGCGCCGAAGCGTTCGGCGAGCAGCGAGACGTTGCTCGCGCTCGGCAGCGCGGCAGCGAGCACGAGCACGGTGAGGTTCAGGGCCGAGATCGGCAGCCCGGCGGCATTCGCGAGCAGGCCGACGGCGAGCACGAGCAGCGGATGCACGAACAGCTTGAAGAGCGCGACCGGCACGTACTGCGCGGCCGGCGTCCGGGTGTGCGCATGCTGGCCGGCGCGCCACAGCACGGTGCCGATCGTGAACAGCGCGACCGGTGTCGCGGCGTCGGCGAGCATCTTCACGATCTCGCCCAATGCGCCGGGCAGCGCAAGGCCGCCGAGCGAGAACGCCGCGCCGAGCACGATCGCCCACGGCAGCGGATTGCCGAGCGCGCCGCGCACCGAGCGGCCGAGCGCGACGCGCAGCGGAACGTCTTCCGCGCTGTGGCCCGCGAGGTGGCCGTGCATCTGCGCCAGCGCGATGCACAGCGTACTCGTCAGGATCAGATCGACGAGCAGCGTGACGACCATCGGCCCGATCGCGCGATCGCCGAACAGCGCGACGAGCAGCGGCACGCCCATGAAGCCGGTATTCGGAAAGGCCGCAACGAGCGCGCCGAACGCTGCATTCGTCAGGTCGACGCCGCTGCCGCCCGCGGCGCGCTGCAGCGTCATCGCGATCGTGAAGGCGACCATCGCGAGCGCGCAGACGCCATAGACGACGACCAGCGCCGGATCGAGCAGTTGCGCGAAGGGCGTCGCCGCGCCGAACCGGAACAGCATGCATGGCAGCGCGAAATACAGCACGAAGGTGTTCAGCCCGGGGATCGCCGATTCGGGCAGCACCCGAAAGTGCGCCGCCAGATAGCCGCACAGCACGAGCGCGAAGAACGGAACGGTGATCGCAAGAATGGCGGGCATCGGGGGCCAAGTATCGCAAGCCGCGCGCCGGCCGCGGGGCGCGCCGTGCGGTCGCCGCGGGGTGCCGCGTCAGGCGCGCGCGACGCCGCGCCGCGCGCGCACCGCGTCGGCGAGGCGCTGCAGCACCGGCAGCGTCTGCGCCATGCCGAGGCAGGCGTCGGTCACCGAGACGCCGGGGCGCAGCGGCCGGCCGGCAACGATCTCCTGGCGGCCTTCCTCGAGGTGGCTCTCGATCATCACGCCGACGATGCGCGCGTCGCCAGCCGCAACCTGCGCCGCGACGTCGGCGGCGACCTCGATCTGGCGCGCATGCTGCTTGCTGCTGTTGGCGTGCGAGACGTCGATCATCACCTGCGGCCGCAGCCCCGCCGCCTGCAGCCGCTGGCACGCCTGCGCCACATCCTGCGGGTGATAGTTCGGCGCCTTGCCGCCGCGCAGGATCAGGTGGCAGTCGTCATTGCCGCGCGTCTCGAAGATCGCCGCCTGCCCCATCTTCGTCATCCCCATGAAGGCGTGCGATGCGCGCGCGGCGAGGATCGCGTCGGCCGCGACCTGGATGCTGCCCTCGGTGCCGTTCTTGAAGCCGACCGGGCACGACAGGCCGCTTGCGAGCTGGCGGTGGCTCTGGCTTTCGGTCGTGCGCGCGCCGATCGCGCCCCAGCTCACGAGGTCGCTGATGAACTGCGGGCTCAGCAGGTCGAGAAACTCGGTGCCGACCGGCAGCCCGAGCGCGAGCACGTCGAGCAGCAGCTTGCGCGCCATCTCGAGCCCCTCGTTGATCGCGAAGCTGCCGTCGAGGTGCGGATCGTTGATATAGCCCTTCCAGCCGACCGTCGTGCGCGGCTTCTCGAAGTAGACCCGCATCACGACCAGCAGCGCGTCGGCGTGCGCCCGCGCCGGCTCGCAAAGCCGCGTCGCGTACTCGACCGCCGCGTCATGGTCGTGGATCGAGCAGGGACCTACGACGACGATCAGCCGGTCGTCCTCGCCACGCAGGATGCGCGAGATCGCCGCGCGGCTGTGCTCGACGAGCGCCTC
>JACSRM010000420.1 GCA_014879745.1 Burkholderiaceae bacterium | reverse complement strand
AGTGGGGCATGGCGGTGCAGGACACCGAGTTCCCCGGGCAGGCGCTCGAGATGCTCGCCGCGCAGCCGTGCGACCTCGCGATCCTCGACATGCACATGCCGGGGATGGACGGCGCGGCGCTTGCCGCGCGCATCCGCGCCGCAGGCCACACGCTGCCGCTCGTGCTGTTCTCGTCGCTCGTGCGCAAGGAGGCCGCAGACGCGAGCCACTTCGCGGCGACGCTCGCCAAGCCGCTGCACCAGAGCCAGCTCTTCGACACGCTCGCCGCGCTGCTTGCGCACGACGGCGCGCCGCGCGCCGCCGCGCCGGCCAGCGCCGCGCCGCGCATCGACGCCGGGATGGCGGCACGCCACCCGCTGCGCATCCTGCTCGCCGAGGACAACGCGGTGAACCAGAAGCTCGCCCTGCGCCTGCTGCAGCAGATGGGCTACCGGGCGGATGTAGCGAGCAACGGCATCGAGGCGATCGAGTGCATCGAGCGCCAGCCCTACGACGTCGTGCTGATGGACGTGCAGATGCCCGAGATGGACGGCCTCGAGGCGAGCCGGCGCATCGTCGCGCGCTGGCCGGAATCCGCGGCGCGGCCGCGTATCGTCGCGATGACGGCCAACGCGATGGCCGGCGACCGCGAGGAGTGCTTGGCCGCCGGCATGGACGACTACGTCACGAAGCCGATCCGCGTCGAGGCGCTCGTCGCGGCGCTCGGCCATATCCAACCGCAGCGCGAGCATTGACGCATGAAGCCTTCCCCACCCACCGCGAGCGCAGCGCGGACCCGCAGCGCGCCGAGCCCCGGCGCCGACACCGCGGCCGGCATCGCCGCGGATGCGCGCGATCTCGCCTGGGCCGGCAGCCACGAGCAGGCGATCGAACTGTGCACGCGCGGCCTGGCGGCGACGCGGCGCGACAGCGCGGCGCGGTTCGCCTTGCTCGAGGCGCGCGGCGAGTCGTCGATCGCCGTCGGGCGCTATGTCGAAGCACAAGCCGACGCCGAGGCGATGCTCACGCTCGCCGGTCGGCACGACGGCCTGCAGGCGCGCGCACTCGTCCTGCAGGTGCGCGCACTGCTGCGGCAGGGCCGCTGGCCGGCAGCGCTCGGCCCGACCGAACGCGCGCTCGCGCTGGCGAACGCGTCCGGCGACAAGCGCCTGCAGGGGCTGGCGCTGCTCGCCGCGGTCGACACCAGCCTGCGCGCCGAGCACAACGGCGCCGCGCTGCGCTTCGCGCGGCGCGCGGTCGCCCTCTACGAGCGCCTGGGCGACACGGTCGGCCTTGGCCGCGCGTGGTGGACGGTGGCGAACTCCAATGCAAGCCTCGGCCGGGACCGGGCGTCGGCCGAAGCCGCGCTGCGCGCCGCCGCGCTGGCGCGCGAAGCGGGCGATGAATACGGCCTCGGCAACGCGCTCAATGTGCTGACCTTCAGCCAGCCCGACATTGCCGAACGCCTGAAGCTGCTGCAGCAGGCCGACGACGCCTTCGAGCGCGCCGGCTACCTGGAGCGGCGCGCGATGGTGCGCTTCAATCTGGCCAGCGCGCTGGAGGAACTCGGGCTCTACCGCCGCTCGCTGCGCGAGCGCGAGGCGCTGCGCGAGTCGGCCCTGAGCCATGGCGCGACCGCGGGCGCGGCCTACGCCTGTCTCGCACTCGTCAGGCTCGCCACCCTGCTCGGCAACGCACAAGCCGCGCGCGACGCGCTGGCGGCCTACCGTGCCTTGCTGGTCGACTACGCGGACCCGCTCGCCGATCTGAACCAGGCGCTGGCGCAGACCGAGCTGGCGCTGCTGGCCGGCGATACCGACAGCGCGGTGCGCGAGGCCGGCGCGGCCGTCCGCTTCGCTTCCGCGCAGCTCGATGCCAATCTGCAGATCGTCGCCCTCGACGCCTTGTCCCGGGCGCTGCTGGCCAACGGCGACCGCAAGCCGGCGCTGCGCGCCAGCGCACGCGCGACGCGACTGCATCGCATCAAGGGCATGGGCAAGACCGACGTCGTCTCGCGGCAGTCGCTGTGGTGGCAGCACAGCCGGGCCCTCACCGCCAACGGGCGCCTCGACGAGGCGTGGGCCGCGTTGCAGCGCGCCCACGGCTTCCTGATCGACGCCGTGCGCAGCGTGCGCGACGAGGGCCTGCGGCGCAGCTTTCTGAACCAGGTCGCCGGCAACCGGGAGATCGTGCGCGGCTGGCTGCGCGAAAGCGAACGCCGCGGCCGGCCCGAAGCCGAGCGCTTCGAGCATCTGCACATCGAAAGCGACGCCGGCGAACCGTTCAAGCGGCTGGTCGACACCGGGATGCGGCTCAACGAGCTGCGAAGCAGCGCCGAACTGCAGGACTTCCTGCTCGACGAAGTGACCGAACTCACCGGCGCCGAGCGCGTGCTGCTGGTGCTCGACGATGCGAAGGACGGCGACGCCCGGCTGCGGCTCGCGGGCGCGCTGCTGCCGGCCGGCGAAGACGCAGCGGCGCTGCTCGCCGCGGTCACGCCGTGGCTGGTCGAGGCGCGCCGCAGCCGCGCCGCGAGCCTGCGCCACGGCCCGCCCGGCGCGCCAACCGTCGACCAGCGCTCGTGCCTCGTCGCGCCGCTCGTCGCCGGCCGGCGCGTGCTCGGCTTCGTCTATGCCGACATCGAGGGCCTGTTCGGGCGCTTTCATGCGATCGACCGCGACCTGCTGCGCATGCTCGCGGCACAGGCCGCGGTGGCGCTCGCCAACGCACGCTGGGGCGAGGAGCTCGAAGCGACGGTCGCCGCGCGCACCGCCGAGCTGCGCGCCGCGCTCGAACACCAGACGGCCGCGGCGGCGGTGCTCGAAGTGGTCGGCAGCTCGATGGCCGACCCGCAGCCGGTATTCGAGAAGATCCTCGACAGCTGCGTCGGGCTGTTCGACGCCGTGACCCTGCTCAGCATCAACGTGATCGGCGACGACGGCCTGCTGCACCTGGCGGCGATCCGCGGCAGCGATGCCGAGATCGGCGCGGCGCAGGTCGAAGCGATCGTGGCGCGCGTTCGCGCGAGCTTCCCGGTCGGGCTGGAAGGCAGCGGCACGCAGGCGGCGATCGAACTCGGGCATGTGCTCGATCTTCCGGACCTGCTGCACGGCGAAGGCGTGCCGCCGGTATCACGGGCGCTGGCCGAACGCGCCGGCACGAACGGCTCGCAGGCCTTCGCGCCGTTGATGCAGGCCGGCCGCGGCATCGGCTCGATCACCCTCAGCCGCTCGGCGATCGGCGGCTTCAGCGCACGCGAACAGGGATTGCTGAAGTCGTTTGCCGACCAGGCGGTGATCGCGATCCAGAATGCGCGCCTGTTCAAGGAGACCCAGCAGGCACGCGCCGCCGCCGAAGCCGCGAATGCCGCCAAGAGCGCCTTCCTCGCGATGATGAGCCACGAGATCCGCACGCCGATGAACGGCGTCATCGGCATGAGCGGCGTGCTGCTCGATACGCCGCTCAGCGCCGACCAGCGCGATATCGCGCGCACCATCCGCGATAGCGGCGAGGCGCTGCTCGCGATCATCAACGATATCCTCGACTTCTCGAAGATCGAGGCCGGCAGGCTCGAGATCGAGCGCGCGCCGTTCGAGCTGCGCGCGTGCGTCGCCTCGGCGCTCGAACTCGTGCGCCACCGCGCCGCGCAGAAGAAGCTCGCGCTCGCCGCCGAGATTGCCGACGACGTGCCGCCGACGGTGCGCGGCGACAGCACGCGGCTGCGCCAGATCCTCCTGAACCTGCTCGCCAACGCGATCAAGTTCACCGACGCCGGCGCGGTGCGCCTTCACGTCGCGCGCGGCGCGGAAGACGAGCTTTGCTTCGAGGTACGCGACAGCGGCATCGGCCTCGCGCCCGAGGCCATGGCGCGGCTCTTCCAGAGCTTCAGCCAGGCCGACGCATCGACCACGCGCAAGTACGGCGGCACCGGCCTCGGCCTCGCGATCAGCAAGCGTCTTGCCGAGCTGATGGGCGGCACGATGAGCGCCGAGAGCGCGGGCCCGGGCCGGGGCAGCACGTTTCGGTTCCGGATCCGCGCCGAGGCCGTCGCCGGCGCTGGCGCGGCGGCCGAAGCGCACCGCCAACCCGCCGCGCGCGCCGCGCCGGATGCCCAGATGGCCGCACGCCACCCGCTGCGCATCCTGCTCGCCGAGGACAACGTCGTGAACCAGAAGCTCGCGCTGCGCCTGCTGCAGCAGATGGGCTACCGCGCCGATATCGCGCGCAACGGCATCGAGGCGATCGAGTGCGTCGCACGCCAGACCTACGACGTCGTGCTGATGGACGTGCAGATGCCCGAGATGGACGGGCTCGAGGCGGCGCGGCGCATCACGGCGCAGTGGCAAGCCGGCGCGCGACCGCGTATCGTCGCGATGACGGCCAATGCGATGGCCGGCGACCGCGAGGCCTGCCTCGCCGCCGGGATGGATGACTACGTGACCAAGCCGATCCGGGTCGACGCGCTGGTGCAGGCGTTGAACAATGTGAACTCACGCGGGATGCAGGGCCATGACTAGCGCAGCGATCGATCTCACCGTCTTCAAGGAACTGCAGGCCAGCGCGGGGGAGGATTTCGTCGCCGAGCTGGTCGACACCTTCCACGAGGAAGCGCCGCAGATGTTCGCCGAACTTCGCGCCGCGCTGCACGAGGGCAGTGCCGAACGCTTCCGGCGCGCCGCGCATTCGCTGAAGTCCAACGGCCAGACCTTCGGCGCGACCGCGCTCGGCGCGATGGCGCGCGAGCTCGAACAGGGCGGCCTGCCGCCCGATGCGACGGCCATCGACGCGCTGCAGACCGAGTATGTGCGCGTCGCGGCGGCGCTCAAGCGGGCGTGCAATGACTGAACTTGCGGCACGCCTGCTGGTGGCGGACGACAACAAGGTGAACCGCCTGCTGCTCGCGCGCAGCCTGGAGCTGCAGGGGCACCGCGTCGCGCTCGCCGAGAACGGCCGCGTCGCGCTCGAGATGCTGCGCGGCGAGAGCTTCGACCTGCTGCTGCTCGACATGGAGATGCCGGAGATGGACGGCTTCCAGCTGCTCGAGCAACTCGTCGCCGACACCCGGCTGCGCGATCTGCCGGTGATCGTCACCTCGTCGCTCGAGGGCGTGGCGCACATCGCGCGCTGCGTCGAGCTCGGCGCCGAGGACTATCTGCACAAGCCGGTGAACCCGGTGCTGCTGAAGGCGCGGATCAACTCCAGCCTCGAGAAGAAGCGCCTGCGCGATCAGCAGAAGGCGCTGATCCGCCGCTTCGCGACCTCCGAGGTGGCCGAGGATCTGCAGCAATCGGGGTTCGCACTCGGCGGCCGGCGCGTGCAGGCAACCGTGATGTTCTGCGACATCCGCGGCTTCACGTCGCTCGTCGAGTCGCAGCCGCCGGAGGAGACGATCGAGCTGCTGAACACCTACTACACCCTGATGTTCGATGCGATCAGCGGCCAGGGCGGCGTCGTCAACCAGATGATCGGCGACGGGCTGATGGCGATCTTCGGCGCGCCGCTACCGCTCGCCGACCCGCCGGGCGCCGCGGTGCGCGCGGCGCTCGACATGATCGAGCTGATCGAGCTGCTCAACGTCGAGCGCGAGGGCACGGGCAAACCGCCGATCGCGATCGGCATCGGCGTTGCCACCGGCGAGGTCATCGCCGGCTACACCGGCACCCAGCAACGCGCGACCTATACCTGCATCGGCGACACGGTCAACCTCGCGGCGCGGCTCGAGGCGCATACCAAGGTCGCGCACCGCGCGGTCCTGATCGACGCCGCGACGCGCGATGCAGTCGGCAACGCGCTCGCCGCCGACGCGCTCGGCCCGGTGCCGTTCAAGGGCAAGGCCGAGCCGGTCGAGGTGCACGCCGTCGTGACATCGCAGCGCCTCTGACGGCGCCAGGATCAGGGCTGCATGCGGCCGCGTTGACCGTCAAGGCAGCTTGGCGAGGATGGCGTCCATCTCCTGCGCGCTGAACGCGCGCAGCGAACGCCCGCGCACGTTGCCCTGTGAAGCGATGGCGAGGTTCAAGGCCGCGATGGCCTGCTCGCTGTCGGCCTCGAGCACGGCAACCAGGTCGTACTCGCCCATCGTCCAGTAGAGCTCGCGGAACTTGACGCCGAATTTGGCCGCGGCGTCCTTCGCCGCGGCCGCGCGCTTGGTGCTGTCCTTGATGGAGGCGATGCCCTTGTCGGTGAAACTCATCAAGCCGATGTAGGTGATCATGATCGCGCTTCCTCGCGTGTGAAAGGGGTCGACGCAACGCGACCCGGGCGGCATGACCCCGCGCCGACGGCTCGGGCCGATCGCCGCGGACAAGGGTCCACCCGATAAGGTGAACGACGATCGTCAGGCGGCGACCGAGACAGCCTATGTCTCCGCGCTGGCGCTGTCCATCCCTAGGATTCGGCGCCCGGCTCGGGTGCGCCGACGTCGCCCGTGGCGTCAGTGCGCTGCGCCTGCTTCCGCCGCGGCGTGGCCGTGCCTTGTCGGCCGCGCGAGCCAGACGAGACCGATCATCAGCAGGAACAGCAACGCCGAGGCGGCGAAGATATCGTTCGCGCCGAGCATCGCCGCCTGGCGGTCGATGAGCTGGTTGACGTAGGCGGCGATCTGCTCGCTGCTGAAGCCCAGCGCGTGCATCTTCGCGAATGCGTCGGCCGCGGCGACGCCGGTGCCGTCGGCGATGCGCTCGGTCAGTTGCGCGTGGTGCAGCGCGGCACGGCTGTCCCACAGCGTCGTCGTGATCGACGTGCCGAACGCCCCGGCCGTGATGCGGGCAAAGTTGCTCAAACCGGTCGCGGCGGGGATGCGGTCGGGCTCGAGGCCGGCGAGCGTGAGCGCGACGAGCGGGACGAAGAAGAACGCGGTGCCGATACCCTGGATCACGGTCGGGATCAGGATCGTCTCGATGTCGGCTTCGGTGTTGAACCAGCTTCGCATCCAGAATACGAGCGCGAAGACGACGAACGAGACCGTCGAAAGCCAGCGCGGGTCGCTCGTCGCGACGCTCTTGCCGACGAACGGCATGCACAGGATGGCGAGCACGCCGACCGGCGCCAGCACCCAGCCGGCGGCGGTCGCCGTATAGCCCATGTAGAGCTGCAGCCACAGCGGCAGCATGACGACGTTGCCGAAGAACAGGCCGTAGCCGACGCTGATCGTAAGCGTGCCGGTCCAGAAGTTGCGGCGCTTGAAGAGCGTCAGGTCGACAACCGGATGTTCCTCGGTCAGCTCCCAGATGATGAAGATCACGAAGGTGATCGCCGAGACGATGGCGAGCGCGACGATCTCGTTCGAGTGGAACCAGTCCAGCTCGCGCCCCTTGTCGAGCATGATCTGCAGCGCGCCGACCCAGATCACGAGCAGCGCGAGGCCGACGACGTCGATCGGTAGCCGGCGCGTCGCCGACTCGCGGTCGCGGTAGATGCTCCACGTCAGCCCGGCGGCGAACAGCCCGATCGGGACATTGATGTAGAAGATCCACGGCCACGCGATGTTGTCGGTGATCCAGCCGCCCAGCAGCGGCCCCATCACCGGCGCGACGAGCACCGTCATCGACCACACCGCAAGCGCCATGCCGGCCTTGGCCTTCGGGTAGCTCTGCAGCAGCAGCGTCTGCGACAGCGGAATCATCGGCCCGGCGACCGCGCCCTGGATGACGCGAAACAGGATCAGCAACTCGATGCTCGGCGCCAGCCCGCACAGCCACGACGCGAGCGTGAACAGCAGCACGCTGCCCGTGAAGAGCTTGACCGTGCCGATGCGCTGCGTGAGCCAGCCGGTGAGCGGCACCGAGATCGCATTCGCGACGGCGAAGCTCGTGATGACCCAGACGCCCTGGTTCGGGCTCACGCCGAGATCGCCCGAGATTGCCGGCAGCGAGACGTTGGCGATCGAGCTGTCGAGCACGTTCATGAAGGTCGCGAGCGACAGCGCGAAGGTGCCGAGCGCGAGCGGCGCGCCGTGCAGCGGCTGCGGCGTGGCAGGCGCGGCGGCAGGCGCGTCTTGCGGTGCGGACATGCGCGGGCGCGTCAGTGCGTCGTCGTGCCGGCGTGCGCGGCGCCGGACGCGGCGGCGACCGTCTTCGCGGCCGGCACCGCCGCCGCGGGCGCTGCCTTCCTCGGCGCCACGGCCTTCGCGTCGGACGCGGCCCGGGCGGTGCCGAGCTGCGCGGCGATGATGCGCTCGACCGCGGCATCGGCCGCGCCGTCGGCATCCTGATTCGTGAAGACGCTGGTATGGCTGGCCGGATTGGTGCGCGGCATGTCGGCAACCGACTTGCCGGTCTGATCGCGCACATCGACGGTGGCGATCATCGACAGCCCGACGCGCAGCGGGTGCGCGGCGAGATCCTTCGGATCGAGCTCGATGCGCACCGGCACGCGCTGCACGACCTTGATCCAGTTGCCGGTCGCATTCTGTGCCGGCAGCAGCGAGAAAGCCGAGCCGGTGCCGGCGCTCAGGCCGGCAACGCGGCCGTGAAACTCGACGTCGCTGCCGTACAGGTCGGCGACGAGCGTCACCGGCTGATCGATGCGCAGCCGGCGCAGCTGGGGCTCCTTGAAATTCGCATCCACCCAGACCTGCTTCAGCGGCACGAGCGACATCAGCGGCGCGCCGGCCTGCACGCGCTGGCCGAGCTGCACGCTGCGCCGCGCGACGGTGCCGTCCACCGGCGCCGGCAGCTCGACGCGCTGCAGCGCGAGGTAGGCCTCGCGCACGCGCGCCGCGGCGCGCTGCACCGCCGGATGCTTGTCGACGCTGACGCCGCTCGTCATGACCTGGTTGGACGCGAGCTGCTCGCGCGCGGCGACGACCGCCGATTGCGCGGCGGCGAGCGCGCTCCTGGCGACCGCGAGCTGCGACATACTGTGGTTGAACTCCTCCTTGCCGACCGCGCCGGTCGCGACGAGCGGCTTGCGCCGGGCGATATCGTCCTCGGCGCGCTGCACATCGCTCTTCGCGCGCGTCACGTCGGCCTCGCGCAGCGCGACCTGCGCCTCGAGCGTCGCGTTGTTGGCGTATAGCGTGCGCACCTCGCGCACCGTCTGCGCGAGCTGCGCCTCGGCCTGCTCGAGTGCGATGCGGGCGTCGGCCGGGTCGAGCTTGACGAGCGTCTGCCCGGCTTTCACGAAATCGGTATCGTCGGCGTTGATCGCGAGCACGGTGCCGCTGACCTGCGGCGTGATCTGGATCACGTTGCCCTGCACGTAGGCGTTGTCGGTGCTCTCGTAGCGCGCGCCGATCAGAAGGTAGTGGACGGCGTACGCCACGGCGCCGAGCGCGATGGCGATCGCGACGATCGTCAGCGCCTTGCGCCGCTTCGGGTTCTGCGCGCGGCGCTCCGGCCTCGGCGCCGCGCTTGCGGCCGCCGCTGCGGGTTCTTGCATCTCTTCTGCCATATCGTCCTCAGTACACCGTATCGGCGCCGTTCGAGAATCGGTTCTGCGCCGCGGCGTCGTAGCCGCCGCCGAGCGCCCGCGCAAGCAGCACCTGGCTGTCGAGTTCGCGCGCCTTCAGGTCGGCGCCGCGGCGGCGCTGCGCGAGCACCTCGAGCTCGGCGCTGAGCACCGTCAGGTAGGTGCCGAGCCCGGCGCCGAAGCGCTGCAGCGCGAGGTCGTAGGCCTGTTCGGAACGCGCCTGCGCCTCGGCCTGCTTCGTATGCTGGCGCGCGATCGAGCGCACCGACGCGATCTGGTCGGCGGCATCGCGTACGGCGTCGATCAACACCGCGTTGTAGCTGTCGACGGCGGCATCCAGATCGGCCGTCTTCGCGCTCACGTTGGCGCGCAGCCGCCCGGCGTCGAAGATCGGCAGATGGATCGCGACGCCGGCGCCGTACTGCTCGCTGCCGGCATTGAGGAGGCGGTTGACGCCGAGCGAGCTCAGGCCGGCAAATGCGATCAGGTTGACATTCGGATAGAGCAGCGTCTTGGAGTAGGCGACATCCTGCGTCGCCGCCTCGACACGCTGGCGCGCGGCCTCGATATCGGCGCGCCTGCCGAGCAGGTCGGCCGGAATATCGGCCGGCAGCGGCACCGCCTGCACCGTGCGCAGCCGGGGCTGCAGCGCATCGAGCGCGCCCGCGGGCTGCGCGGCAAGCGCGGCGAGCGCATGCCGGGTGTGCGCGATCTGTTCGTCGATGACCTCGATCTGGCGCGCCGTCTCCGGCACCGCCGCCTCGCCCTGGCGCAGTTCGACGTTGGTATCGAGACCGGCCTCGACGCGCTGCCGGATCAGGGCCAGGATCTCCTGCCGCTGCGCGAGCGCGCGTTCGGCGACCGCGCGCTGCTCGAACAATCCGCCGAGCGCAAAGTAGCTGCGCGCGACATTGGCCGCGAGCAGCACGCGCGCCGCCTGGGCGTCGGCCTCGGCGGCGCGCTGCGTACCGAGCGCGGCGCCGAGCGCGGCGGCGTTCTTGCCGAAGAAGTCGATCTCCCAGCTGCCCGAGAGCTGGAACAGGCCGGTATTGCCGACCGAGCCGCCGATCGGCGGCGGAATGAGGCCGTTCTCGGTATAGCGCTGGCGCTGCAGGTCGAGTTCGGCATCGACGCGCGGGCCGGCATTTGCCTGCGCGGCGCTCGTCGCGGCCGCCGCACGTGCGATGCGGTCGCGCGCGACCTTCAAGCTTGGATTGGCGGCAAAGGCCGACTCGACGAGCTTGTCGAGCCTGGCATCGCCGAATGCCTCCCACCAGCGATCGGAGACGGCGGTGGCGGGCGCGGACGCCGGTACCCCGACCTCGGCCGCGCTCATCTCCTGCGCCTGCGGCGCGATGCCCGCGCTGCTGACGCAGCCGGCGAGCACGAACGCCCCGCATAAGGCCGCAAGCGCCGGCACGTGGCGCCGCAGCGCAACGAACGCCGAATTGCATCCCGGATTCATCGCCATCCTGCCCGTCCGTTCATCGGCAATGCCGCGTTCAGCCCCGCGCACCCCTGTCCGGGGCACGCCCGTTGGCGAGCATGCGCTGCAGTGCGGCCTTCAGCGCTTCCCACTCGTCCGTCGTGAAGCCCGCCAGATGCGCGTTCTGCACCTCGCACAGCACGCCCGGAATCCGGCGCGCGGC
>JACSRM010000213.1 GCA_014879745.1 Burkholderiaceae bacterium | reverse complement strand
CCTCGAGATCGCGGTGCCGCTCTTCGTCGAGAGCGGCGACAAGATCGAGATCGACACCCGCACCCACGAATACCGCAAGCGGGTCTGATCGGTAGCTGCACTCCGGGCGCGGCGTCGTGAAGACCGCCCCGGTCATCACGGCGCCGCTCGCCTTCGACGCCGACGGCATCCCGTTCTCCGCGCGCTACGGCGACCGCTACCACCCGCGCCACGGCGCGCTCGCTCAGGCGGCGCACGTCTTCCTCGCCGGCAACGGACTGCCGGGGCGCTGGCAGGGACGCGATCGCTTCGTCATCCTCGAAACGGGCTTCGGCCTCGGCAACAACTTCCTCGCCGCCTGGAAAGCGTGGCGCGCCGACCCGCAGCGCTGCGCGCGGCTGCACTTCATCTCGATCGAGAAGCATCCGCTCGCCGCCCACGATCTGCAGCGCGCGCATGCAGTGTCGCCGCTGCCCGAACTGGCCGCGGCGCTCGTGCGGGCCTGGCCGCCGCTGACGCCGAATCTGCACCGCCTCGCCTTCGACAACGACCGCGTCGAACTGCTGCTCGCCCTCGGCGACGTGGCGGCGTGGCTGCCCGAGATCGTCGCCAGCGTCGACGCCTTCTTCCTCGACGGCTTTGCGCCCGACCGCAACCCGGCGATGTGGCAGCCGCGCGTCTTCAAGGCGCTTGCCCGGCTTGCCGCACCGGGCGCGACGGCGGCAACGTGGAGCGCCGCGAGCGTCGTCCGCGCCGGCCTCGCCGCCGCCGGCTTCGAGGTGCATAGCGCACCGGGCAGCGGCGGCAAGCGCGAGATCACGCTCGCCCGCTACGCGCCGCGCTTCACGCCGCGGCGCGCGCCTTCGCGGCTCGCCGCCTCGGATGCCGCTGGCGAACGCCACGCCCTCATCGTCGGCGCCGGCCTCGCGGGTTGCGCCGCGGCCTGGGCACTTGCCGGGCAAGGCTGGCGCAGCACGCTCTTCGACCGCCACGCGTCGATCGCGGCGGGCGGCAGCGGCAACCCGGCCGGCATCTTCCACGGCACGTTCAACGCCGACGACGGCGCGCACGCCCGCTTCAACCGCGCGGCGGCGCTGCAGGCAGCGATCGCCATCCGCGACGCGGTCGCCAACCACGGCGTTCGCGGGCAGGTGAACGGGCTGCTGCGCCTCGAATCGACGCTCTCGATCGACGCGATGAAGCTGCAGGCGGCAGCGCTCGGCATGCCGCCCGACTACGTGCAGGCGCTCGACGTCGAAGACGCCGCGCGCCTTTGCGGCCTGCCGCCGACGCTGCCGGCTTGGTTTTATCCCGAAGGCGGCTGGGTCGATCCCGCCGGTTTCGCGGCATCGCTGCTCGAAGGCGCCGGCTGCAACGCCGAGTTACGAACACAGACAGCCGTCGCCGCGATCCGCCGCCGGCGCGATGCGTGGCAATTGCTCGACGCCGACGGCCGTCTGCTCGACGAAGCCGGCGTCGTCGTCCTGGCGAATGCATACGATGCCGCGTCGCTGCTCGATGACCAGACCCTGCAGTTGCAGCGCATCCGCGGCCAGATCACGACACTCGCGCTCGGCACGCCCGGCCTGCGCATGCCGCGGCTGCCGGTCGCCGGCAATGGGTATGTGCTGCCGCCGCTGCCCGACGGCAGCGCGCTCTTCGGCGCGACGGCGCAAGTCGAAGACCTCGACCCCCGCCTGCGCGCCGACGACCAGCGCCACAACCTGACGCAGTTGCTGCGCCTGACCGGCAGCCTGCCGACGGTCGCCGACAGTCTGTCCACCGGCCGCGTCGGCTGGCGCTGCGTCGCGCCCGATCGGCTGCCGCTGATCGGCGGTGTCGCGGAGGTCGCGGCGGTGCAGCCAGGTACGCGAATCGACCAGCCGCGCTTCGTCCCCCGCCAGCCGGGGTTGCATCTGTTCACGGCGCTCGCGTCGCGCGGCATCCCCTCGGCCGCGCTCGGCGCGCGCACCCTCGCGTCGCTGATCAGCGGCGCGCCCTGCCCGCTCGAAGCGAGTCTGCTCGATGCCGTCGATGCGGCGCGCTTCGTCTCGCGCGGACTGCGGCGCCGACAAGCAGCGAGAACGTAGGCCATTTCAGCCGCGGCGCACAGGCGTGCCGCACGACCACCTTCACCGCCGCAGATCGGGGCACCGCCGGCCTGCAGATGTGCCGCCGGCAATCCTCTGGCCGGGTGCTCGGTGACCTACCTGCAATGCGACAGCGCCAACCGGGACCTACGCGTGCAACCGGCGTGCGGCGGCGAGCAGCGCGGCATTGATCGGCTGGCGCTGCATGAAGCTTTCGCGAAAGAGTGGCGGAACATGGTGGTCCGCGGCGTTCATGACCCAGGCCGCGGTGTCGGTCAGCACCGCCTGCGCGCGCACCGGGTCGGTAACGCGCAAGGCCTGATACACCAGCCATCCGAAGGCCGGGCGAAAGATGCCGGCCTGCGGCCCATCGGCAGTGTCGCGCGCGAGTGCGTCGTGCGCTGCGGCGGCGGCATCGGCCGCCTGCTCGCTCTTCAGCAGCAGGCGGATCAGTTGCAGCCCGGCCGCCGCGGCGAGCATCGGCATCTCGCGCCGATCGGCCTCGCCCTGCACCGCTCGAACCCGTGCAACCCCCTCGGCCGGTGGCAGGTCGGCGGCCGTCTCCAGCGCTAGCCGCAGCCGCAGGTACCCGCGCCCGCCGTGCTCGCCGATCAGTTCGACGGCCTGCGCGGCCCACTGCGCGACGACGCCCGCCGGCTGCGCGCCGACGCCGTAGTAGCGCGCCAGGTTGCAACGCACCAGCAGGCGCAGGCCGCGCATCAGCGCCGGCTGGTCCGGCGGCAGCGCAGCGAGCGTGCGCAGCGCCAGGTCGGCGCGGCCGAGCATGGCGTAAGTCGTCGCCAGGTCGTTCTCGGCGTTCGCGGCCCAGAAGTCGAGCCCGGCGCGCCGCAGCGCCTCCGGCATGTCCTGGGCCTGCGCCAGGTACTTGTCGTAGACCCCGCGATCGCGCAGATTGCCGATCAAGCCCATCTGATCGACCAGCACCGAGGCCTCGCCCAGCCCGGCGCGCCGCGCCAACGCGATGCTGCGCCGGTAGGCGGCCGTGCTGTCGTCGAGCCGGCCGGCGTACATCAGGGCGACGCCGAGTTGGCTGCAGGCCTCGGCCTCGATCGCGCCGCGCTCCTGCGCCGCGGCGAGCGTGGCGACGCGTTCGAGCACGACGATGGCCCGGCGGCGCCGGTCGGCGCCGTCGAGCGCGAGCGCCAGGTCGCTGAGCCAGTGCAGTTGTTCATCGCCATCCAGCGGCTCGAGGGCGTCGGCTTCGGCCTCGAGTGCGGCGACCGCCTCGTCGGCGCGGCCCAGACGCATCAACGCGATGGCCGAGCGCTGGGCTGCGAGCAGTTCGACGCGCCGCAGTTTTGCCGTGACCGCCAGCTTGCCTGCCTGGTGCGCTGCGTCGAGCGCGCCCGCTGCGTCCTGGCGCTCCAACCGCAGGTGGGCGAGCAACTCCAGCGTGCTGGCGCGCTGCGCCTCGTCGGCCGCCTCCTCCTGCAGCGCCTCCAGCAACGCTGCCGCAGCGTTCGTGTCGAGCGATCGAATCAGCAGGCGGCAGCGGCAGGCGTCGGCATCGAACGCCGCGCGCAGGTTCGAGGCCGAAGCGGTGGCGCGCAGGCAGCGCGCCCGCCCTTCGAGCGCAGTGCGCTGTTCGTGCAGCGCCGATGCGGCCGCGGCCCGTGCCGCCGCGTCGGCATACGCAGCCGCGGCCTCGTCCCAACAGCGCGCCGCCTCCCAATGGGCGGCCACGCGCGCCGGCGCCGAGCGGCGCGCCGCCAGCGCCTGCGCGACATCGCGCTGCAGCAGCAAGGCGATCTCGGGCGGCGTCGAGCGCAGCGCGGCCTCGCGCACCAGGTCGTGCGCGAATCGCGCGCCATCCATCAACTGCGCCGCGCGCAGTTCCTGCACTGCATCGGCAAGTTCGAGCGGGCGGCGGCCGAGCAGGCGCGCGGCAAGCGCAATGTCGAACGACTCGCCTGCCACCGCCGCGGCGCGCGCGAGGCCACGCGCGAGCGCCGAAACCTGCCCGAGCCGCTGCTCGACCAGGGCCGTCAGGTCGCCGGGCAGCGCGGGGGCGTCGAGTCCGCTCGGCACGGTACCCGCGGCGAGCCAGGAACCGATGGCGCGCAGCACGAACAGGGGATTGCCGCCGGTGCGCCGCGCGAGCGCGTCCACCCAGCCGGCGGCCTCCCAGCCCGGCAGAGCGAGCGTCTCCACGAGCAATGCAACCTCGGGAGCACCCAGCGGCGCGAGCAACACCACCGCCCATTCGTCGAGCGCCACCGGCCGCTGCGGCCAGGGCCGGTGCGCGACCAGCCAGCCGACGCCGCCGGCCGCCAGCGGCAGCAGCAGATCGATCGAAGCCGGGTCGGCGAACTGCAGGTCATCGACCGCGATGCCGGTCAGCCCCGCGCCGCGCCAGTCGTCGAGCGCGTGGCGCAGCGCCTGCCGCAACCGAAGCGCGCTGAAGGGGTCCGCCGCCGCCGCGCCCAGCGCGGGCGCAAGACGCGCCAGTTCGGCCGCCGCCCAGGGCGTTGCAGGCGCGCCGAAGCGCGCCGCCAGCGCCGGCAGCAGCGCGACAAGCAGCGAATACGCCACGGCCGCATCGCCGGGACGCGCATCGACCGCGACCCACCCCGGACGGCTGGCCACGACCTCGGCGAGCAGGCGCGACTTGCCGATGCCGGGCTCGCCCTGAACGCGCACCGGCTGACCTGCCTCCAGGCCGCGCACGATATCCGCCAGGGCAGCTTCGCGGCCGACGAGACGGGGCGGACGCAACAACGCCAGCGGCAGCGGCGCAGAAGGCGCGACGGCCGGCGCGCCGGCCTCGATCTGAGCCGCGAGCGCCTGCGTCTCCGCTCCGGGGGCGACGCCGACCTCGCGCGAAAGCAGTTCGCGGCAGCGCCGGTAGGCCGCCAACGCCGCCGCGCGGTCGCCGCGCAAGTAGTGCAGCCGCATCAGCCGGCGGTGCGCGTGCTCGGCGAACGGCGCTTCGGCGACGAGCCGTTCCGCGTACGGCAGCGCGGCGGCGATGCGGCCCGACGCCTGGTGCTCCTCGGCCAGCGCGGCCAGCGTCTGCTGCATCCGCTCGCGCCAACGCTCGCGAGTCGCGCGCAGCCAGCCGGCCAGATTCGAGTCGGCGTCGTCGACGTCGACACCGGCCAGCAACTCGCCGACCGCGTGGCGCGGGTCGGCGCGCAGGCCGGCCTGCGGTTCGTGCACGTCGTGCTCGAGCGCGTCGGCCAGGCGAATCGCTGCGTCGCCTGCGACTGCATCGACGCCGAGGGCGCGCTTGAGGCGAAAGATGCGCTGGCGCAGGCTGATATTGGCCTGCCGCGGTGCGCTGTCGGGCCACAGCAGCGCCGCGGCGCGCGAGCGCTCGACGACGCCGTCGGTCGCCAGCAGCAGCAACAGCAAGGCGTCGCGCGCGGCCAGGGCTTGCTCGGGCCCGCCGGGAACCGACCAGCGCGGCGTGCCGAGGAGGGCAATGCGCCGCTGCCCGGCGGGCGCTTGCGGCATTGGTGTGGCTGGCATGGGCTGAAGTGTGCCCGCAAGTCCGTGCAGCGACGGCTTCGCCTTGCACCGTAAATGCTTTCGTGCGGCTGTTAACCCATCGGTAACGCGGTCTGCATAGGCTCCTTCTCGTCGCCCCTTCAAGGCAGCGCCGCTGCCGGGGACCGCGACGTGATCGGGGCCACCTACCATGCACGCATACGAACTTTCTCGGTCCGACCCGCCGGCGGCGCCGGCGCCCTCGCGCATCCAACCTCCCGGCATGCCCTGGCTCGGCAAAGCGCCGGCCTGGCGTTGCGCTGCCGCGGCAGCGCTGCTGAGCGTCTGCGGCGCGGCCGGCGCGACGGTCTACGACAACGGGGAGGTGAACATCGTCGACAGCGAAATCTTCAGCAGCGTCCACGTGCGCAACAGCGCCGACGACGCGCCGACGACCGTCATCACGCGCGACGGCGCAATCGTGCTGGGCATCACCGTGGGCGATTCGTCGCTGGTCAGGATGTACGACGACACCCTGGTCGACGACTACGGCGAGATCCAGGGCTACGACAACGGCCGGCTCGAGATCTACGGCGGCAGCGCAACCTGGATCGATCTTGGGTATCAGTCCGAGGCGCGCATCGACGGCGGAACGTTCGTCTCCGGCACAACCACCTTGCGCGTGATGGGCGACGCGACGGCGCACATCAGCGGCGGTTCGTTCACGGCGACGAGTGACGCGGGCGCCGTGATCAGCGCCTCTCAGAACAGCAGGGTAACCATCACGGGCGGCGACTTCGTCGGCCAGCGGATCAGCGCCTCGATGAACGGCGGCATCAGCACCGTCGAACTGAACGTCTACGGTGGGCACTACGCGGCGCCCGACGCGGGCCGGCTGCTGTTCTACACCGGCTACGAGGCCGTGACCACCTTCTACGGGAGTTCCTTCAACCTGCCGTTCGGCATCGTGCCGCACGAGTACGAAGGGCCGCTGACCGGGACGCTGGCCAACGGCGACGCCATCGACGTGCTGCTCGACTGGAGCGGCTACAGCGGCAGCACCGGCTACATCATGCTCGTGCAGGCCGTCCCCGAGCCCTCGACCTGGGCCTTGATGCTGGCGGGTTGTGCGTTGCTGGGAGGGCTGGCGCGGCACAAGGCGGACCAGGACGCCGCACGCGGGACTGCGCCGCACCCAGCGGGCTGACGGCAGCCCGGTCCGGATCCGCTCGACTGCGGGCCGGCCACCCGAGCGCCAGCCCTGTTGTTCTTGACCAGGGGTCCGGGCGCCGCACCGGCCTTCGAAGCTCAGGCCTGCGAGTCGTCCGCAGGCTGCGGCGCGGCAGGCGCCTCGGATTCGTTCGAGCCTTCGCCTTCGGCCGCGGCCTGCGCCTTGCTGGCGGCGCCGGCCCGGCGCTGCGCGAGCTTCTCTTCCTTCTTCTGCTTCTTCTGCAGCTCGCGCTGGCGCTTCTCGAACGAATAGTTGGGCTTTGCCATGGGCCGGGATTCCTCGCGTGTCGGTGAAAGGTGGGGACAGCCGAGAGGTTACGCTGTTTTCGAGTAGGGACAGACCCGAAGCGGTCAGAACTTGATCGTGCGCACACCTTGCGGCGTGGCGAGCAGACACACGCTCGCCCGGTTGCGGGCGAAGATGCCGACCGTGACGACGCCCGGCCACTGGCTGATCTCGGCCTCGAGCGCCGGCGGATCGCCGATCTCGAGGCCGTGGACGTCGAGGATCAGCCCGCCGTTGTCGGTCACGAAGCCGTGGCGCGGCACCGGCCGCCCGCCGATTGCGCGCAGCCGGCGCGCGACGAGCGCGCTCGCCATCGGGATCACCTCGACCGGCAGCGCGAAGCGGCCGAGCGTCGCGACGAGCTTCGATTCGTCGGCGATGCAGACGAACTGGCGCGCCAGGTCGGCGACGATCTTCTCGCGCGTCAGCGCGCCGCCGCCGCCCTTGATCATGCAGCCGAGGCCGTCGATCTCGTCGGCGCCATCGACGTAGACCGCGAGCGATTCGACCTCGTTGGCGTCGAGCACGGCGATGCCGTGCCGGCGCAACCGCAGGCTGCTCTGCTCCGAACTGGACACCGCCGCCGCGATGCGCTCGGGCATGCGGGCGAGCGACTCGATGAAGCAGTTCACCGTCGATCCGGTGCCGACACCGATCACGCTGCCCGGCTGCACCCAGGCCGTCGCCGCCTCACCCACCATCGCCTTGAGCTCGTCCTGCGTCATCGTCTTGCGCTGCCGTGTTGCTCTCGCCGCGATTATCGATGGCCGCGCCGGCGCCAAGCGACAATCCCTGGCTCGACTCGCGCACCGACGATGATTCCCCTGCCCTATTCGCTTGCCCGCGCCTTCCTGTTCGGGATGGACGCCGAGACCGCGCACGAACTGACGCTCGCGACGATCGCGCGCCTGCAGCACTCGCCGGCAAACAACCTGTGGCGCCAGCCGCGCGTTGCCGACCCGGTGACGATCGCCGGGCTCGCCTTTCTGAACCGCATCGGCCTCGCCGCCGGGCTCGACAAGAACGGCCGCTGCATCGACGGCTTCGGCGCGATGGGCTTCGGCTTCGTCGAGGTCGGCACCGTGACGCCGCTGGCGCAGCCCGGCAACCCGAAACCGCGCCTTTTTCGGCTGCCGCAGGCGCAGGCGCTGATCAACCGCCTCGGCTTCAACAACGATGGCCTCGCCGCGTTCGTCGCCAACGTCAAGCGCTCGCGCAGCTTTCGCCGCGGCGGCGGGATCCTCGGCCTCAACATCGGCAAGAACGCGGCGACGCCGATCGAGCGCGCGGCGGACGACTACCTGGCGTGCCTGGACGGCGTCTACCCGCACGCCGACTACGTGACGGTCAATATCTCGAGCCCGAATACGAAGAACCTGCGCGAACTTCAGGGCGACGCCGCACTCGGCGCATTGCTGCGCACCCTCCACCGGCGCCGGCTCGAACTCGCGAAGCGTCACGGCCGCCAGGTGCCGCTCTTCGTCAAGATCGCGCCCGACCTCGACGCGGCGCAGGTGCAGGTTATCGCGCGGACGCTGCGCGACAGCAGTTTCGATGGCGTCATCGCGACCAATACGACGATCGCACGCGACGCCGTCGAGGGCCTCACGCACGCCGAGGAAACCGGCGGCTTGAGCGGCAGGCCCGTCTTCGAGCCCAGCAACCGCGTCATCGCCGAGCTGCGCGCCGCGCTCGGCAAGCGCTTTCCGATCATCGGCGTCGGCGGCGTCATGAGCGGCGCCGATGCGAAGGCGAAGATCGCCGCCGGTGCCGACCTGGTGCAGATCTATACGGGCCTGATCTACCGGGGGCCGGCGTTGATCAGCGAGGCGGCACGCGCCCTCACCGCATCGCGCTGACCCGACTCGACGCCGCGTCGGGTCCTCATGGATAATGATGCGAATGCGTCCCATTGCCGAATGACGTTGGGATCTCGGGCACTCCTCATCATGAAGTCGAGCCACTCCCCGTCGGCGCGCGCGTTGCCGGTGATTTCGCGCGTCGCCGCCAGCCTCGTCGGCGGCTGGATCTTCGTCTGGGGCTTCGCGACGCTGTCCATCGCCGCCCTGCTCGCCGCCGGCCTCTCCTATGGCGATGCCCGCACCCTCGTCTATCTGCTTGCGTTCCTGGTCTTCCTGGTGGTGCTGTGCTGGTCCTTTGCGACCGCAAGCGTCCTGCGCGTGTGGCTTGCCCTCGCCGGCGGCGGGGCGGCAATGACGGCGCTTTGTTGGTTCGTCCTGCGTTCGTCGCCGGTCTGAGCAAGGCCATGTTCTCGACGTTTCGACTGTCGATGACGTGGCTGCACACGTGGTTCGGCCTCGTCCTCGGCTACGTGCTCGTCGTCGTATTCTTCTTCGGCTCGCTGTCGGTCTTCGACCGCGAGATCGACCGCTGGGCGCTGCCCGAGACGCGCTTCGCGCCGCAGCCGATGCCGTCGTTCGACGCCATGCTCGCGCCGATCTTCGAACGCATGAGCCCCGCGGCGGACGAACTCGAAGCTGCGCGCGCGCGCGTCGGTGGCGCGCTGCCCGAGGTGTTGCCGGCGACAAGCTGGGGCGCCTACACGACGCACCGCGATCCGGTGCTGGAGTTGTTCGCCGAGTTCGCCGTGACGAACAACCCCGACGATCCGGACGATCACGTGCACGGCCAGGCGACCATCGACCCGCGCAACGGAAAACCGCTGCCCGACGACAGGCTGAAGATCGGCAGCGAATTCTTCTATCCGATGCACTTCAGGCTGCACCTGACGTGGAAGGACATCGGCTACTGGATCGTCGGTCTGGCCGCGATGGCGATGCTCGCCGCGCTCGTCTCGGGCATCGTCATCCACCGGCGCATCTTTCGCGAGTTCTTCACCTTCAGGCCGCACAAGCATACGCAGCGCAGCGTGCTGGACCTGCACAACCTGACCGGCGTCGTCGCGCTGCCCTTCCACTTCTTCTTCGCGCTGACTGGGCTGACGATCTTCGCCGACATGTACCTGCCCGTCTCCGAAACCATGTTCGCGTCGCAGGCGCACGCGGCGGAGATGGCCGAAGCGCAGTCCAAGGGCCTGCCGTTCGAGCCGGCCGGCGTCAGCGCGCCGCTGGCGTCGGTCGACGCGATGGTGGTCGAGGCCAAGCGCCGCTGGGCCGCACGGGGCATGCCGGGCGAAGTCGGCTACCTCTTCGTCGAACATGTCGGCGACCGCAACAGCTATGTCTCGCTATACCGCGCCGGCAGCGACCGCGTGACGCTCATCGGCCAGGCGATCCACTTCGAAGGCGTGACCGGACGCGTGCTGCACGAGGAGCCGCCGCCGACTGTCGTCGCCGGCATCAACGACTACCTCACCGGTCTGCACCTGCAGCACTTCGAGCACTGGCCGTTGCGCTGGCTCTACGTGCTCGGCGGGCTGCTGGGCTGCGTCTGCATCGCGACCGGCTTCATCTTCTTCGTCGAGAAGCGCAAGCGCCAGCACGCGAGGGCCGGCGCGGGCGGCGCACGCTGGGTCGATGCGATGGCGGTCGCCACCGTGGCCGGCATGGTCGTCGCGGCGCTCTCGATACTTGTCGCCAACCGTCTGTTGCCGGCCGACCTCGAACATCGCGACGCCTGGGAAAAGGGCGCCTTCTGGTGCGCCTGGCTGCTCGCGTTCGCGCACGCCGCGTGGCGCAGCGCAGCCGTACAGGATGCCCGGCTGTCGCCCGCGTGGCGCGAGCAGTGCTGCGCCATCGCCGTGCTCGCAGTCGCTGCGGTGATACTGAACTGGATCACTACCGGCGACCATCTGTGGAAGACGCTCGCCGCACGCTACTGGCCGGTGGCCGGACTGGACCTCGCTTTGCTGGTCGTGGCAACGATCGCCGCTGCGGCGGCACTGGCGCTCGGCCGGCGCGAACGCGCGGCACAACGCGCGCATGAAAGCGGCCACCCCGACGCGCGCCAGGTCACCGAAGACGCGCCGGAGATCGTGCGTGCCTAAGCCGAACTTTGACCACCCCCGAAACGTAACTCCGCGTCCGCATTGAACTTTGCGGTTCGCCAGTGCGGG
>JACSRM010000152.1 GCA_014879745.1 Burkholderiaceae bacterium | reverse complement strand
CACCGGCCGCGAAGGCGGCACCTGGAGCTACGAGGTGTTCCTCGAGCCGAAGAACGTCGCCGTCTCGCTCGGCTCGCATCACATTCCACATTGGGGGGTCTGACCTTGGGCACTCTCGCACTCGCCGCCAAGATCACACACGTGCCGTCGATGTACCTGAGCGAGATCGACGGCCCGGGCAAGGGCCGGCGACAGGCGGCGATCGACGGCCACATCGAGATCGGCCGCCGCTGCCGCGCGCTCGGCGTCGACACGATCGTCGTCTTCGACACCCACTGGCTCGTCAACGCCGACTATCACGTCAATTGCGCGCCGCACTGGAGCGGCGTCTACACCAGCAACGAACTGCCGCACTTCATCAGCAACATGGCGTTCGCGCTCGACGGCAACCCGGCACTCGGCACGCTGATCGCCGAGGTCGCGACCGAGATGGGCGTCTTCACCCGCGCCCATCCGGCGACGACGCTCGCGCCGGAATACGGCACGCTGGTGCCGATGCGCTACATGAACGCCGACCGCCACTTCAAGGCGGTCTCGGTCTCGGCGCTGTGCACGGTGCACTTCCTTGCCGACAGCGCGCGCCTGGGCTGGGCGATCCGGCGTGCGATCGAAGACCGCTACGACGGCACGGTTGCCGTCTTCGCCAGCGGCTCGCTGAGCCATCGCTTCGCGCAGAACGGCACCGCCGACGCCTACCGCGACAAGATCTGGAGCCCCTTCCTCGAGCGGCTCGACCACGACGTGGTCGGCATGTGGCAGCGCGGCGAATGGCGCGACTTCTGCGACATGCTGCCCGAGTACGCCGCCAAGGGCCACGGCGAAGGCTTCATGCACGACACCGCGATGCTGCTGGGCGCGCTCGGCTGGAACCACTACGACCAGGGCGTCGAGATCGTCACGCCCTACTTCCCGAGTTCGGGCACCGGTCAGATCAATGCGATCTTTCCGGTCTCGCCGATGCCGGCGGATCTTTCGGGCATCGGCGAACCGAGCACGCCGGCGCTGGCGGGCGGCCGGCTCTGAGGCGAAGGCATCGCACGTGCCGCACCTCGTCGTCCTCTACACGCCCGGCGTCGACGCCGGGTGCGACATGACAGCGCTGTGCCGCAAGCTCGCCGATACGATGCTCGCGGTGCGCGACGAAGCGGGCAGGCAGGTCTTTCCGACCGGCGGCGTACGCGTGCTCGCCTACCCCGCCACGCACGCCGCGGTGGCCGACGGGTCGGGCGACCACGGCTTCGTCTACTTCAACCTGCGCATCGGCCGCGGCCGCAGCGCGGCGACGCACAAGGCGGCCGGCGATGCGCTCGCCGCGACGGCGCGCGAGCACTTCGCGCCGCTGCTCCAGACGCGCCGCCTCGGCCTCACGCTGCAGATCGACGAGGGCCAGGAGGTCTACGACGCCAGGTTCGGCAACCTGCATCCGTTGTTCGCATCGAAGGGCTGATCGCCATGCTCGACACGCAGACCATCGCACAACTCGCGCACGAACTCCACGCAGCGCGCCAGTCGCGCACCCAGCTGCGCCACTTCTCGCAGCGCCATCCGTCGATGACGATCGACGACGGCTACGCGATCCAGCGCGCCTGGGTCGCGCTCGAGATCGCCGAAGGCCGCAGCATCAAGGGCCGCAAGATCGGCCTCACGTCGCGCGCGATGCAGCAGGCGAGCCAGATCACCGAGCCCGACTACGCGCCGCTGATGGACGATATGTTCTTCGAGCAGGGCACCGACATTCCGATCGAACGCTTCATCGCGCCGCGCGTCGAGGTCGAGCTGGCATTCATTCTCGGCCGGCCGCTGAAGGGGCCGGGCGTGACGCTGTTCGACGTGCTCGCCGCGACCGACTATGTGAGCCCGGCGCTCGAGATCATCGATGCCCGCATCGAGCAGTTCGACCGCGAGACGAAGGCTCCGCGCAAGGTGTTCGATACGATCTCGGACTTCGCGGCGAACGCCGGCATCGTCCTCGGCGGGCGGCCGGTGCGGCCGGACGCGATCGACCTGCGCTGGGCCGGCGCGATGCTGTTCAAGAACGGCGTGATCGAGGAAACGGGGCTCGCGGCCGGCGTGCTGAACCACCCGGCGACCGGCGTCGCCTGGCTCGCCAACAAGATCGCGCCGCACGACGAGCAGCTCGACGCCGGCAACGTCGTCCTCGCCGGCTCGTTCACGCGGCCGACGACGGCGGTTGCGGGCGATACGCTGCACGCCGACTACGGGCCGCTCGGCACGGTATCGTTTCGCTTCGTTTGAGGCGCCGCGGCATGCACGTTGCCAATCCTCTCCTCTCCCGCTGACCCCGCGAGGCAGACCATGCAGATCCCGCAGAACACCTTTCGCGACGCCCTGCGCGCCGGCCGGCCGCAGATCGGCCTGTGGGCCGGCCTGGCGAGCGCCAACGCGGCCGAAGCGCTCGCTGCCACCGGATTCGACTGGCTGCTGCTCGACGGCGAGCACGCGCCGAATGACCCGCGCAGCGTGCTCGAGCAGTTGCGGGCCGTCGCGCCCTACCCTGTCCACCCGATCGTGCGCCCGGTGCAGGGCGACGTCGCGCTCGTCAAGCAGTATCTCGATATCGGCGCACAGACGCTGCTCGTGCCGATGATCGATACCGCCGAGCACGCCGCACTGATGGTGCGCGCGATGCGCTATGCGCCGGCCGGCATCCGCGGCATGGGCGCGGCGCTGGCGCGCGCCTCACGCTGGAGCCAGGTCGACAACTACCTGCACGAGGCCGATGCGCAGATGTGCCTGCTGGTGCAGGCCGAGACGGTCGAGGCGATGCGCAATCTCGCCGCGATCACCGCTGTCGACGGCGTCGACGGCGTCTTCTTCGGGCCGGCCGATCTGTCGGCATCGATGGGTTTTCGCGGCCAGCCGACCCATCCCGAGGTGCAGCGCGCGATCCAGGACGGCATCGCAACCGTGCGCGCCGCCGGCAAGGCCCCCGGCATCCTCGCCACCGACCCCACCCTCGCCCGGCAGTATCTGGCCGCCGGCGCTCTGTTCGTCGCCGTCGGCCTGGATTCGAGCCTGCTCGTCAATGCGGCCCGGGCGCTCGCGCAGCGCTTCAAGCAGGGCGGCGCGGCGGCTGCAACACCGTAACCGGGCGCTCGCCGCACAAGGCCGAAGGCCGGCGCGCGCGCGCGGCCAAACCTTCTATCTGGCGACGAACCTGAACCGCACGCCGTAGCTCTCGAACTCCGCCGCCGCAGGCCGGTCGCAGGTGAGGAGTTCGGCCCCGCCGGCGGCCGCACTTGCAGCGATCGGCGCATCGTGGGCCGCATCGCCGGTCACCACTCGCTCCGTCAGGCCGAGCACGAAGCTCCGGTGGACCGCAGCGCCGAGCTTCAGACAAGGCTCTGGAAGGCGGCTTCGGATGAAGTCGCGCGCTACCGCCGCGGGACTTTGCTGCGGCGGCGGCAGCCGCGTCAGGACCGAGTGGATTTCGAGCGCGCAATGCCCGATCAACCGCACCCCGCCATCGAGCGCGCGGCGCGCCGCGCGATGGCGGCGATCACGGCCTGACGCGGGTCTCGGCGTTCTCCTCGATCAGCGCGCAGTGCAAGGCGACCGGCTGCGCGCGCACGACCTGCGCGACGGGGCCGTCGATGAAGTCGCATGCCAGCAGGTTGTCGCTGCTGCTGCGGCGCGACGAATAGACGTTGACGTTGACCTTCACGTCGCCCTCGGTCCAGTCTAATCGATCGGCTCGAAGCTTCGACCCCGACACGTGCGCCGTGCCGGCCCGGCCGGGCAGAAACACCCGCTCGGTGCCGAGGTCGATCTGCCCGACCTCGTCGGCATGCCGCGCGGCACCGGGTGTCGGATCGCCGTAGTAGCGTGCATCGACGGTAATGCCCTCGTCGGTCTTGCGCAGACGCTGCGCCGCCTTGTCCGACAGGGTGATTCGCAACGTGAAGCCGAAAGGCTCCAGCGTCAGCGGCGCCGAACCAGCCACGGCGCCGGATGCCGCGACCCAGATCGCGACGGCGACGGCGGCGGCGATTCTCAGCGACACCAGGCGTCGAGCGCCGGCTTGCCGGCGATCTCCACTTCGAGGCGCGCCTTCGCGTCCGGCGGCACGCTGCCGTCGGTGCAGCCCGGCTCGCCGACGATGTAGCGCACGTTGCCGCTCGTGAAGCGCCAGATGCGCCGATGACAACTGCCCGTGCCCTCGCCGTCGGCCTTGCCGGCAAGCTCGAGCGCCGGCGCTTCGGGCGGTGCGTGCGGCTTGTTCCACGACCGGTAGCGCGGCGCGCCGCCGGCCGCGGCGTCGATCACGATGCGGACCTTTTCGGTGCTGCAGTCGAGCAGCACGGACGGTGCGGCAGCCGCGTGCGCACCGGACGGGGCCGCCTGCCGCGGCAAGTTGATCGCGCTGATGCGAAACTCGCCTCCCGCCGGGTTGGCCCAGATCGCGCCATCGCCGTACATCACGCCGTCGGCATTGCAAAAGAGCGCCTGCGGCTGCTGGCCGGCGACGGCGCGCTGCAGCACCGGCCACCAGGCGGCGTCGAACTGCTTGCGCCATGCGGCGGCATCGGCGATCGTCGTCCTGCTCGCGCCGCGGTTGATCGCGAGCGGAAACTGCAGCAGCGCATCCAGCGCCTGCGCATCGCTGCCCTGCACCGCCTCGCGCAAGGCACGATCGAACCGCATGAAGCCCGCCGCGTCGCGCGCGCCGAGCACCGCAAGGTCGCAACTCTCGCCGAGCCGCGTAGATGCTGCTGCCGGCGCGACGCAAAGCGCCGTTGCCAGCGCGAGCAATGCCCCGCCGAGTGCCTTCGACATGTGCACGTCTAAAGCTGCTCGGCCCAGCCGGTGCCCTTGAACCAGTAGTCGTGGCGCGCGGCCAGCCAGCCCGACGCATGCTCGTAGACGATCCAGGCATCGACGACGCGCAGCAGCGCGGTGTCGTCGATGCGCAGCGCGATGCCGTGCGCGGTGCGCGCCAGTGGCGCGCCGTCGAGCAGGCGCAGCCTGGCGTCGTGGACCTGCGCCATGACCTGCGGCAGCGGCGCTTCGGCGACGTAGGCGTCGAGCTTGCCGGCAAGCAGATCGGCGAGCGCCGCGCTCTCGGTGGCGACGCTGACGACCGCGTTCGCCGGCAGCGCGCGGCGCGCGAAGTCGGCCGTCAACGAACCTTCGAGCGCGCCGACCTTCGGATTGGCGAGTTGCTTCAACTCGGCCAGGCCGCCGGCCGGCAGCCGGTCGCGATTGGCGACGACGCGGATGTCGAACTCGCCGACCGGATCGCTGAACAGCACGCCGAGCGCGCGCTGCGGCGTGATCGACAGCCCCGAGACGATCATGTCGTACTGGTTGCTGCGCAGCCCCGAGAACAGGTTGGGCCACGATGTCTCGACGAGTTCGAGCTTCCAGCCCATCGCGGCGGCGAACTGGCGTGCGAGGTCGACCGAATAGCCGATCGCCTGACCCTGCTTGTCGTGCATCACGAACGGCGCGTTGATCGCGATGCCGACGCGCAGCACGCCGCTGCGCTCGATCCGCACCAGCGTCGGCGTGCCCGTCAGCGGCTGGCGCGCGGCCTTGGCCGCCGCCTTCGCGGCCGGCTTCGCCGCTGCGCCCGCCGTCGTCTGCGCCGGCGCGGCGGTGACCGCGAGCGCAAGGCCGACAAACGCGACGAGCGCAACCGCGAAGCGGGAGAGGAAGTTGCGTCTTTCGTGCATGGCGGCCTCCATCATTGGCGATAAAGGTCATAGCCGCCGCGGTCTTCGCCGAACAGGCGAATGCCGCCGCCCGAGCGCACGACCGTGTACGAGCGGTTGCCGATCCAGGCCTCGGTGCCGCGCATCTGGCCGTTGAAGATGCGGCTGCCCTGCATGCCGTTGATGCGGCCGTTCGGATCGACCGCGATCTCGATATCGGGGCCGCCGCCGCGATCCTGGCCGGCGAAATGCCCGATCGCCCAAGGCGGCACGTCGACGCGGCTGTCGTTGCCCTGGCTGCCGCGGTCGTGGTGGTGCTGCTCGCTGGCCGAGATCAACGCACCGAGGATCACCGCCGCGGCGATGCCGGCCGCCGCGTCGCGCCCCGAATCGCGGTTGTGATGTGAACTGCCGCCGCCGTAGTTGAACATCGCCGCGCAGCCGTTGTCGACCCAGATGCCGCGCTGGTCGTAGCCCCAGTCACGGCCCTGCTTGCAAGGCGCGTTCGAAAGCTGCTGCGCGAACTGGACGTTGTTCTCGGTATCCGCCCGGCAGTACTGGTAGCGGTAGCCCGAGCTTCGGCATTCGAGCTCGCCGGCTCGCGCCTGCGAGGCCACGAGCAAGATGCCCAGAGACACCAACGTCGCAAGTTTGATGCGCATGGTTCGTCCACCTCCTGCGCCGCGCAGTGTATGCAGCGGCGCGCAGCCCTGCAACGCAAAGTCGTAGTGTCCCCTTTGTGCAAAGTAGAAGTGTCCCCTTCGAGGTTGCGAGCGGAGCGCGTTGGAAGGCAACGGCGACGATGGCCTGCTGGCGATGAGTGCCAGGGAGCGAGAGCGGATGGTGGCGATCCGGGCCGTCGGCGACGGGCGGCTCGCGCAGGTGGGGGCAGCCCGGCAGCTGGTGATATCGGTCAGGCAGGTCAAGAAGCTCGTGAGAGTCTGGCGCGGCGCAGGGGCGGCCGCACTGGCGAGCAAGCGCCGCGGCCGCCCGAGCGCGCGGCGCATCGACGAGCAGACCCGGCAGCGCTGGATCGATCCGATCCGTCAGCGCTATCCGGACTTCGGGCCGGCGCTGGAGCTGCGCGGGGTCGCGGCCCCGGCAGGCCGGCAAACCCGGTGCGAATGACCTGCACCGGGCCGGCGAGATGCTCGTCCAGAACGACGCTTTCGAGAAGACGGGGCTTGCCGCCGGTATTCTGAACTTCCTGTGGACCCCCATCGCGAGCGCCAACGCGGCCGCGGCCGCATTGGCGCCTACCGTCAGGCGTTCCCCGGGCGCAGGCCCGCGGCCGGCCGGCGCAGCCACTGCATCAGCAGCGCGAGCGCGATCAGGCCGAGGCCGATGGCGTCGGCCCAGGCATGCGGATAGACCAGCAGCAATCCGGCGGCGACGAAGGCCAGCCGCTCCCACCAGCGGCAGCGCAGCAGCGCCCAGTTCTGCGCGCCGCAGGCCAGCGAGGCGATGCCGGCCGAGGCGGTGACGACGATCCACGCCACATCCCACCACGATACGCCGGCCGGCGGCTTGAGCAGCAGCCCGGCGCCGGCCGGGTCGAGCACGAAGACGAACGGCAGCAGGAAGGCGGGCAGCGTGTACTTCCAGGATTGCAGCGTCGTCTTGTACGGGTCGCCGCCGGTGATCGCGGCCGCGGCAAACGGCGACAGCGCGGTCGGCGGCGAGACCTCGGAGAGCACCGCGTAGTAGAAGATGAACATGTGCGCGGCGAAATCCGGCACGCCGAGCTTGGTCAGCGCCGGCGCGGCGATCACGGCGCAGATGATGTAGCTGGCCGTCACCGGCACCGCCAGGCCGATGATCCAGACGATCAGCGCGGTATAGATCGCGGTCAGCATCAGGTCGCCGCCAGCATAGTCGATGACGATCGAGCTGAATTTCAGGCCGAGGCCGGTCTTGCCGACGACGCCGACGATCACGCCCGCGGCGGCACAGGTGGCGGCGACATTCAACGCCTGCCTGGAGCCGTCGGCGAGCGCTGCGATCAGCTTGGGCGGCCACATGGCCGTCTCGCGGCTGAAGAAGCTGACGACGAAGGCGGTGATGGTGGCCCAGAATACCGACATCAGCGGCGAGAAGCCGTAGACCATGAAGCCGACGATGGCGATCAGCGACAGGAAGTGGAACCAGAACTTCGCCGCCAGCTGCGCCGCGGTGGCGCCGACGCGCGCTTCCACCGCTTCGCCGCTGCTGAACTTCTTGGCGTCGAGCTCGACCATCAGGAACAGCGACAGGTAGTACAGGCAGGTCGGGATGGCTGCCATCAGCAGCACGTCGAGGTACGAGATCTTCAGGAACTCGGCGATCAGGAAGGCCGCCGCACCGAGCACCGGCGGCGAGATGATCGCGCCCAGCCCGCCTGCGGCGAGCAGGCCGCCGGCCGAGTCGGTGTCGTAGTTGGCCCGGCGCAGCATCGGCCAGGCGACGGTGCCGATCGTCACCGTCGTCGCCACGCCCGAGCCCGAAGGCCCGCCGAGCAGGAACGACGACAGCACGACGGTGCGGCCTGCGCCCGAGCGCTTGCCGCCGAGCAGCGCGAAGCTGAAGTCGAGGAAGAATTTGCCGGCGCCCGAATGCTGCAGGAAGGCGCCGAAGATCGTGAACATGATGATCAGCGTCGCCGAGACGTCGATCGCGGTGCCGAAGATGCCTTCGAGCGACATGTACATCACGCCGACCATGCTCGGAATGTCGTAGCCGCGGTGCGTCCACTGGCCGGGCAGGATCGGGCCGGCGAAGGCATAGGCGCCGAACAGGATGACGACGAACGGCATGATCCAGCCGGTCGTGCGCCGGCAGGCTTCGAGCACCAGCAGCACGAAGGCGATGCCGAAGGCGACATCCCAGTTGTCGGGGAAGGTGCTGCGGTCCCAGAAGTCGTCGCCGCCGACCAGGATATAGACGATGGTCGCCACACCCAGCAGGCCGAGCAGCACGTCGTACCACATCAGCCGGTTGCGCAGCCGCGCGGTCGCCGGGAAGATCAGGTAGATCAGCAGCAGCACGAAGCCGACATGCACCGGCCGCAGCACGGTGGTGGGAACGATGGCCGCCGCCGCGTACAGATGGAACAGCGACATCACCACCAGCAGGGTGGTGATCAGCAGATCGAGCCGGCCGCCGAAGCGGCTGGTGGCGCCCTCCTCCTCCTCGATGAAGTGCTCGGCAGCCTTCAGCCGATCGTCGGAGACGACGTCATCGGCGTTCACGGATACGTTCAATTGGCGAACTTGACGCCGCGCTCTTCCCAGTATTTGCGTGCACCGGGGTGCATCGGGATCGGCGACCCGTTGGCCTGGGCCTCGAGCGTGATGTTCTTGGCCTCGCGATGCACCGCCACGAGGTCATCCTTGTGCTCCATCAGCGTCTTCACGATCGTATAGGCCATCTGATCGGACATCTTCTTGTCGGCGACGAGCAGGTTCCAGACGTCGATATTGGTCACGTCCTTGTCCTGGCCCTTGTACGAGCCGGCCGGGATGATGCCCTTGACGTAGAGCGGCCCCCACTTCTTGTTCATCGCATCGGCGTACTGGGCATGATCGAGCAAGTGGATCGTGATGCCCGGCGTCGCGGCCAGATCGGTGATCGCCGCGGTGGGGACGCCGCCGACCCAGATCAGACCGTCGATCTTGCGATCCTTCATCGCATTCACGCCTTCGGCGACCGACAGCCGCTCGCGATCGACATCCTTCGCGATGCCCGCGGCTTCGAGCAGGCGCAGCGACATCACCTCGGTGCCGCTGTTGGGCTCGCCGGTCGAGATGCGCTTGCCCTTGAAGTCGGTCAACTGGTTGATGCCGTTGCCTTGCACCGTGACGACGTGCATCTTGTTCGGGTAGAGCACCATCAGCGTGCGCGCGTCGACCGGGTGGCCCTTGAACTTGCCGTCGCCGCGGGTCGCGTCGTAGGCGGAATCGGACATCGAGAAACCGAAGTCCTGCTTGCCCTGGCCGATCAACTGCAGGTTGGCGACCGAGGCGCCGGTCACTTCGGCGGTCGCTTCCCAGCCCGGAACGTGCTTGGACAGGATCGCCGCCATGCCGCCGCCCAGCGGGTAGTAAACGCCGCCGGTGCCGCCGGTGCCGATCGACAGCCGGGTCGTGGTCTGCGCCGAAGCGGGGCCGGCAAAGCAAAGCGCCACCGCGGCCAGGAATCCGAACAATGCCCTCATCATTACGCGATCTCCCCAAATCAAGTCATCGAGTCGGCGCCTTGCGGGTATGCGCGCCCCAAGACGCGCCACAAGGCTGCTGGCCCGAATGTATAGCGCAATGCGCCGCGGTGTGACAGGGAATCCCCGACGCGCAAGAGCAGACACGCTGCGGTGTGGCTCGCATGAATCGGCGATACGGTCTTGATGCCTGACCTCGTGGCCCGTGATCCTCAGGGGCCCGTCCGGTTCGACCGAAGCACCCGGAGTCGCACGACTTGACCGGAACGCAACCTCGCGCCGAGCCGCGCCTGACGCCGCTGTCTCACGGCGTCGGCTGCGGCGGCAAGATCGCACCCGGCGTGCCGCCGGAGATCCTGAAGCGCAAGGTGGCGATGCCGGCGCCGCCGGCGCGCTGTTCCTCGCCGCCGATCAGGATTCGAACCTGGGTGCCGATGCCACCCGGGCGCCGACATCGAACTTCGAGCCCCGCGCCCGCCCTGTCGCTGCAAGGACGCAGGGCATCATGCGCCGCAGCGGATCGAAGCCCGACGCGCCAATCGCGGCCGTACCGGGCAGCCGTCACAATCGCACTGCAAAGACATGGCCAACCCGATTCTTCGCGATCTGCCGGCGTCCATCGAGACGGCCCGCCTGCTGATGCGTCCACCGCGCAGCGGCGACGGCGCGGCCCTGCACGAGGCGATCGTCGAGTCGTTGCCCGAACTCAGGCGCTTTCTCGCTTCGCTGCCGTGGGTCGCCGAAGAGCAGACACGGGAATCGGCCGAGGTCTTCTGCAGAAATGCCGAGTCCAACTTCCTGGCCCGACGGGATCTGCCATTCCTGCTGCTGGGCAGGGAATCGGGCCGCCTGGTCGGCGCCTGCGGTCTGCACCGCACGAACTGGGAGGTGCCGAAGACCGAAGTCGGATACTGGGTGCGCGCGTCCGAATCCGGCAAGGGATTCGTCACCGAAGCGGTCAACGGTCTGGTTGCCTTCGCGCTCGGCGTGATCGGGGCCGAGCGCATCGAGATCATCACCGATGCCGAGAATCTTGCCTCGCGCCGCGTGGCCGAGCGCTGCGGCTTCACGCTGGAGGGCATCCTGCGGCGCGAACGACGTGCGCCGCAGGGCAGCCTGCGCGATACCTGCATCTACGCCAGACTTGCGGATCGGTGATCGGGCCGCGCAGGACGGCGAGTGGCCTCGGAGGGCAGCAAGCACGCGGTACA
>JACSRM010000193.1 GCA_014879745.1 Burkholderiaceae bacterium | reverse complement strand
TTCGCGTCAGACTGAATGTGCCCGCTGGCCATAAGCCGGCGGGCATTTTTGTTAACCTCGCGATCAATCTCTCCGCCGAGGCACCTGCAAACATGGATTTTTCGTCGCATCGGGCCGAGCCGCAGAAGCATCTGCTGGGCTTCACGGTGGTCATTCTGTTCCACGCCGTGCTGATCTACGCACTCGTGAACGGTCTGGGCAAGAAGATCGTCGACGTCATCAAGCAGCCGATCGAGACCAAGGTCATCGAAGAGGTGAAGCTGCCGCCGCCGCCGCCGGAGCGCCTGCTGCCGCCGCCGCCCAAGCTGGAGGCGCCGCCGCCGCCGTTCATCCCGCCGCCGGAAGTCCAGATCGCGACACCGCCGCCGGTGCAGAACGTGATCTCGGCGACGACATCCACCCCGCCGCCACAGACCGACATCCGCCCGGTTGCGCCGCCCGCGCCGCCGGCGCCGCCCGCACCGCCGAGAGCGAAGCCAACGTCGATCGGCGCCATCTGCCCGACGATGGTGCAACCCGAGATTCCGCGCAAGGCGCTGCGCGAAGGCCGCAGCGGCAGTGTGACGGCGCGCGCGACGATCAAGAACGGCAAGATCGTCGAGGTCGAGATCCTGCGCTCGGTGCCGCCGCGCCTGTTCGACGACGCGGTGCGCGACGCGATGATGCAGTACGTCTGCACCGGCGATCACATTGCCGAGCAGATCTTCGACTTCAAGCTCGATTGACCCTTTTTCGACGCCGGAGCGCGCACCACCCAGCGTTGGCCGGTTCCACCCAAGCAGCAGAATCCAAGACCAGGAGACCTCTCCCATGACCATCCGCTTTTCCCCCAGGCTCGCCGCGCTGATGCTTGCGGTTTCGATGGCCGCGGTGCCCGCGATCACTTTCTCGCAGGACACGACACCGGCTGCGGCCGAGGCGTCCGCGCCCGTTGCGGCCATGCCGGCCGACACCAGCGCCGCACCGGTTGCGCCGCCGATGCCGCCGGCAGTCAGCAAGGAGGTCGTCGACAACCCCTACGGTCTGTCGGCGCTGTGGGCGCAGGGCGACTTCGTTTCGCGCGGCACGCTGATCTTTCTGGCCATCATGTCGATCGGCAGCTGGTACATCCTGATCACGAAGCTGTGGGAGAGCATGAAGCTCGCCGGCCAGGCCAAGGCAGCCAACAAGGGCTTCTTCAAGGCCGCCAACCTGCAGGAGGGCGCCAAGCTGCTGAAGAAGGGCAGCGCCTACCGCTACATCGCCGAGACCGGGATCGAAGCGGGCGAGCGCCACGAGGGAACGCTGACCGAGAACGTCGATCGCAACGACTGGGTCAGCATGAAGGTGCAGCGAAGCATCGACGATGTGAACAGCCGTTTGCAGGACGGTCTGGCGGTGCTGGCGACGGTCGGCTCGACGGCGCCGTTCGTCGGCCTCTTCGGCACCGTCTGGGGCATCTATCACGCGCTGACCGCGATCGGCATCGCCGGCCAGGCGTCGATCGACAAGGTCGCAGGGCCGGTCGGTGAGGCGCTGATCATGACCGCGCTCGGCCTCGCGGTCGCGGTGCCCGCGGTGCTCGGCTACAACTGGCTGGTGCGCCGCAACAAGGTCGCGATGGAATCGGTGCGCGCATTCGGTGGCGATCTGCACGGCATCCTGATGGGCGGCCGCGTCGGTCGCTGAACGCACAGCGTCAAGCATAAGGAGGCCGCCCGATGGCGATGAACCTCAGTTCAGAAGGCGACGAGGACGAACTCAGCGCGTTCATCAACACCACGCCGCTGGTCGACGTGATGCTGGTGCTGCTGATCATCTTCCTGATCACGATTCCGGTCGTCACGCAGACCGTCCCGGTCA
>JACSRM010000144.1 GCA_014879745.1 Burkholderiaceae bacterium | reverse complement strand
GCGAGTGCATGCAGGCCCATCACCCCGGGCCAGTTGGGATCGAAGAAGTCGCGATAGGGAATGTCGCCCTGCAACAGACGCCAGCCCATGTACGCATGCATGAACTGATCGGGGGCCGGCGGCAGGGTGAGGTACAGCAGACCGGCGACGAGCCAGCTTGCGCAGACGAGCACGATCCAATGATCGAACCCCCAGGCCAGCACCCTTTGCGCCAGCCCCGGATTCGCCTCAGGCGGCGCAGGATGTGCGGAGTCTTCGGTGCCTTGCATGTCCCGGTCAGGCCGGCTCGAGGCTAGCGGTCGCCCGTCGGCGGGCGCACGAACGCGTCGGGTGGGTGCATTCTCTGATCGATCGGACCATCAGGCGGCGATTGCGACGGCCGTGACCAGATCGCCGAACCGGTAGTTCAACTCCAACTGGCCGAATCGGCTGCGCGCGATTCTCGACAGTACCGACGAAGGGGTTGCAGGCAGCTTTTCCGCAAGGAGTCCGCATGCCCATCGAACCGAAACGGCCTTTGTCGTGGCCAGGATCTCGCGTGTCTCGAAGCCTGCCCGGCGCAGGACGTACTCGAGGCTCTTGCGATCGAACAGCCACGCCACCGACGGCGGGGTGATCTGCTGCCAGCGCTTGCCGAACAGCCGGGCGGCCAGGCTGCCGCGGTCCCAGGTTTCGACCAGCAGCAGCCCGCCCGGCCGCAGGCAGGCGCGTGCCTGCTCGAGTTCGGCGAGCGGATCGGGCAGATGCTCCAGCACCTGGAACATCGTGACCACCGATGCCTGTCCTGCGTGTTGGCGCACCGCGTCGGGCATCGACGGGTACACCTCGAGCTGGAATCGCTGCCGGGCGATCTTGCGGGCCCATGGGCTGACGTCGATGCCGCGCACGTCGAAACCTGCACTTCGCGCTTCGGCCAGCGTGTAGCCGGCCGCGCAGCCCACGTCCAGCCACAGGCCGGGCGCCGCGGCACCGAAGCGCCTGGCCAGCTCGATGCGCGCTCGGGCGTTGGCGAGATGCTGGTTTTCGTCTGCCAGGTAGTCGCGGTAGCCGCCGCGCCCGCCACCTTCGAAGTAGCCGTCGTCGTAGAAATCTTCGGCCCAGGATTCGCTCGGCAGTGGATCGAGCCACACCGACGAGCAGGCCGCACACTGCCGGTAGCGCCATTCGCCGCGCAGCAGCCAGGTGGTCGAACCGGGCGTGCCGCACAGCGGACAGGCGACGCCGATGGTGTCGCCAGCGGCCGGTTGGCTGCCCGTGCCGCCGGCGGACGCCGGCGAGGCGCCGCGCGCCGCCTGCGGCAATCCGTGCGGCGCGTCTTCAGCCACTGAACCGCGCCTCGAGCAATCGCAAGCCGACCCGGTCGGATGTCGCTCGTACGTGCTCGCCCATGCTGCGAACGTCGAACAGCGCCTGCAGTTGCGTCAGGCAGTGCTCGGTTCGTTCGAGCTTTTGCCGCACGTCCAGCCCCATCGCCGGGAAGAATCTCAACGACGGCACGTCCGAGCCGCTCATGAAATCCAGCGGATGCAGCAGGATCGAGGGTTCGACGCCCGTGAGGCGGCACAAGCGAAGAGCACCGGCGAAGTAGGTCCGCGCCAGCCAGGGCGAGAAGGTGCCGAGGTAGAGCACATAGCTCAGGTGGATCGGCACGCGCAGGATCGGCAGCGTCGTCACCGGCATCTCGAGCAGTTCACCCTCGGGCAGCTTCCAGCGGTAGGGTTTCAGCGGCCGCAGGCCGTCGCGCACCGAGCCGAAGAGCTTGGCGCGCTTGCGCTTTTCCTCGGGGTCGAGCTTGGAGGTCATGAAATAGTAGGCGCGCGCCAGCGGCCCGAGGAAGGTCGGGAAGGTGCTCGCGTCGTAGCGGTAGCCGCGCCGGTGCAGCACGCGCAGCGTCGTCTCGGAGACGCTGAAGCCGGGGCCGCGAAAGGCGTCCGGCCGCACGCCGGTGGCGGCCTCGATCGCGGCTTCGGATTCAGCGAGCTCGCGCTCCAGTTCCTCTTCGGAGTAGAGGTGCAGCCACGGCTCGTGGCGTTGCGAGTGGTTGCCGATCTCGTGCCCGGCATCGGCGATCATGCGCAGCGCCTTGGCATTCTTCTCGAGCGCCGCGTCCTGGCCGACGATGAAGAAGGTGATGCGCAGGCCGCGGCGGGCGAGGATCTCGAGCACGCGCGGCACGACGATATCGAGGTAGGACGGCATCGCCTCCCACCCCGGATCGCCGTGCGTCTTGATGTAGGACCACTCGTTGTCGAGGTCCAGAGAGAGGCTGGCGATCGGCTTCATTTCCATGCGGCAAAGCGCTGTGCGGCGCGCTCGGCGAGTTGCACCGTTTCGTTCACGTTCAGGGTTCCATTCACGATATGCGCCGAGTTGACGAGGTGCAGGCCGGCAACGGAAGTGTCTTCCGGCGGCAGGCGGGTGGAGTATCCGATCGTCGGCAGCGGCATCACGTGGCGCACGCGCGAGACGCGAAATGCGAGCACGTCGGCATCGCCGATCGATGGGTAGACGCGTTGCAGGCCCTGCATGAAGACTCTGCGCACTTCGTCGTCGGACTGCTCGAAGAAGGGATCGTCGGGCGCCAGATAGCGCGGCAGGTAGACCAGCCCGCAGCCGTTGAACTGGCGCGGATGCACCATCGCCGACATCTCGATCACGCCGGTGAAGGGCAGCCCCGCGTCGAGCAGGTTCGTCACGTAGTAGCCGTCCAGCGGACGCTTCAGCAAGACCGAGGCGCAGACGATGCCGAGGTAGCACACGCCCGCGAGCCGCGTCTGTTCGTCCTCGGTCAGGCCCTGGCATGCACGCGCCGCGGCCGGTGCCGCGGCGGTCACTACCACGTGGTCGAACTGCAGTTGCCGGCCGTCGCGCAGCGAGACCTCGACGCCGCCCGGCGCCGGCCCGACGACGCTGACGGGGGCATCGAGCAGCATGCGCACGCCCTTGTCGCGCAGTCGGTGCGAGAAGGTCTCGAGCACGCGTGCATAGCCGCCGCGCACCGAGCCGAACATCTCGCGTTTCATGCCCGAGCGGCGCGCGGCGTACAGGCGCTGGATGGTCGACCAGATGAAGGCGGCGGAGGTTTGGGTATACGCCTCGCCGAGCTTGGAGCGCAGCAGCGGCAGCCAGAAGCGTTCGAATGCGCGCTTGCCGGACCAGCGGATCAGCCAGTCGGCGACCGGGATCTGTTCCAGCTGCTGCCAGTCGGTGCGGCGCGCGGCGGACAGGATCGTCGCCCCCAGACGCGCAATGTTGACCGTATTGAGGACCGGAAAGCGCAGCAGTTCGAGCGTATTCGATACCGAATGCAGCTTGCCGCCGGCAAATACGCCGGTGCGCGTCTCGGTCCACTCGATCTCTTCGTCCAGCCCGAGTTCGTCGAGCAGCTTGCGCAAGGCGGTGTCGGAAAGCAGCGTGACGTGATAGTGCCGGTCCCACGTCACGTCGCCCAATTGCCACGCCGATGCGAGCCCGCCGACCTGTGGCGCCGCCTCGATCAGCGTCACGCGCTTGCCCTGTTCGGACAGGCGCAGCGCGAGCGTCATGCCGAGCATGCCGCCGCCGACGATGCCCCAGTGGCTCGACGCGCTCGCCGCGGCGGCGCCGGGCAAGGGTTCGGTCTGCGCGCCGCTCATCGGCGCCTCGGCTCTTCGGCCGAGGTGATGGCCGTCTGCTTCGCTGTCGGTTTGCGGCCGTCCATCGTCATCCGCGCGAGCAGCCGCAGATGGCCGCGTATCGTGCGCAAGAGCTTCATCTTCGACTGCCCGAGCAGCCTGACTTCGAGCACCGCGGGCTGCTCGACGATGCGCTTGCCCTCGCGGTCGAGCTGCACGAGCATCTCGGCGACCCCGAGAAAGCCCGTCTCGCGCAGTTCGAGATGCGCCACCTCGCTGCGCCGGTAGACGCGAAAGCAGCTCGTGTAGGTGTGCAGCTTCTGGCGGAAGCGGCGCCGGTACAGGAACGACAGGCCGCGCGACAGGAACAGCCGCCAGCCCGGCACGTTGAGCACCCGGCCCGACGGATGGTAGGGCGATGCGGTGACGACGGCGACGCCGTCTTCGAGCTTGGGGATCAGTTCGCGCAACTGGTGCGGGTCGTAGGTGCAGTCGCAGTCGATCGAGCAGACGATCTCGGTCTGCGCGGCGCGGATGCCGGTCAGGATCGCCGCCGCGACGCCGCGATTGACCTCGTGGCGCACGAACTCGCAGCGTTCGAAGCTCGCGAACTGGGTCTGCAGCATCTGCCAGGTATCGTCGCTGCTGCCGTCGTCGACGAAGACGTAGCTCAGTTCGTAGCTCGCGTCGAAGTCGCTCGCCACCTTGCGCAGCGTATTGGCGAGGTAGGGCAGCACCTTCTGTTCGTTGAAGCAGGGGATGACGAGAGTCACCGGCTTGCGCTGTGCGGTCGGCGCCCGGTGTACTACTTCGGCATGGATCGTGCTCTTCGCTGGCGGCTGCACCGCTTGCGGGGCAAGACCCATGTGCTCGCGGATCGGCTCGAACGCATAGCGCTGCAGGTAGTGGCGCAGGATCGCCGGCATCTTCTCGACGTTGCGGTACTGGCGCAACTGCGTGTGTCCGGGCGCGGCGGTGATCTTCGGCGGCTCGGGGTCGAGTTCCCAGACGTGGAAATACATCACGAGCGGCGAGCTCTGGTGACGCACCCAATGATCGATCGCACGGCTGATCAGCGCATGCGGAAACTGGCGCAGATACGCGCCGCCGGCGATCGGGATCAGCATGCCGCCGGGCAGGGCCCAGGTCGCGAGCGGAAACTCCTCGATCCGCTGCTGCGCATGATGGTGGGTGAACTGGAAGCGCTGCGATGGCTCGGCGACGGTCGAGAATGCGCGCGGATAGAAGCTCGAATCGTAGGCAAAGCCTTCGTCGGCCAGCACGTCGAGCGCCCACAGGTCTTCGCGCCCGATCCGTCCGCGCGCGATGCGGTAGCCGACGACGCGCGTGCCGGTGGCGCGCTCGATCGCCTCGCGCGAGCGCTGCACGTCCTCGCGGAACTCGGGCGGCGTCATCTCCTGGATCGTGCGGTGGTAGTAGCCCTTGCTCGCGACCTCGTGCCCGCGCGCCGCGACCTCGCGCAGCACCTCGGGCATCTCGTCGGCGACCCAGCCGAGCGCGAAGAAGGTCGCCTTGACGCCGAATTCGTCGAGCAGATCGAGCGTGCGCAGCGTATTGCGCTCGACGCGCTGCTCGAAGCGATACCACTGCGAGCTCGCGATCAGCTTGCGAAAGGCGACCGCCTGGAAATAGTCTTCGACGGCGATCGTCAACAGATGCCGTTGTGGCGCCGCCGAAACGTGTGCCTGCATGCCGATCAGTCGCTGCCGGCGGCGAGCAGCGCAAGTTTCGAGGCGAAGCCGGCGCTTGTCGAAGGCGCGGCGACGGCTCCGGCGTCGGCGATATCGCAGCCGGTGACGCAGGTGCCGGCGATGCGCTGCACCTCCGAGAACTGCACCTGGTTGAAGGCATCCGCCGCATAGTGCCGGTTCAGGAAGTCGACGAGCGAGGCGACCTCGTTGCCGACACCGGTCTCGATGGCGCGAAAGCCGGCGAGCACGGCGTCGACCAGCGCGTCCGGGGCAGGGGCGGTGCCGCGTCCGATGCCGCCGTACTGCCTGCCGCGCGCGCTGATCACTTGCGCGGACCACAGGTTGCAGGCGTCGAAGATGGCGGTCGCATGCGGCGCGGCGTCGAGTATCGCTTCGCACCGGTCGCGGTAGACCTTGTGGCCGGTGCACGCAACGATGACCTGTGCCTGCGAGAGCACGCTGTCGAGATCGCGGCTGAAGTGCGCGGTGAGTTCGGTCCGGCGCAGGTTCTGGTCGGTTTCGTAGACGTAGGGGTCGTGGATCGCGACGCTCGCGCCGCGCTCGATCAGCAGCCGCGCCAGCACCAGCGTCGGCGAATTGCGCGTGTCCTCGGAATCGAAGCGGTAGGCGGCGCCGAGCAGCGCGATGCGGCGTCCGGCGACCGGCCCGAACAGCGACTCGATGCGCGCGAGCGTCCAGGCCGGCGCCTCGTCGTTGATGCGGCGCGATTCGAGAATCAGGCTGCGCTGGCTCGGCGCCTGCGCTTCGAGTGCCCGCCACCACAGCAGGATGCCGTCCTTCGGCAGGCAGTGCCCGCCGACGCCGAGCATCGGCACGAGCAATCCGCCGCTGGGCACCGCGTTCGGATCCGCGGAGGCGGTGTCGGACTGCTGCAGCCGCGCATTCACCCGGTCGCGCAGCGCGAAGAAGTCGACGCCGTGCGCGTCGCAGTGGCGAACCACCTCGGCCGCGTAGGCGATGCGCACGTCGCGATACGCGTTCTCGAGCGTCTTGACGACCTCGGCCGTCATGCTGTTCGTCTCGTGCAGCCGGCCGCGCGTGACGATGCGGCGATAGAGCCGGGCGATGAGTTGCGGCGTATCCGGATGCAGGCCGGCGACGAGCTTGTCGGAGCTTGCGACGCGCTCGACGAGACGGCCCGGCATGACGCGGTTCGGGCTGTTGCCGAGCAGCACGTCGCGCCCTTCGATCAGGCCGTGGCGGGCGAACAGATCGCGCACCACGGTCGCCATGCTCGATGGCGCGAGGGTCGATTCGAAGATGATCAGCGGCACGTTGCCCGCCGGCCGCTGCGTGAGTTGCGAGGCGATGCCCTCGAGCGCTTCGGTGAGCGGCCCATAGTCGGGCGCCATGCCGCGTTTGTCGGTCTGGGTGCAGATCAGGACGACGTCGGCGTCGCGCGCTGCCTCGTAGTCGTGGCTTGCATCGAGCCGGCCCGCAGCGGCCGATTCGGCGACGACGCGGTCGAGATCGGGCTCGACGCCGCCGATCGGCGAGCGTCCGGCGTTGATGGCATCGACCTTCCAGCCGGAGGTTGCCGAGTTGCGCTGGATCACCGTGACGCGCGCCGGCGTGTCGCTGCCCTCGCAGATGCGCGCGTGCGCGAGCAGCGCCGCCATCGGCATGCCGACGATGCCGGGCCCGACGACGGCGATCTTGCGGACTTCCCAGGTATCGACGCGATGTTCGGAATTGAAGGCAAGTGGCATGGTGCTGAAGTGGCTGGAGAAGGAATCGGGCGCGACGCGAGCGGGTCGCAGGTCAGTGAACCGGCGCGGGCCGCGCCGCGTCGATGAAGGTGCGATACCAGAGTTCGAGATTGAGCAGGCCCCACAGGCGGCGGCCGAAGGCGTCCTCGGCATTCATCAGCTTCTCGACTTCGACGGGTTCGAAGATGCCGCGTTCCCGGCATTGCCGGCTCAGCAGCACGTCGCCGAAGAAGTCGCGCGCCGCGCCGCGTGCCCACAGGTGCAGCGGCACCGGAAAACCCATCTTGTCCTTGCGATCGAGAACCGGCGCGGGAAGCAGATCGGCGATCGCGCGCTTGAGCAGGTGCTTCAACTCGCCGCCGCGAAATTTGAGCCTGGGCGGCATGCTGGCGACGAGATCGGCAATCCGGTGGTCGAGCAGGGGCACGCGCGACTCGAGCGACGACGCCATCGTGACGCGATCCTCCACCTGCAGCAGCGCCGGCAGGTTGGTGACCATGTCGTAGTGCGTCATCTTGTTGTAGTACGACTTCGTATCGGGATCGTTGAAGACGGCGCGAAAGCGCTCGAAGGCGTCGTCGTTGCGGCAGCTCGCCCGCATCTCGGCCGACAGCAGCTGGTGCGAGCCGCCGCTGCGGTCGATGAGGCGGAAATAGCGCCGGTCCATATCGTCGAACAGGCCCTCGCGCCAGAACGCCTGCAGCATCGGCTGGTACTGCCGCAGCGAAGGCAGGTTGCGCAGGATCGACTTGAACGAGACGATGTGCTCGCCCTCCTCGGTGCTCTCCTGGATCGCGCCCTTGAGCGCCTGCTCCAGGTAGGCGACGAGGTAGCGCGCGTAGCCGCCGAAGATCTCGTCGCCGCCCTGGCCGCCGAGGACCACCTTGACATGCTGCGCGGCGACGCGCGACACCATGAATTGCGGGAACAGGCCCGGCCCGGCGACCGGCTCGTCCATGTGATAGATCAGCCTGGGCATCAACGCGACGAAGTCGGCCTCGGTCGGCGTGATCAGATGCATCTGCGCGCCGCAGCGCTCGGCGACCATGCGTGCGTAGTGCGACTCGTCGAACTCCGGCCCTTCGTCGAAGCGGCCGGTGAAGGCGTGCAGCGCGTTGCCGCTCTGGCGCGACGCGAGCGCCGTCACGAGGCTCGAATCGATGCCGCCGCTCAGATAGGCGCCGACCGGCACGTCGCTGCGCAACTGCAGGCGCACCGCGTCCTCGAGCAGGTGGCGCAGCCGCTCGACGAAATAGGTCTCGCTGTGCTCGGTATCGACGCGAAAGCTCGGCGTCCAGTAGCGTCGCCGCTCGAGCGTACCGCCGGCGATATCCGCGGTCAGGCGTTCGCCCGGCAGCAGCGTCGCGATGCCGGCAAACATCGTGCGCTCGCCCTGCACGTACTGAAACGTCAGGTAGTCGCAGACGCCGGCCGGGTCGGCCTCGGCGCGCACCTCGGGGTGGGCGAGCAGCGCCTTGATCTCGGAGGCGAACAGCACCCGATTCGCATTCGCGTGCAGATACAGCGGCTTGACGCCGAAATGGTCGCGCGCCGCCAGCACCCGCCTCTTCGCGCGGTCGTAGAGCACGAAGGCGAACATGCCGTTCAAGCGGCGCACGCAATCGTCGCCGTACTCCTCGTACATCTGAAGGATGACTTCGGTGTCCGACGCGGTGCGAAAGCGCCGGCCGCGTGCGATCAGCTCGGCGCGCAACTCGAGGTAGTTGTAGATCTCGCCGTTGAAGACGATCAGCGCGGATTCGCTTGCCATCGGCTGCTGGCCGGTCGCCAGATCGATGATCGCGAGCCGCCGATGCGCCATGCCGACCGGGCCGTCCACCACGTCGCCATCGCCGTCCGGCCCGCGATGGACGAGCGTCGCGCTCATGCGCAGCAGCGCGTCACGCTCGACGGGTGCAGCGTCGAAGCGGACGATGGCGGCGAGCCCGCACATGTCTAGCCGCGCCCCGCGCCCACGGCGCAACGCGCGACGACACCCTGCCGGGCTGCATTCGATTCGTCTCCTTCGCAGCTGGAATATTCAGAACGCATGGCGATGAAACCGGATTGATCGAAAGTCGAGCGAATTCGAACTGCGTAAAGCCGCCCACCGCACCCACCACCCGCCGATGCCGGCAAGCCGGGCCGGTGGCCAGGGCGGCGCTGGCGAGATTGCGTAACCAATCGTAGCGGCTCTCGGCCGGCGTTCGATTCCGAAAACGTGACGGTTGCGCAAACTTCCACCGCTTTGCGCGATTCGATGGCCGGCGAGGTTGCCGCCCCGGCGCTGCCAACGCTCGACTCGCAGTGGGTCGATCGGCGACGGCTCCATCGATATCCGGTGCCCGGTTCCCGCTTCGCCGGTCAGCTCATGCCGACAAGCAATACGCCGACGATCACGAGCGCGGCGCCGGCGACGCGCAGCAAGGGAACCGATTCGCCGAGGAACAATGCCCCCGATGTCATCGTGACAACGATGCCGAGCGCGACGAATGGATAGGCCTTGCTGACGTCGAGTTCGGCAAGCACCCGCAGCCACAGCAGTGCGCTCAGGCCATAGGCGACCAGGCCGCAGACGACGGCTGGAATGACGAGCAGCCTGATGTAGCCGTAGACCAGCGATCCGTGAGCCATCGCATCGCGTGCGGCCTCGCCGCCCATCCCGATCTTCAATGCGATCTGCGCGAAGGCCGACAAGCCGACGCTGCCGAGTATCAGCAACAGTGCCTTGCCGGTCATGATGGATTCGACTTTGCAATCCGCGCCGACGACGCGCCGGCGCTTGTGCGCAAGGCGGGCGCCCCGCTGACGCCCTCAGGCAGGCCGATCGTCGTCACCGGGCGCCGGCTGGCGATGCCATGTTCGGGTTGCGAGATGGAGCGTGCCCGCTCGACTGCTTCTGACCGGGCCAATGCCGTGCTCCGCTGCTGCCGCAAAGGCTCGATCCTACCGACAGGCAGCATGGCTTCGCGGGCTGGCGGCGTGACTTTCGTCACGTGCTCCCGATAGTGTTCGACGCCGCCCACACCCGCGAAGTGTCGGCCCCGGCTCGAGGCGCGGCGCGCCTACGTCGCCGGCTGCGGCATGCTGTGCCACCACAGCCGACACTCGCTGCACAGGCCGCCGGCGAAGCGCGCCTGCAGCACGCCGTCGAGCACCATGCGCGGCAGCGGGTCGCCTTCCTTGCGGGAGATCAGATTCGTGCCGGTCGAGGCGGCCCAGATCCTGAACAACTCCTCGGATCGGACCTGATAGGTGACGTGCCAGTGGGCGATGCCGCCATCGGCCGTCGATGCGAACACTTCGTAGCGCAGGTGCACTTCGTCCTGCAGCTTGACGCGCTGCCAGTAGGCGGCGAGTTGCGCGTGGCCACGCTGCTCGGCGAATGGCGTGTTGTGATAGCTCGCATCGGGCGCGAAGAGGGCGCAAAAGAGTGCGTCGTCGCGCTCCTCCCAGGCCCGCTTGTAGCCCTGCATGAACTGCTCGATATTCATCTGGTTGCGTCCTGTATCCGTGACCCGGTCATCAAGGCTTGCGCGCGAGCATGCCGACGAGCGCCGAGCGGCCCACATGGTGGCTGCCTTCGCAGAGCTCGGCGACATATTCCCGCAGTTCGACGATCTCGAGCGCGCCGAACGCCGCGCGCAGCATCTCGGCGGTATAGAGGTGCGACAGGATCGGCGGGCCGCCGGTCTTGAATTCGAGCTGCCGCGGCGTGTAGCCCTGCAGCAGGAGCATCCCGCCCGGCGCGAGGGCGGAGACGATGCGCGCGAAGAGCCGCTCGCGCATCGGCGGGTCGGCGAACTGGACGAAGATCGCGACGACCGCGTCGTAGGTGGCGACCGGCCAGCGCCAGCCCTCGCAGTCTGCGACCTCGTAGTGCACGTTCACGCCCGCCGCCGCGGCGAGCCGCCTGGCCTTGTCGACGCCGACGGCGGCGATATCGAAGGCATCGACCGACATGCCGCGCCGCGCCAGCCAGACGCTGTTGCGGCCCTCGCCGTCGGCGACGCACAGCACCCGCCCGCCGGGGCGCAGCCTGCCGGCATGGGCGCGCAGATAGTCG
>JACSRM010000016.1 GCA_014879745.1 Burkholderiaceae bacterium | reverse complement strand
TCGGCGCTGTTCACGCGCGGCGAGACGCAGGCGATGGTCGTCGCGACGCTCGGCACGGCGCGCGACGCCCAGCGCATCGACGCGCTCGCCGGCGAGTTCACCGACCGCTTCATGCTCCACTACAACATGCCGCCGTTCGCGACCGGCGAGGCGGGGCGTTTCGGCAGCCCGAAGCGGCGCGAGATCGGCCACGGGCGCCTGGCCAAGCGGGCGCTCGTCGCGGCGCTGCCGAGCGAAGCCGACTTCCCGTACACGCTGCGCGTCGTCTCGGAGATCACCGAGAGCAACGGCTCGTCGTCGATGGCCTCGGTGTGCGGCGGCTGCCTCGCGCTGATGGACGCCGGCGTGCCGATGAAGGCGCATGTCGCCGGCATCGCGATGGGGCTGATCAAGGACGGCAACCGCTTCGCCGTGCTGACCGACATCCTCGGCGACGAGGATCACCTCGGCGACATGGACTTCAAGGTCGCCGGCACGACCGCCGGCATCACCGCGCTGCAGATGGATATCAAGATCCAGGGCATCACGAAGGAGATCATGCAGGTCGCGCTGGCGCAGGCGCAGGAGGCGCGGCTGCACATCCTCGGCAAGATGCAGGCGGCGATGGGCGAGGCCAAGGCCGAGGTCAGCCAGTTCGCGCCGCGCCTGTACACCATGAAGATCAACCCCGAGAAGATCCGCGACGTGATCGGCAAGGGCGGCGCGACGATCCGTGCGCTGACCGAGGAGACGGGCTGCACGATCGACATCGGCGAGGACGGCACGATCACGATCGCCTCGACCGACGCCGATAAGGCGGCGCACGCGAAGAAGCGCATCGAGGAACTGACGGCCGAAGTCGAGGTCGGCAAGATCTACGAAGGCCCGATCACGAAGATCCTCGACTTCGGTGCGCTCGTCAACCTGCTTCCGGGCAAGGACGGGTTGCTGCATATCAGCCAGATCGCGCACGAGCGCGTCGAGAAGGTGACCGACGTCCTGAGCGAAGGCCAGGTCGTTCGCGTCAAGGTCCTCGAGACCGACGACAAGGGTCGCGTCAAGCTGTCGATGAAGGCGCTGCTCGAGCGCCAGCCGGCGCCGGTGCGCGACTGAGCATCGCCCGCGGGACGGCGATGAACGCGATCGAGATCTCGGCGCCGGGCAAGCCCGAGGTGCTGCGCCTGACGCAGCGCCCGGACCCGGTGGCTGGCGCGGGTGAACTGCTGATCCGCGTTGCCGCGTCGGGCGTGAATCGCCCCGACGTGCTGCAGCGCAAGGGCGCGTATCCGCCGCCGCCGGGAGCGTCCGATCTGCCGGGGCTCGAGGTCTGCGGAAGCATCGTCAGCGGCGACCCACAGGCGATCGCCGCGGCCGGGCTGGCCATCGGCGACCGCGTCTGCGCGCTCGTCGCCGGCGGCGGCTATGCCGAACTCTGCGTCGCGCCGGTCGGCCAGTGCTTGCCGGTGCCGCAAGGGCTCACCGACGTCGAGGCGGCGAGCCTGCCCGAAACCTTCTTCACCGTCTGGTCCAACGTTTTCGACCGCGCGCGCCTGCAAGCGGGCGAGACTTTCCTCGTCCAGGGCGGCACGAGCGGCATCGGCGTGACGGCGATCCAGCTCGCGAAGGCGCACGGCGCGATGGTCATCGCGACCGCGGGCAGCGACGAGAAGTGCGCCGCCTGCCTCGCACTCGGCGCGGATCACGCGATCAACTACAAGACGCAGGATTTCGCCGAGCAGGCGCTCGCGCTCACTGCCAAACGCGGTGTCGATGTGATCCTCGACATGGTCGCCGGCGACTATGTCAAGCGCGAGGTGTCGTGCCTCGCCGAGGACGGCCGTCTCGTCATCATCGCCGTGCAGGGCGG
>JACSRM010000181.1 GCA_014879745.1 Burkholderiaceae bacterium | reverse complement strand
ATACGCTCGACGCGCAGATCACCCTCGACGGCGCGTTGACGATCCGGGCCGCGCCATGGAACCGCGGCGCGTTCGCCCAAGAACTCGAGCGCGCGCGCGCCGCGTTGCCGCAGGGCACGCCAGTGGTCAGCTCGATGCGCGACGCCGCCCGCTACTGAGCGCGGCAAACCATCAAGACCGATGATCTATGTCGATACCAGCGTCCTGGTGGCGCTGATCGTCAACGAGCCGCGCAGCAGTGCGGTCGGCAAGTGGTACGCAGGCGCACGAAGCGAACTGGTGTCCGCGGTCTGGTGCGTGACCGAGTTCGCGAGCGCGCTCGGCATCAAGCAACGAACGGCGCAACTCGACGCCCGACAGGCACAGGCTGCCTGGGAGCGTTTCGGCCGGCTCGCGGCACACGATCTGCGCCTGTTGCCGCTCGACCCGGCATTGTTCGAACGTGCCGCGATGCTCACGCTCGAATCACCCAACGCGCTGCGTGCCGGCGACGCGCTTCATCTGGCCTGCGCCGAACGATGCGGCGCCCGGCGCATCGCAACCCTTGACGACAAGCAGGGCCGAGACGCGCGAAGCATGAGCATCACGCCCGTGCGCTTCTGACTTTGCGAGCCGGCGCGGGCGGCAGCATCAATTGGCAAGATCATGCTCGCTGCCTGGCGAGCGACACGCCCGGCAGCGAAACAATCGCCGCGATCACATGCCGCAAGATGGTCCGGATCGAAGAACCACTACCCCGCGCTCGGGCCGGCGTCGGCGCCGCGCAAGACCAGGGCATGCTTCAGCAAAGCAGGCACATGCCGGTTCGCGACTTCCCAGACGATGTCCGTGTCGAGAGCGAAATAATGGTGCGCGATCAGATCGCGCAACCGAGCCGGCCCGCGACGGTCGGCCTGCGGCAGCAAGGCCTGTGCCTCGGCAGGCAGCTTCTTGATGGCTTCGCCGATCACCTGGAGGTTGAACAGCACCGCGTCGAAGGCGGCCTCGTCGGCGACGAACTGCTCGATCGAGCGCCCGACCGTCAGGCGGCCGATTCTCTCGGCACTGGCGATCAGGTCATCCAGGTACAGAAGTCAGCTACGTGACACGGATCAGATCGCGTTCGACATGTTGCCGCGCCCTGGGCTTCAGGCCCTTGCGCGTCACCAGATCGACGGGCCGGCACAGCAGACCCTCGAGATAGTCCTTGAGGTCGAAGTAGCCATCGAAGGTGGCCGGGCCATCGAAATCCACCAGCACGTCGACATCGCTGTCAGAGCGCATCTCGTCGCGGGCGGCCGACCCGAACAGCGCCAGATGCTTCGCGCCGAAACGCTTCGAGATGACGTCACGGTGCTCCTGCAGCAGCGCGAGTATCGAGGCGCGGTCCATTGGGGCATTTTAGTGTCGTGAGTCGCAAGTGTGATCATGCATCCTCCCTCGGAGCGCCCGCCTGCGTCGTCACGATGCCCTCCGGGGTCCGGCACAGACTGCGTGCAGGAAGGCGGTGTCCTCAGCCTGATGCACGATCGAGTTCGCGCACGCGCTCGACATCAAGCAACGCACCATGCAACTCGCACCGTGCAGATCGACGCCCCACGCGCACTGGTCGCCTGGGAGCGTTTCGGCAGGCTTGCGGCTCACGACCCGGCAATGTTCGAGCGCGCCGCGATGCTGACGCTCGAATCACCCAACGCGCTGCGTGCCGGCGACGCCCGCCATCTGGCCTGCGCCGAACGATGGTGGACGCCGCGGATGACCCGCGAGTTTTTGGGCGGAACAGCCTGCCCAACCCGCGCCGCGGGGTGCCGTGTATGTGTCGATAAAGTACAGCCATGATCGACCGGCTTATCGTCGAAGGCCTCGAACGGG
>JACSRM010000017.1 GCA_014879745.1 Burkholderiaceae bacterium | reverse complement strand
AGGTAGTGCCCCTCGTTGTCGTCGATCGTCACCCAGATGCTGCCGTCCTCGCTCAGCAGCTCGCGCAGCAGTTGCAGCCGCGGCAGCATCATCGACAGCCACTGGCTGTGTTCGAGGTTGTCGTCGTAGTGCTCGAAGGCGCTCCTGGTGTTGTACGGCGGGTCGATGAAGATGCACTTCACGTGGCCGCGATAGAACGGCAGCAGCGCGCGCAGCGCTGCGAGGTTGTCGCCCTGGATCAGCAGGTTGTCGCTGTGCGCGCCGGCATCGCCGAACAGGTGGCCGGCAGCGTGCGGGCGCAGCACGCGTGTCGGCACGCCCTGGGCGATGCGAAACGCCGCGTCGCGGTTGAGCCAGTCGAGCGTCGGCATGCGGGTTCAGGCCGCGGCGGGGGCGGCGGGCGGCGGCACCAGCGCGTCCAGCGCGTCGCGGTGGAAGAGGTCAACGTAGGGCTGATAGCGCCACAGGCGGTTGCGGCCGTAGCCGGTCAGCTCGCGCAGCCAGCCGCGCGCCTCGAGCCCGGCCACCAGCTTGGCGGCGGTCGGCGCGCTGCAGCCCAGAAGCTGCGCGACGCGCTTGATCGACACCGTGGGTTGCAGCAGCAGATGGTCGAGCAGCGCGAGCGCCTTGGCTTGGCCCGCGACGGCGCCGCGGTGCGCGTCGCGCAGCGCGACGATCTGCTGCGCGGTGTGCGTTGCGGTGCGCGCGGTGCTGCTGACGCCGCGCAGGAAGAAGGCGATCCACGCCTCCCAGTGGCCCTGGTGGCGGATCGCGGTGAGGCGGTCGTAGTACTCGGCGCGCCGCGCCTTCAGGTACAGCGACAGGTACAGCAGCGGGCGCGCGAGCGCACCGTCCTCGCACAGCATCAGCGTGATCAGCAGCCGGCCGACACGGCCGTTGCCGTCGAGAAAGGGGTGGATGGTCTCGAACTGGGCATGCGCGAGCGCGCAGCGAACGAGCAGCGGCACGCTGGCGCGCGCCTCGTGCAGAAAACGTTCGAGCCGGCCCAGCGCGTCCATCAGCTCGTGCGGCGGCGGCGGCACGAAGACGGCATCCTTCAAGGTGCTGCCGGCGCCGCCGATCCAGTTCTGCGAGCTGCGGAATTCGCCGGGCGACTTGGTTGCGCCGCGCACGCCCTTCATCAACTCGGCGTGGATCTCGCGCAGCAGCCGCAGCGAGAGCGGCAGATCGGCAAGCCGGGCGAGACCGTGGTTCATCGCGCGCACGTAGTTGACGACCTCGGCCACGTCCTTGGGCGTGTCGTCGCGCACCGCGTCGGCCTCGTAGGCGAGCACGTCCTCGAGCGTGCTGTGCGTGCCCTCGATCTGCGACGACAGCACCGCCTCGTGGCGCACGTACATCGCGGCGAACAGGTCCGGGTTGGGCAAGAGCGCGGCCAGTGCATCGAGGCGGCCGATGTCGCGGTCGGCGGCGGACAGCAAGGTCTGCAGTTCTCCGCTGTACTCGATGGGGGGCTGCGGCGGCAGCGGCGCCGGCACGAAGGCCTTGTAGCCCGTGGCCTGCTGGATGTAGCGACCAGCGCGTGTGGGAAAGTCCAACGGGTTCCGCTTTTACAAGGCTGACGATTTCCGCATTGTATTAAAGAAAAGAGCCAGTCACTTTCACTTGAAGCCAGGCGTGAGCGCCATAGGAAAGAGGACGCGGCGTCTCGACGAGCGAATCCGCAATGCGCGGCGTGGCGCCTTGCCTACCCCCGGCAACGCCGCCAGCACCTCCTCCAGCATCTTCTTCGCGTCGCCGAACAGCATGCGGTTGTTCTCTTTGTAGAAGAGCGGGTTGTCGACGCCGGCGTAGCCGCTGGCCATGCTGCGCTTCATCACGATCGAGTGG
>JACSRM010000159.1 GCA_014879745.1 Burkholderiaceae bacterium | reverse complement strand
AGCTTGTTCTTCTGCATCTTGCCGGTCGCACCGAGCGGAATCGAATCGGTAAAGACGACGTCGTCCGGAGTCCACCATCTGGCGATCTTACCGTCGAAGAACTTCAGCATTTCGTCGCGCGAGACCTGCGCACCCGGCTTCCTGACGACGACCAGCAGCGGGCGCTCGTCCCACTTCGGGTGGCGCGCCGCGATGCACGCAGCCATCGCGACGGCCGGATGCGCGACGGCGATATTCTCGATGTCGATCGAGCCGATCCACTCGCCGCCCGACTTGATGACGTCCTTGGCGCGGTCGGTGATCTGCATGTAGCCGTCGGCGTCGATCGTGCTCACGTCGCCGGTCGGGAACCAGCCGTCGACGAGCGGGTCGCCGCCCTCGCCCTTCAGGTACGACGAGATGATCCACGGCCCCTTGACGAGCAGTTCGCCGCTCGCCTTGCCGTCCCACGCCAGCTCCTTGCCTTCGTCGTCGACGATCTTCATGTCGACGCCGAACACCGCACGACCCTGCTTGGCCTGCACCGCGAGCCGTTCGGCCGCCGGCAGCGCCTGGTGCTTGGGCTTGAAGGTGCAGGCGGTGCCGAGCGGGCTCATCTCGGTCATGCCCCAGGCGTGCAGCACCTGCACGTCGTGGCGTTCCTGGAACGCGCGCATCATCGCCGGCGGGCAGGCCGAGCCGCCGATGATCGTGCGCCGCATCGTGCTGAACTCGAGGTCGTTCGCCTCGACGTGCGTGAGCAGCCCCTGCCAGACCGTCGGCACGCCGGCCGAGACGGTCACGCCTTCGCTTTCGAACAGCTCGTACAGGCTCTTGCCGTCGAGGAACGGGCCGGGATAGACCATCTTCGCGCCGACCATGCAGCCGACATACGGCAGCCCCCAGGCGTTGACGTGGAACATCGGCACGACCGGCAGGATCGTGTCGCGCGCGCAGGCCGACAGCGAGTCGGGCAGCGCCGCGGCATAGGTGTGCAGCAGCGTCGAGCGGTGGCTGTAGAGCGCGCCTTTCGGGTTGCCCGTCGTGCCCGACGTGTAGCACAGCGACGAGGCCGCGTTCTCGTCGAAGCTCGGCCAGACGAAGGCATCGCTCGCGCCGGCGATCAGCTCCTCGTAGCACAGCAGGTTCGCGATCTTGCCGGCGGCCGGCATGTTGGCCCGGTCGGTCATCGCGACGAAGGCCTTGATCGTCTTGACGCGCGGCTCGATCGCCTCGATCAGCGGCAGGAACGTGAGGTCGAAGAAGAGGATCTGGTCCTCGGCGTGGTCGGCGATCCACACCACCTGGTCGGGGTGCAGGCGCGGGTTGAGCGTGTGCAGCACCGCCCCCGAGCCCGACACCGCGTAGTACAGCTCCATGTGGCGGTAGCCGTTCCAGGCGAGCGTCGCGACGCGGTCGCCGAATTGGATGCCGTGCGCCGCGAGCGCATTGGCCATGCGCCGCGCGCGCGACGCCAGTTCGCGATACGTCGTGCGATGGATGTCGCCTTCGACGCGGCGCGAGACGATCTGCTGCTCGCCGTGGTGCCGTTCGGCATGCACGAGCAGGTTCGAGATCAGCAGCGGCTGGTGTTGCATCAGTCCGTTCATCGGGGTTCTTCCGGTCAATGTGAGGTGGCGGCCGAAGCCTGCGCGTGCAGTGCCTCGGCCCTGACGATCAGCGGGTCGGCGGCGCGCGCGGCATCGGCCTCGTAGGTCGTCGCGGCGCGCAGGAAGGCGAACACCGCGATCACGCCGGCGAGCGGCGTCAGCGTCAGCGCGTGCTCGAGCCCGATCGCGTCGGACAGTGCACCGGCGATGAACGGCCCCAGCGCAAGCCCGAACAGGTTCTGGAACAGCGACAGGATCGACGCGCCGGTCGAACGCACGCCGGGGTGCGTGACGTCGATGATCGCCGCCGACGCCGGGCCGACGTGGCAGACCATCAGCAGGCCGCCGACGATGATCAGCGCGAACTGCGCCTGGTCGGACAACGCGATGCCGAGCTGCGGCGCGCCGAACGCGAAGCTGATCGCGAGCATCGTCGCCAGGCACAGCACCGCCACCGCGCGCAGCTTGGAGCCCGGCCCATGGCGGCGCCCGATGCGGTCGACGACCGCGCCCCACAGCACGCTGCCGACGGCGCCGGCCAGCACGACGAGCGACGCCTTGATCCCCGCCGCTTCCGGCGTCATGCCGTGGGCGCGGACGAGAAAGCTCGGCAGCCAGGCCCAGACCGCGGAGACGACGATCAGCTGCGCCGGCGCGGCGACGCACACCCACAGCATCGTGCGCGAGCGCAACAGCACCTGCGCGATGTGGCGCAGCGTCGCGCCGGTCGATTGGCGCGCCGCCTGCAGATTGGGCGTGAGTTCGACCGTCTTGTAGTCGCGCACGAAAAGATACAGCAGCGCAAAGGCGAGGCCGGGGATGCCGACGACGCCGAACGCCGCCTTCCAGCCCCAGCGGTCGGCGATCACGCCGCCGAGGATCACGCCGAGCACCGAGCCGAACGACGCCGCGGCAAAGAAGCCCGCCATCAGCGTGCCGCGCATGCGCGACGGGAAGTGGCTCGCGATCAGCCCGGCGCCAACCGAGCCGTAGCCCGCCTCACCGGCGCCGACGACGGCGCGCGCCGCGAACAGCGCCGGGTAGCTGCGAACGAACATGCACGAGATCGTCGCCAGGCTCCAGGCGGTGGCCATGACGACGATGCTCTTGACGCGGCTGACGCGGTCGGCGACGAGCGCGATCGGAATGCCGCCGATCGCGACCGTGATCGAGACGACCGACACCAGCCCGGCGAGCTGCTTGTCCGACAGCCCCCATTCCGCCTTCAGGTGCGGGAACAGCGAGACGATGATCTGGCGGTCGACGTAGTCGAAGATCATCAGCGCGATCGTCATCGCGAACGCGAACCAGGCCGCCTTCGGGCCGACGAGGTACTTGTTGTCGTCCGGCCCGTGGCCGACGCTTTGCAGGTCCATGGCGGCCTCGCTTCAGGGCACGAGCACGGTCGCGCCGGTCGTGCGGCGCGACTCGAGCGCGCGATGCGCGTCGGCCGCCTCTTCGAGCCGGAACTGCTGCTTTGGCTCGCCGGTGATTCTTCCGGCCAGCACATGGTCGAAGAGTTCGCGCGCCATCTCAAGCATGTGCGCGCGCGGCGTCGCGTAGTGCACCATCGCCGGCCGCGTGAGCCAGATCGAGCCCTTCACCGCAAGCAGCGTCGTGTCGATGACGACCGGGCCCGATGTCGTGCCGTTGCTCACGAGCGTGCCGCGCGGCTGCAGGCTGTCGAGCGACGCCATCAGCGTGTCTTTTCCGACCGAGTCGTAGACGACCGGCACGCCCTTGCCGCCGGTGATCTCGCGCACCCGCTTCGGGATCTCGTACGTCATCTCGTCGGGCGTCATGCCACCGGTGACGATGACGTGCGCGCAGCCGTTGGCGCGCGCCGCCTCGGCCTTCGCTTCGGTGCTGACGGTGCCGATCATCGTCACCCCGATCGCGCGCGCCCACTGGCAGGCGACCGAGCCGACGCCGCCGGCCGCGGCGTGATAGAGGATCGTCTCGCCACCGGCGAGCGGATAGACCTGGCGAAACAGATACTGCGCCGTCATGCCCTTCATCATCAGCGTCGACGCGGTGCGGTCCGACACGCCGTCCGGGATCGGGATCAGCACCTCGGCCGGCATCAGCCGCACGTCGCTGTACGCGCCCTGCGGCCCGAGCAGGTAGCCGACGCGGTCGCCGGCCTTGATGTCGATGACGCCTTCGCCGACCGCCTCGACGACGCCGACGGCGTCGCTGCCGAGACCCGCCGGCAGCGGATGCGGATAGCGCCCGGTGCGGAAGTAGATGTCGATGAAGTTCACCGCGACGAAGCTGTGGCGCACCCGCGCCTGCCCCGGCCCGGGGTCGCCGACCTCGACGGTCTCGAGCTTCAACACCTCGGGGCCACCGGTTTCGTGAAAGCGGATTGCCTTCGCCATGTCTTGTTCCTTGGTGCGCGGCGGCGAAGCGTCAGGCGGACGCCGGCGCGCCGGAGAGTTGTGCGATGAAGCCGTCGGCCGCCGGCCATTCGCCGTAGCCCGAGGCCGGATTCAGATGGCCGACGCAGCCGAGGTCGGCGAGTTCGCTGCCCCAGTCGCGAGAGAGTGCCGCGATGCGGTCGAACGGACCGAGCGGATCGTCGCGGCTCGCGGCGACGATGCTCGCAAACGGCAGCTTCGTTCGCGGCACCGGCAGCCAGCCGCCCTCGTCGAGGGCGTCGAGCGCCGGATAGCCGGCCGGCATCGCCGAGTCGAAGTCCGGCGGCGTCGCGAGCAACGCACCTTGCACCGCGCGCTGCGTGCGCTGCGCCCAGTGCGCGACCATGATGCAGCCGCCGCTGTGCGCGACGACGACGAGCGGGCCGGCGACAAGTTGCGCAGCGCGTTCGATGGCCTCGATGCGTGCCGCACAGTCGAGGTCCGCGCGGCCCATAGCCGGCACCGAGACGACGGCGCGGCGCGCGGCGCGCAGCCGGGCGTGAAGCAGCGTCTGCCAGTGCATCGCGACGGCGTCGCGCAGCCCGGGAACAATCAGCACCGTCGGCTCGCTCATCGCTGCGTTCCTCACGCGGCCTTGCGCAGGAAGCCCTGCTGGCGGCCCTTGGCGTTCGGCGCGAAGCCGTTGGCGGCGAGCGTCTCCTCGACGCTGTCGTAGAAGACGCCGATCTTGCAGATCTCGCGCGCCTCCTTGCCGGTGGCGATCTCGCGGCCGAACTCGCGCGAGATGCGCACCAGCTGCTCGATCTGCTTGACGGTGCTCATCTTCTCGGTGCGCGACTGGTTCCAGAGGTTGTCCTCGATGCCGCAGCGCACGTGCAGGCCCATCGCGATGCCGATCATGTTGATCGGCAGCACGTTGCGCATGCTGCTTTCGACCGTCAGCATCGCGCCGTCCGGAATCGCGCGCACGAAGTTGGCGAGGTTGTAGATGTTGGGCGCGTCCATGCCGCCGCTGATCGCGACCCAGTTCATCACCAGCGGGCCCTTGTAGACGCCGCGGCGGATCAGCCGCTCGACCGTCTCGTAGCTGTTGATGTTGTAGAACTGGAACGCGCTCTGGATGCGCGCCTTGCTCAGGCGGCGGATGTGCTCCTCGAACCACGCCGGGTTCGACGGCACGACCATCTCGCTGTAGGCGCGCCGGCCCTCCGGCGTCGCGAGCGACGTGCCCTCGATGTCGGCCTCCTCCATGTGCTCGAGGACGTTCATCTGCGTCGTGTTGATCGTCACCGTCACCTGGTCGGGCTGCGGCTCGAGGTCGGCGAGCATGTGGCGCGTGTCGTCCGACAGCCACTTCGCGACCTGGCCATCGGTCTCGGGCGCGAAGCTGATCGAGCCGCCGACCTGGATCACCATGTCGGGCACCGCCTTGCGCACGCCGGCGATCAGTTCGTTGAACTTCGAGAGGCGCTTGCTGCCCTTGCCGTCGAGTTCGCGCACGTGCAGGTGCAGCACCGTCGCGCCAGCGTTGTAGCAGTCGACCGCCTTCTGGACCTGCTCGTCCATCGTCACCGCGATGTCCTCGGGGAAGTCCGAGGGAATCCATTCGGGGCCGTAGGGCGCGGCGGTGATGACGAGCTTGTCCTGATTTTCGGGGAAGAGGGAACCGTCGAGGAAGTTCATGGTGTGTCCTTGGGAAGTAAGTCGGTCGGATCGGATGGGTCGGAGGTCAGAACGGGGCGTCGCCGATGATCCCGGCGCGTTCCATCTTGCGGTGGCACGGCGGGTAGTCCATCACCGCGTAGTGCTGGGTGCTGCGGTTGTCCCACATCGCCATCGAGTTCGGCCGCCAGCGGAAGCGCACCTGGTACTCGGGGATCGCGGCCTGGCTGATCAGGTAGCGCAGCAGGTCGGAGCCGCCGTGCGTGTAGTCCTGGCCGACACGCACGTTGGCGGCGGTGTGGAAGTTCGTGAAGTGGGTCGTGAAGGCGTTGACGAACAGCACCTTCTCGCCGGTCTCGGGATGGGTGCGGACGACCGGGTGCTCGGCATCCGGGAACTGCGCCTTCAGCGCGAGGCGCTTGTCGGCCGGCATCGCCGCGCCGAAGCTGGCTTCGATCGAGTGGCGCGCCTTCAGGCCGGCGATCTGCGTCTTGACGTGCTCGGGCAGCCGCTCGTAGGCGAGCACCATGTTGGCCCACATCGTGTCGCCGCCGACCGGCGGGCACTCGACGCAGCGCAGCACGGCGCCCATCTGCGGCCGCTCGCGCCAGGTGGCGTCGGCGTGCCAGGCGTTCTCGTAGCGGTCGTTGGGCATGTCCGGGTTCTTGTAGATGCGCACGAGGCCGGGGTGCTCGGGGTCGCTGCCGGCGACCGGGTGGTCCTCCAGTTCGCCGAAGTGGCGCGCGAAGGCAACATGCTCGGCGCGCGTGATGTCCTGATTGCGGAAGAAGAGCACGCGGTACTCGAGCAGCAGCTTGCGAATTTCCGCGACCAGCGCCGCGTCGCGCGAAGCGGCGCCGAGATCGACGTTGGAAAGCTCGGCGCCGATCGCGCAGGTCAGCGGCTCGACCTTGATCGAGTCGGCAAGCGTTGCGGCGCGAACGACGGCAGGCGATGCGGTTGCGGTGGTGGTGGTCATGCGATCTGTCTCCACGGTTGCGATGCGGCCGAAGGGCCGCCTTCGATGGAGGGAAGCTTATGACCGGGGTCCGCCTTTCACCCCCCCATTGCAGAGGGGGGAGGCCCCGCCGCCGGGACGCGCAAGGAAGCGCGCCGGGCCTACGCCGCTTCGAGCAGGCCGAGGATGCGGGCGCGCTGCACGACCTGCTTGCGCGTGCCGGCGTCGAGCTTGGCGAACAGGTTCTTCATGTGCCACTTGATCGTCTGCTCGCCGACCTGCATCGCCAGGCCGATCTCCTTGTTGGAGAGGTTGCGCGTCAGCAGTTCGAGCACCTCGCGCTCCTTCGGCGTCAGCGCCATGCTTGGCGTCGAGCGCGCGGCGGCGGCAGCTGCCGGCGCCTGCGGGGCGCGCAGCGGAGCGGCAAGCGGGCCGGGGCCGGCCGCGTCGCCCGCCTCCAGGACTTGACGCGCCCAGGCACCGAGCGCCGGGTGGGCGTCGTCGAAAACGCGCCGCAGGCCGTAGGCGGCGGCCAGATCGGCCGCCTCGCGCAGCAGGCCGACCGAGCGTTCGCCGACACGGTCGAGCACGTAGGCGCGCAGGCCGAGCAGTTCGATGTGCAGCCGGCCGCGCTTGAGCCCGCGCGCCAGCACGTCGGCGCGTTCGAGGGACTGCGCCGCGGCCCGCCAGTCCTGCGCCGCGATCGCGGCCTGGCCGTGCGCCTCTTCGCGCAGCAGCGCGCCATAGCGGCGCCAGAGCGGCCCCTGCGGCGTGGCGGGATCGGCGAGCATCGCATCGATCTGGCCGCACAGCACGCGGCAGGTCTCGGCGCGAAAGCTGCGCGCGTGCAGCCGCACCTGGTCGGCGAGGCTCACGATGCGCAGCCGCGGCAGGCGGCGCGCCGTGCCGACCGCGTCGAGCGCCGCGAGCAGCTCGAACGCGCGGTGCTCGGCATGTTCGGCACTCGCGATCCGCGCCAGCGTGCGAAACGCGAGCAAGGTCGACTCCGGCAGCCCGCCGCGCTCGAGAACGTCGAGCCGGTTGGCGAGCAAGGCGGCGGCCTCGTCGGGCGCGTTGCGCTCCCAAAGCGCAGCCGCGAGCAGGCTCGCCAGATGGCAGACGAAACGGGCGCGGCGGCCGAGTTCGGCTTCGGCCTGCGCGAGCGTCGGGCGCAACAGTTTCTCGGCCAGCAGCACCTGCCCTTCCCAGAGGTAGGACAGGCCGACGATGAACTCGCCCCAACGGCCGAGGTAGACCGACTCCGCGCTGCGCTCGCCGCGCGGCGCCTGCTGCTGGCGCAGCCGGGCGAGCGCCGGTTCGCCTTCGATCAGGGTGCGAAAGGCGGAGCGGTTGGCATGCACCTGCAGCATCAGCGGATCGTGCAGCGGCGGCTCGCTCGCCCACGGGTCGTGCAGTGCGGCAAATCGGTCGGGGTCGTCGGCGAAGATCGCCGCGCCGCTTTCGATCAGCGCACACTCGCAGCGCGCCGCCGCATCGACCCCGGGTTGGGCGAGGATGCGCTCGGTGTAGCGGCTCGCCTCTTCATGGCGCTCGCTGATCGCGAGCGACCAGGCCGCCGCCAGCAGCAGCCGCGGCCGGCGATCGACTTCGTCCGCCGGCAGCCGCGCCAGCCAGTCGAGGACGGCGCCCTGTCGTCCCTGCGCCATGAGCGTCTCGTACAGACTGCGCTCGGCGAGGTCGTAGGCGGCTTCGCGCTGGCCGGCGTCGAGCGCGTGCTGCGCCGCCTCCTCGAGCAGATCCATCGCCGCCAGCGCCTGCGCCGCGCGAGCGTGCAGCGCCGCCTGCTCGGCGGCGGGCAGTCGCGCGAAGCGGCGCAGCAGTTCGTCGCGCGCCAGCGCATGCATGCGCAGCCAATCGCTGCCCTCGCCGGCCATGATGACCGGTGTGTCGTTGGCCAGCCGCGCGAGGACACTGTCAGCGTCGGCGTCCGGCACGAGCGCGCGGCACAACACCGGGTGCAGGCGGTCGAGGATCGCGACACGCGTCAAAAGGTCGAGATCGCCCGGATCGAGCCTGGCGAGCAGCAACTCGACGAGCTGCCCGCGCGCGCTGGCGCCGTGTGCGGCGAGCTTCGCGATCTCGGCCTGCGGGTCGCTGCCCGCCGCCATCGCCGACAGCGCCAGTTGCAGCCCGAGCGGCCAGCCTTCGGCCAGTTCGTGCAGTCGCGCGGCGGCGTCGCGATCGACGTGCGCGCCGAAGCGCGCCCGCACGAGCTCGATCGTCTCGCCGAGCTGGAACCGCAGCATCGCCGCGCCGACGACGATGCAGGCGCCGTAGGCGACGAGGTCGTCGAGTTCGAGCTGGCAGTCGCTGCGCGCGGCGACGACGAGTCGCAGGTTGGACGGCGCATTGCGCGCCAGATACGCCAGAGCTTCGCGCCCCGACGCCGGCAAGCGGTCCGCCTCATCGACGATGAGGACGACGTCGAGCGCCGTCTGCGCGATCTCGGCGAGCCAGGCGGTGACGGCTTCGAGCGCCGGCGCCGCCGTCGTCGCGAGCGTGTGGCCGAAAGCGGGCCGCGCCGCGGCGACGCGAACCGCCAGCGCCAGCCCCTGCACGAGGCTTTCGGCGCCGTCGTCGGGTTGCGCCGACAGCCAGGCGACGACGCTGCCGCGTGCCAGATGCTCGAGCCGCCACTGGGCGGCGAGCGAGGTCTTGCCAAAGCCGGCCGGCGCCTGCACGAGGATCACCGGCCGGTCGCGCAAGCGCTCGTCGTCGGACTGCAGCCTCGGCCGCGCAAGCAGATGGCGCGGCACGCGCGGCGGCGTCACCTTGAGCACGTCGGTCGTGCCGGACGAGTTGCGTTGGGTGTCGGTCGCCACGGGGTAGTGCTTCGGCCGGTGCGCCGCATCCGCGCACGCGATGCAGCCGCCGCCACGCGCGATCGTAGCCGCTGCGAGAGGCTCGTCCGATCCGGGTCTGCCCCCCCCCCGCCGAGGGGAGGGTCGCACCGGCCGGCGCTGCCTAGCATGGCGATCAACTGCATTCGAAAGGCCGCCATGTACCGCCATCTCCTCGTCCCGATCGACGACTCCGACCTCTCGGTCCATGCGATCGGCAACGCCGTCGCGCTGGCGCGCCAGCTTGGCGCGCGCATCACCTTCTTTCACGCGCTCGCCGACGCCGACGCCTCGCTGCGCGGCGAGGCCGAGGTGCTGCGCGCGACGGCGCCGAGCGAGTACGACTACGCATTCGCCGGCAAGGCGCGCGAGCTGCTCGCCAAGGCGCAGGCCGCGGCGCGAGCACTCGGCGTGCCGTGCGAGGCGCGTCATGTCGTCAGCGACAAGCCGGCGCAGGCGATCATCGCGGCCGCGCGCGCGGCATCCTGCGACCTGATCTTCATGGCCTCGCACGGCCACGGCGGCAAGCTCGGCATGCTGTTCTCGTCCGAGACGCTCGCGGTGCTGATGAACGCCGGCCTGCCGGTGCTGGTGTCGGCGATCGGCGAGCCCGCCGTGCCGGCGCGCGCGATCGGCATCATCCGCGACGAACACCGCTCGCTCGCCGCCGTGATGCACGCCTGGATGCACGCGCTGGCCGGGGCGCGCCAGGCGCAGGCCGCCGCCGACCCGGAGCTGATGCAGGCGATCGTGCGCTATGTGCAGGAGTTCCCGGTCCGGCTGCACCACCCGAAGGAGGAAGAGCACCTCTTCCACGCCCTTCGCGAACGCACGGCAAGCTGCAACGCCGAACTCGACGAGCTCGAGCGCCAGCACGCGCGCGACGCCCAACTCGTGGCTGCGCTGGAGCGGCGCGTCGAGCAACTCGCCGGCGCCGACGCCGCCGGGCGCGTCGCGGCGACCCGCGCGCTCGAGGAGGAAGTCAAGAGCTACGCCCAGTTCCTCTGGGACCACCTCGGCCGCGAGGAAGGCGTGATCCTGCCGGCTGCGCAGCGCCATCTGACCGCCGAAGACTGGGAGCGTATCGATGCCGCCTTCCTCGAGAACCGCGATCCGCAGTTCAGCGGCCAGACCGACCGCGAGTACCGGCAGCTGTTCTCGCGCATCGTCAATCTGCTTCCGGCATGACGAGCCGCCGCGACAAGCTTCGTCGCGCGCCAGAACTTCACCTTTCCCTAACGACCTGTCGCAGCCGAGTGCCTACAATTTTGGCGTGAGAAAGCCGCGCAGACCCGCGCCGGTGAATGTCACGAAGGCGTAGCCCTGTTCATGAAAGGTTGCCGATGAAGTTCAAGCCTGCCGTATTCGGCACGATCTCGCTCGCGTTTGCCGTGGCGCCGGCGTTGCAGGCGCAAACCCAGCCGGCAACGGCCGCGACGGCGCCGCCGGCGGCGGCGGCCCCGGCGGCGTTCTCGCAGGGCGAGCTCGAGGCGATGGTGGCGCCGATCGCGCTCTATCCCGACGCGCTGCTGTCGCAGATGCTGATGGCCTCGACCTACCCGCTCGAGATCGTCGAGGCGGCGCGCTGGCGCAAGGCCAACCCGAACCTGAAGGACAAGGCGCTCGAGGAGGCGCTGCAGAAGCAGAGCTGGGATGCGAGCGTCAAGTCGCTCACCGCTTTCCCCGACGTGCTCGCCCGC
>JACSRM010000265.1 GCA_014879745.1 Burkholderiaceae bacterium | reverse complement strand
ATCGACGTGGCGCGCGTCGCGATCGGCCTCCGAGTAGACGGCGACGGTCGCGATGCCCAGCTTCTTCGCCGTCGCGATGACGCGGCAGGCGATCTCGCCGCGATTGGCAATCAGGATCTTCTTAAACATGATTGTTCTCCGCATGGAGATCGCCCGCGCGCGCTGTGCGCGCCAGGCGATCTGGCTTCGCCGCAGCGACCTGGCGGCTGATGTCGCCACGGTTGGCGATCAAGATCTTCTCGAGCATGGTCGTTCCTCGAAACTCAGGAGGACAGTATCTGTACGCCGGGCGCCTGCTGGCGCAGCGCGGCGATGAAGCCTGCCTTGTCCCTGGGAGAGATGAGCACGGTACCAAAGCGTCCGTAGGCGATGGCAAGCCGGTCCAGCGAGAGCGCGGGCGCCGAGACGAGGCTGCGCGAGGGCTTCACCGAGCGGATCTGGTCGAGCGCGATCCGCGTGCGAAACGGGCCGCATCGCACCAGCAGATGGCCATCGGCCAGCTCGTAGCTCGTGCCGGCGAGCAGCCACAGCGGCAGCCCCACGCCCAGCGCGATGACGACAAGCGCCACGCCGACCGCGACCGCATCGGGCCGCGCCAGCACGTGCCGCAGGCCCCAGAGCACCGCCACGGCCGCGCCGCCGAGCACGAGCACCAGCCACAGGTCGATCTTGGATGCAAAGCGCATGGCCGCCTGCAGCGCCTACAGCGGAATGTTGCCGTGCTTGCGCCACGGGTTGTCGAGCTTCTTGTTCTCGAGCATCGCCAGGCTGCGGCAGATGCGCTTCCTGGTTTCGTGCGGCTGGATCACATCGTCGATGAAGCCGCGCGCGCCGGCGACGAAGGGATTGGCGAAGCGCGCCTTGTATTCGGCCTCGCGCGCGGCGAGCTTGGCCGGATCCTTCTTCTCCTCGCGGAAGATGATCTCGACCGCGCCCTTCGCGCCCATCACCGCAATCTCGGCATTCGGCCAGGCGAAATTGACGTCGCCGCGCAGGTGCTTGGAACTCATCACGTCGTAGGCGCCGCCATAGGCCTTGCGCGTGATGACGGTGATCTTGGGCACCGTGCATTCGGCGTAGGCGAACAGCAGCTTCGCGCCATGGCGGATGATGCCGCCGTACTCCTGGCTCGTGCCGGGCATGAAGCCGGGGACGTCGACGAAGGTCACGATCGGAATATTGAACGCATCGCAGAAGCGCACGAAGCGCGCCGCCTTGATGCTGCTTCGGATGTCGAGGCAGCCGGCGAGCACCTGCGGGTTGTTGGCGACGACGCCGACACTCTTGCCGTCGAGCCGGCCAAAGCCGATCACGATGTTCTTCGCGTAGTCGGGCTGCAGTTCGAAGAAGTCGCCGTCGTCGACGACCTTCACGATCAGCTCCTTCATGTCGTAGGGCTTGTTCGGGTTGTCGGGGACGAGCGTGTCGAGCGACCAGTCGAGCCGATCGGCCGGGTCGCCGCTCGGCCGCAGCGGCGGCTTCTCGCGGTTGGACAGCGGCAGGTAGTTGAAGAAGCGGCGCAGCATCAATATCGCCTCGACGTCGTTCTCGAACGCGAGGTCGGCGACGCCGCTCTTCGTGTTGTGCGTCGTCGCGCCGCCCAGTTCCTCTGCCGTCACTTCCTCGTGCGTCACCGTCTTCACGACCTCGGGGCCGGTGACGAACATGTAGCTCGAGTCCTTCACCATGAAGATGAAGTCGGTCATCGCCGGCGAGTACACCGCGCCGCCGGCGCACGGCCCCATGATCATGCTGATCTGCGGTATCACGCCCGACGCCAGCACGTTGCGCTGGAACACCTCGGCATAGCCGCCGAGCGAGGCGACGCCCTCCTGGATGCGCGCGCCGCCCGA
>JACSRM010000137.1 GCA_014879745.1 Burkholderiaceae bacterium | reverse complement strand
GCGGCGCGCCTCGCCGGCGCGGACGGACGGATCGCCGCCGTGCTCGCGGCCGACGGCCGGCGCTTCGAGGCCGACGCGGTGCTCGTCGCCGCCGGCGCCTGGTCCGCACCGCTGCTGGCGACCGCGGCTGTCGCGATACCGGTTCATGCGCGCAAGCGCGATATCTTCGTCGTCGACTCTCCGGCGGTCCTCGCCGACTGCCCGCTGCTGATCGATACGAGCGGCGTCTGGGTCCGGCCCGAAGGCCGACCCGGGCGCTACCTCGCCGGCGCGCCGCCGCGCGGCGAGGACCGCGACGATCTGCCGCTCGACGAGATCGACCACGGATTGTTCGAAGGCGTCATCTGGCCGGCGCTCGCCGCGCGCATCCCGGCCTTCGAGGCGCTGCGCGTCGCGAGCGCCTGGGCCGGCTACTACGAGATGAATACCTTCGACCACAACGGCCTCGCCGGGCCGGCGCCGGGCTGGGACAACCTGCATCTGGCCTGCGGCTTCTCGGGCCACGGCATGCAGCAGGCACCCGCGGTCGGACGCAGCATGGCCTCGTGGCTCGCGCGCGGCGCGTGGGACGGCGTCGACCTGACGCCGCTCGCCCCGCGCCGCATCGCCGAAGGCCGGCCGCTGCTCGAGCGCAACGTCATTTGAGCGCCTCAGGGCCGGGAGGCAGCCTGCGGCACCGTGCATCGATCGCGGCCGTCGTGGAGAATCGCGCATGACCGAAGGCACCGACCCCGAAGCGCCGGCATCGATACCGAGCCCGCCGCCGACCGTATTCGACATCCGGATCAACGATCTGGCGTGGTCGGACCCGTTTCGCTGGCTCGCCGCGGGCTGGCGCGACTTCCGGCGCGCGCCCGGCATCGGCCTCTTCTACGGCGGCTGCTTCGCCGTGATGGGCTGGCTGCTGCTGAAGGTATTCGAATATTCGCCCGCCTGGACGCTCGCATTGAGCGCCGGCTTCCTGCTCGTCGGGCCCTTTCTGTGCGTCGGCCTGTACGACGTGAGCCGCAGGCTCGAGCGCGGCGACAAGCCCGATTTCGGCGAATCGCTCACCGCGTGGGATACGCGGGTCGGAACGATGGCGATCTTCGGCACCGTCCTGCTCGTGCTCGAGATGGTCTGGGCGCGCGCCTCGCTCGTCGTCTTCGCGCTCAGCTTCGAGGGCATGCCCGACTTCCAGGGTTCGCTGCTCAAGCTCGTCGACCCCGAGAACGTCGAATTCATCATCGCCTATACGGGCGTCGGCAGCATCTTCGCCGGGATGATCTACGCGGTGAGCGTGGTCTCGATCCCGATGATCCTCGATCGCCAGACGGATGCGATCTCGTCGGGCCTGACGAGCATCCGCCTGTGCCTCGCGCAGCCCGGCGTGATGCTGCTGTGGGGCGTGCTGATCACGCTGCTCGTCGTCGTCGCGATGCTGCCCGGCTTTCTCGGCCTGCTCGTCGCGGGCCCCGTTCTGGGGCATGCGACGTGGCATGCGTACCGCGCGGCGGTCGCGCCGCCGGCGCTCAGCCGGTAAGGAGCGCGACGAGGATCAGCGCGAGCGCCAGACCCTGGAAACCGACGCGCGCGCTCATCCACTGATCGCTGCTGCGGTGGCCGACGTTGCCGTGGTGAACCATCGCGGAAATCCCCAGCACGAGCGAGACGAGCACGCAGGACGCAGCCAGGACGACGAAGAACGTCATGATATTCATGAGGCCTCCTTGCTGCCGCGGCGAAGGCGGCACAAACTCAAGGTACGCCTCGCGCAGCGCGGAGCTTTGATCTGCCGCAACCAAAGACCACTGCGTCCTCGTGGGCTGCGCGGCGGCGCGCTGCCCGATGCTTGACCGGCCCCTTTCCACCCCGCCTGTGATGACTGTATCTCTGCACAGTCGGGACCGTTGCAAGCCGTTCGCTCGATCGACCTTCCAACGAGAGCCTGCCACCGATTCGAACAGATTGCTGAATCCTTTTCGACCGAATGCCCCTCCTTGTCTACGATGCTCGGCGTGATCGGGCAGATCGAGGTGATGAGATGCTTTATCGCAAGAACATGGATTCCAGGGAGCGCTGGGTACGGGTCATCGGCGGGGCGTTGATCGTGGCCTGCTCGCTCACGCAAATCGGTCCGACGCTGCTCGGCCTGGTGCTTGCCACAGCTGGCGTGCTGACCGCGCTGACGGGGCTGATCGGCTTTTGCCCCGCATGCGCCATGGCGGGCCGCAAGCCGCTCGAAGGGCCACGGTGATCCGGGTCGATGCAGCCCTGTTCGCCGCCGCGCAGGCCGGCGATCCGGTCGCTCTGGACAGGATGCTGCGCGAACTGCAGCCCGATATCCGCCGCTATGCGAGGCGCCAGTGCCATCGCACGACGGCCATCGAGGACGTGGTTCAGGAAGCGCTGATCGTGCTGTACCGCCGCCTGGGCACGGTGCGCGACCCTCTGGCCATCGCCGGATGGATATTCCGCGTGGTCACCCGGCTGTGCATGCTTCCCGTGCTGGCGCTGATACGCGGCGCGGAGGAACTGACGCAGCGGCACGAGGCCGAATACTTTGCGCAGTTTCCAAAGGACGATCTGCGTATCGACGTCGCTCGTGCCCTGGAGTCGCTGCCTGAGACATACCGCGAAGTGATCCTGCTGCGTGACATGGAACAACTCACCATCGGCGAGGTGGCCGATCGCTTGCGCATCACGCGCGAAGCATGCAAGAGCCGTATTCATCGCGGCCGGGCTCTTCTGCGTGAGTACCTGCGAGGCGATGAGTCGCGAGGGGGAACCAAGTGAAGCAACTCTTCGATGGAAGTCGTTCGGGCTTGTTCGCGACACGAACCCTGGCAGGCCACCTGATCCGCGGCGCGGTCGCGCTGGCCCTGCTCTACCTTGCATTCGAACAGCAGCATTCGCACCCTGTCGCATCATCGTTCGCGGGTCTGCTGGCGCTGGTCGCCATGCGCGGCTGCCCGATCTGCTCGACGATCGGGCTGGCCGAAACCATTCGACAGCGCTTTGGGGTGACTCGAAGTCGAGGTGTGCCGCCCATCCCCTGATCGCAAGTGACGGCCTCCGGCCACGCCTGAATTCGTTTGTCGAACCTCGGAATCGTCCTCATGCGCCGGCTCTCATCATTGGGTTGCAAGTGGGCGTCCGGCAAGCAGGACGCGTAGGACGGGAAGGAGTTGCCGTGAAGAAATCAATTGCGGTACTGGGCTCTGCCCTCTTCTTTGTGGTTGCGCCCACCTCGTTGGGGGGGCTTGTTCCCTGGTGGATCACGGGTTGGGAGTTTCGGCCGCCCTTCTTCGATCTCGCCGCGACGCGCGTCGTCGGGATCGTCTTGATCGTCGCCGGCCTACCCGGCATCGTCGATTCGTTTGCACGCTTTGCGCTGCAAGGATTGGGCACGCCGGCGCCCATCGCGCCGACACAGAACCTCGTGGTGACGGGTCTCTATCGCCATGTGCGCAATCCGATCTACGTTGCCCTTGTCGCCGTCATTCTGGGCCAAGCGCTCTTGTTCGGCGACCCACGCCTTCTTGGGTACGGCGTGCTGATGTGGCTCGGCTTCCACGCGTTTGTCGTGGCGGTCGAGGAGCCGGTGCTCGTCGATAGTTTCGGAACGGAGTACGAGGACTTCCGGGCCCATGTCCCGCGCTGGATTCCGCGGCTCACGCCTTGGCGAGCCGCACGACGCCCGAATCATTCGTGACGCGGCCGCCGCGGAAATGGGTCGTGACGGTCAAGCAACGAGGCCGACTCCTTGCAGCGACGTCACATTCAGCCATGGCGCGTCGGCATCGTCCGTTCGGTGCTGAAGCTCGACGGTCGAATGGCCAGACGGAGCCGAAGAGCGTGAACGGTTCGCGGCCCGCCGCCTGGCTGGAACATCTGGACCATTTGCCCCGCTGATCTTGAAAGCACGGGGTAACTCTCGAGCCACCATGGCCGCGCGCCTGGCTGCGCGCCGGCCTTGTCGTGCACCCGACCGAACGGCGTACCCCCGGCCGCGATTCGAAAGCCGGACCGCGCACTTTACGGCAGCAGCACGCTGCAGCCGGTCGTCTTGCGCGCTTCCAGGTCGCGGTGCGCCTGCGCGGCGTCCTTCAATGGGTAGCGCTGGTCGATCCGGATCGCCACCTTGCCGCTCGTCACGGCGTCGAACAGATCGTCGGCCATCGCCTGCGTCGCCTCGCGCGTCGCGATGTGGGTGAAGAGCGTCGGCCGCGTCAGGTAGAGCGACCCCTTGGCGGCGAGCGTCCCGGTCGCGACCGGCGGCGCGACGCCGGAGGCATTGCCGAAGACCACCATCAACCCGAACGGGCGCAGGCAGTCGAGCGACTTGTCGAAGGTGTCCTTGCCGATCGAGTCGTAGACCACCTTCACGCCGGCGCCGCCGGTAATCTCGCGCACACGGGCAACGAAGTCCTCGCTGCGGTAGTTGATCGTGTGCGCGGCACCGTTGGCCTTCGCGAGCGCGCATTTCTCGTCCGACCCGGCGGTGCCGATCAGCTGCAGGCCGAGCGCCCGCGCCCACTGGCAGGCGATCAGGCCGACGCCGCCGGCGGCGGCGTGAAAGAGCACGTAGTCGCCCGCCTGCAGTCCGCCCTGCGGCAGCGTCTTCTTCAGCAGATACTGCGCGGTCAGGCCCTTCAGCATCATCGCCGCGCCGGTTTCGAAGTCGATCGCCTCGGGCAGCCTGACGACGCATTTCGCCGGCATCACGCGCAGCGCGCAGTAGCTGCCGGGCGGGTTGCTTGCGTAGGCGGCGCGGTCGCCCGCCTTCAGGTGCGTCACGCCCTCGCCCACCGCCTCGACGACGCCTGCGCCTTCCATGCCGAGCGACAGCGGCAGCGGCAGCGGATAGACGCCCGAGCGCTGGTAGACGTCGATGAAATTGAGCCCGCAGGCATGGTGGCGGATGCGGATCTCGCCGGCAGCCGGATCGCCGACCGGCAGATCGACGAGGTGCATCGCATCGGGACCGCCGAAGGCCTCGACCCGGATCGTCGGGCTGGTCTGTGTCATGGCGTTGATCTCCTTGGCCGCAAAGAACCGGATGGCAATGCGCTATCGTGCCAGCAATTGCCATCCTCGTTCGGCGCGCCGGTTTTCCCCTTCCCCTGCCCATGAGACGCCTGACCACCGCGCCGAATATCGCCATCGCGACGCTGTGGGCCGACATGCTCACCGGCGGCGGCATCACGGCGACCGTGCAGCGCTATTTCGCGAGCAGCATCGCCGGCGAGATCCCGCCCGACCAGGCGCTGCCCGAGGTCTGGATCGAGGACGCCGCGCAGTACGACGCCGCGCGCCGCCTGCTCGACGAACTGCGCCACCCGCCGCGCCGCCATTGGGCCTGCCCCGGCTGCGGCGAGATGATCGACGGGCCTTTCGAGCAGTGCTGGAACTGCGGCACGCCGATGCCCGCGTCGGCGCCGCGCTGAAGGACGGACCCGCCGCCCGGTGCCGGGCGATTGCCGCGCCGCCGCCCGAACCGGCGCGGGACAGGGGCGCCGCCTTGCACTCGCCGGCCGGGCCCCGCGCCGACGCGACAATGCACCATGCACCTGAACTCAGCCACCGCGCTGTCACGCGCCGCCTTCGCCACGCTGCTGCTGATCGCGCTGATGATGGGCGCGAACCACGTCGCGGCGCGCTTCGCCTTCGACAATGGCGTCGATGTCGCCACCGCGGTGTCGATTCGCAGCGCCGTCACCGCGCTCATCGTGACGTTCCTGATCGTCGTGCAACGCGTGCCGGTCCGGCTCATGCCGCGCCACAAGCGTGCGCTGCCGGCGATCGGTGTACTGGTCGGCGTGCAAAGCCTGTTCCTGTATTCGTCGGTCGCGCGCTTGCCGGTCGCGCTGGCGCTGCTTGCCTTCAACACCTATCCGCTGTGGACCGCGCTGTGGGCGCGCATCGCCTATGCGCACCGCGCCGAGCCGCGCGTGCTGCGCGCGATGCCGTTCATTCTGGTCGGGCTCGCGCTCGCGCTGGATGTCTTCGGCGCCACCTCCGGCCTGGGTGCGGCGGCGCAGTGGGCGAGCATCGGCGCGGGAGTCGCCTTCGCGCTCGGCGCGGCGGCCGTCTTCGGCCTCGCGCTCGTCCTCACGCAGCACGAGGCGGGCGACCTCGACGGACGGCTGCGCACGGCGACGACGATGGCGATGGTCGCGCTGCTCGCGCTCGGCGGCGTCGCGACGCAGGGCGGCTTTCGGCTGCCCACCGCGGCCGCCGGATGGTGGGGGCTGGCGATGCTGACGCTGCTCTACGGCACCGGCATCACGATTCTCTTCACCGTGCTGCCGCGGCTGGGCGTCGTCGCCAATTCGGCGATCATGAATGTCGAGCCGATCTTCGCCCTCGTCCTGGCCTGGGCGCTGCTCGGGCAGCAGGTCGCGCCGGTGCAGGTCGCGGGCGGGCTGATGGTCGTCGCGACCGTGATCTGGCTCGGCACGCGAAGGCGCTGAAGCCGCGCCGTCAGAACGTCCCCGGGTACGCGCCGCCGTCGATCAGGATATTCTGCCCGGTCAGGTAGGCGGCGTGCACGCTGCACAGGAAGGCGCAGGCGGCGCCGAATTCGTCCGGCCGGCCGAAGCGCCGCAGCGGAATCGTCGCCGCGCGCTGGGCGCCGATCTCGTCGATGCTGCGGCCGGTCTTGCTCGCCTGGCCTGCCAGCGTCACGCGCAGGCGGTCGGTATCGAAGGCGCCGGGCAGCAGGTTGTTGATCGTCACGCCGCGCGCCGCAAGCGGGCTGCGCGCCAGGCCGGCGACGAAGCCGGTCAGGCCCGAGCGCGCGCCGTTGCTCAGGCCGAGGATATCGATCGGCGCCTTCACCGCCGCCGACGTGATATTGACGACGCGGCCGAAACCGCGTTCGGCCATCGCGTCGACCGTCGCCTTGATGAGCGCGATCGGCGCCAGCATGTTGGCGTCGAGCGCGGCGATCCAGGCCTCGCGTTCCCAACTGCGAAAGTCCCCCGGCGGCGGGCCGCCGGCGTTGTTGACGAGGATGTCGACCTGCGGGCACGCCGCGAGCGCCGCGGCGCGGCCGGCCTCGGTCGTGATATCGCCGGCCACGCCGCGCGTCTCGCCGCCGGCGTTCAACGCGCGCAGTTCGGCCACGGTCGCCTCCAGCGCCTCGGCGCCGCGCGCGGTGACGACGACATTGACCCCCTCGCGCGCGAGCGCCAGCGCGCAGCCCTTGCCCAGGCCCTTGCTCGCGGCGCAGACGAGCGCCCATCGGCCCTTTATCCCCAGCTCCATCTCGTATCCTTTCAATGCTTGATGACGACCAGCCGGTCGTTGCCCGATTCGGCGCCCCACACTTCGCCCGACCGGCCGAGCAGCTGGCGCACCATCGCGCCGCTGCGGTCGCTCGGAAAACTCTCGAAGGCCTGCGTCTTCGGATCGAAACGCACGATCGCATTGGCCGCGAAATCGGTTAGCCAGACGGCGCCGCGCTCGTCGACCCAGACCGCATACGCCTGCGGCGCGTCGCCCGGCAGCTTCCACTCCTTCCAGGTCTTCGAAGCCGGGTCGTAGACGCCGACCTTGCCGCTATTCCATTCGCTGACCCAGATCCGCCCCGCGGCGTCGCTCCAGACGCGGCGCGCGCCCTGCTGCGGCGTCGGCGGCTCGATGATCGCCGCGGCGCCGGTCTTGCGGTCGATGTGGGCGATATAGCTGCCGGCGAGCGATGCGAAGTAGACCTCGCCCGCCGGTGTCGTCGTGATGCCGTAGGGCCCGCGGCCGCGCGGCGCCTTCCAGACCTCGAGCCTGCCACTCGCCGGATCGAGCCGGCCGATGATGCCCGCCTGGCCGGTAAACCACAGCTTGCCGTCGGCGTCGAAGCTTGCGGTATTCAGATTCGCATTGCCGTTCTTGGGCAGCGCCCAGCGCTTGACTTCGCGCGTCGCCGGGTCGACGCGCAGGATCGCATTCAAGCCGCCATCGGTCACCCAGGGCGCACCATCCGGGCCAATGATCACGCCGTGCGGCGCCGAGCCGGGGCCGAGTTCGATCTGCACGACCTCGCCGCTCGCGGGGTCGAGCCTGCCGAGCGCGCCCTGCCCCTGCGCCGTATACCAGACCGGGCCGCCCGGCCTCGGATCGGGCGCGACGTCGTGCGGCCGCGCGCCGCGCGGCAGCTCGTAGTAGCGCACCTCGGCGGCCTGCGCGCCGAGCGCGACGCCAAGCCACGCTGCAAGCGCCGCGATCACCAGGACGAGCTTTTCGATCACCTTCGCCTCCCACCGATGCGGATGCGTGGCCGCAGCGTAACGCAGTGCGGCGGCCCGTGCCGTCAGGCGTTCACATTCGAGCGCGCGAGCAGCCAGATGCCGGCGAGCACGAGCAGCGTGCCGGCCGCGATCCAGATCGTGAACGGCTCGCCGAGGATCAGCACGCCCATCGCGATCGTCGACAACGGCCCGATCATGCCCGTCTGCGCCGCCAGCGTCGCGCCGATGCGCTCGATCGCCATCATCATCATCAGGACCGGCGCGAAGGTGCACAGCGTCGCATTCAGGATCGACAGCCAGATCACCGGCGGCGCGACGGCGAGCGCCGAAAGCGGCCGCAGCAGCAGGAACTGCGCGATGCACAGCACGCAGGCGACGCTCGTCGCCCAGCCCGTCAGGCGCAGCGCGCCAAGGCGCTTGACCTCCTCGCCGCTGTAGACGAGGTAGACGGCGTAGCTCACCGCGCTCGCGAAGACGAGCCCGGCGCCGAGCGCGACGTTGGAGCCGACGGCGCCGATCTCGTGCCAGAAAACGAGCGCGACGCCGACATAGCTCACCGCGAGCGCGACGACCTGCCGCGGCCGCACGCGGCGGCCGAACAGCAGCACGCCGAGCGCGAGGACGAGCGTCGGGTTCAGGTACAGGATCAATCGCTCGAAGCCGGCCGTCACGAACTGCAGCCCGGCAAAGTCGAGAAAGCTCGCCAGGTAGTAGCCCGAGAAGCCGAGGCCGAGGATGGTCCAGCGGTCGCGCCGCGACAGCCCCGGTTTGCCGCGCCCCGACCACCACGCCAAGAGCACGAAGAGCGGCAGCGCGAACAGCATGCGATACATCAGCAGCGTGATCGCGTCGACGTCGTAGCGGTAGGCGAGCTTGACGATGATCGCCTTGCCCGAGAACGCGATCGCGCCGAAGGTCGCGAGCAGCAGGCCGGGAAGCAGCGCGGGATCATGAGCCTTGCCGGCGGGCGCGTCTCTCATCGGCGCCGCATTCTACGGATCGCGTGCGCGGCGCGGTGACTCGCTGCCAGCCCCTTCGGCAAGCACCGCTTGCGCGCATTCGCACCTTCTCTGGATGCGCGACCGGGACGCCGGGCGCTCGACACGCGTAGAACCCTGCACCGCCGCCAGCGTTCAACCCGCGCCGCCGCGGCCCGCGACGCGCAGCGCCGCCGGCAGCACGCGCACCCGCCACGCGCGGGCAGCGACTATCGGCTCGCCGTCGGCAGCGAGCGGCACTTCCACGCTGCTCGTCGCGGCAAGGAGTGCGAAGCTCCGCGTCGCGATGCGCGGATGCGGCAGATGCCGGCCGGCGAGCAGCCGCGGCAGCATCGCCGCGGCGCCGAGCCGGCCGAAGCCTGCGGCGACGATCAGATCGAGCCGGTCATCGGCGATCCGCGCGTCCGGCGCGACTGGCATGCCGCCGCCGTAGGTCGGCGTGTTGAGCACCGACGCGAAGAGCACCTCACCGGCGACGACGCGCTCGCCGTCGGCCTCGATCGCAACCGGCCAGCGCCGCAGCGCAGCGAGTTCGGCGAGCGTCGCCCAGAGGTAGCGCGGCAGCCCGCGCAGCCAGCGCGGCGCACGCAGCGCGCGCATGCCGACCGCGCTGTCGAAACCCGCCGTGAGGCTGCTCGCGAACAGTTCGCGCCGGCCGTCGGCGACGCACTCGCCGAGGTCGATCGGCAGCGCGGGCGCGTCAAGCGCGTGCTGCAGCGCCCGCGGCCAGGCCAGGCCACGCAGGCCAACGGCGCGTGCCGTGTCGTTGCCGCTGCCGAGCGCGACGAGGCCGACTTCGCAGTCGCGCTGCGCAAGCACCGGCAGCAGCGCCTGCAGCGTGCCGTCGCCGCCGACAACGACGATGCGCGTGCCGGGCGGCTGCGCGGCGGCGAGCGCCCGCGCCGCGGCGACGCCCTGCGGCAGCTCGAGCCGCGCCGCCGGGGCGAGCGCGGCGAGCCGCTCGCGCATCGCCGCCGCGAGCACCGCCGCACCGCCGCGGGCGGCCAGCGGGTTGACGATGACGACAACAGGGCGCTGTGGGATCACTCGATGGCCCTCATCTTCTGCACGCCGCGCACGGCCCGACCCACGCCGGCGAGCAGCCAGGCGCGCTGATGAACGCGCCCCGCCGGCCGCGCCGCGAGAGCCGCGTTTGCCAAGGCAATCGGCGCCCGATAGCATGGTCCGTCGCGTTGCCCGGAAGGACCATCATGCAGGTCATTGCCCGCTTCGTCGCCGCACTCTTCATTCTCCTCGCCGGCGCGGCCGTACCGCTGCAAGCGGCCACGACAGCACCGCCCCCGGCGAAGGTCGCGGACATCCCGGCCTCGGTCGCTTCAGAGGCAAAGGGCAGCCTGCCGGTCGGCTTTCGCTCGTGGAAGGGGGACCTGGACCGCATGATCAAGCGCCGCCTGATCCGCGCGCTGGTGCCGTCGTCCAAGACCTTCTACTACGTGCAGAACGGCCGGCCGAGCGGAATCAGCTACGACGTCTTAACCGCCTTCGAGCGCGACCTCAACCAGCAGTTGAAGACGAAGGCGTTGAAGGTACGCGTCGTCTTCCTGCCGACGCCGCGCGACGAGATCATCGACGCCCTGCTCGCCGGCAAGGGCGATGTCGTCTTCGCCGACATGACGATCACGCCCGAGCGCCGCGAGCGGGTCGATTTCTCGGACCCGATGTACACCGGCATCCAGGAGATCGTCGTCACCGCGCCCGGCCGGCCGCAGGTGACGGCGATCGAGCAGCTCTCGGGCCAGCAGATCTTCGTGCGCCCGACGACGAGCTACCACCAGCATCTCGCCACGCTCAACGCGCGACTCGAGACGGAGGGCAAGGCGCCGGTCGTCATTCGTGACGCGCCGGAGGAACTCGAGGCCGAGGACGTCCTCGAGATGGTCAACGCCGGCCTCGTGCCGCACACGGTCGTCGACTAGTACAACATCCCGGAAATAGCTTTGCAGTTATGGTTTGAGGTAGGGAGCCAGTAGGGTCGTAACGA
>JACSRM010000171.1 GCA_014879745.1 Burkholderiaceae bacterium | reverse complement strand
TGCGTGAGCGGCTCGATGCGCTGTACGGCAGCAGCGCCCGGCTCGAACTGCGCCGGGTAGACCCACGCGAGACGGAGGCGGTGCTCGACCTGCCGCTGGAGTCGAGCGCAGGGGCGGATGAGCGCGGCGGTGCACCGGGCGCAGGAGGCGCGCAATGACTTCCACCGCAAGGACTTCCCTGCCGCTTGCGCGCCGCCGCGGCCTGCGCGCACCGTCCCTCACGTTCGCCGGTGCCATCGCGGCGTGGGCTGCGCCGGTCGGCGCGCAGCCTGAGGAAGCGTCGGTCGTCAAGCTCGACAGGGTCGAGGTGACCGGCAGCAACATCGCGCGCATCGAAGGCGAGAGCGGCCTGCCGGTGCAGGTGATCACGCGCGAGGAGATGCTGCAAGGCGGCGTGCAGACGATGCAGGAGCTGCTCGATCGCGTCAGCGCGAACCAGTCGTTCGGCGGCTCCAACCCGGCGGTCGGTGTCGGCGGCATGCTCACCGGCTTCAGCGCCGCGTCGCTGCGTGGCCTCGGGAGCCAGCGCACACTCGTGTTGTTGAACGGCCGACGGCTCGCGCCGTACGCCCTGTCCGGCGGCCAGAGCGTCGATCTGTCGGGCATCCCGGCGTCGGCGCTCGAACGCGTGGAGATCCTCAAGGACGGCGCCTCGGCGGTCTACGGTACCGACGCCATCGGCGGCGTCATCAACTTCATCCTGCGCAAGGATTTCCAGGGCGTCGAGTTCAACGCAAACTATTTCGCCACCGAACAGGGCGGTGGCAACAACGGCCGCATCAGCCTCACTGCGGGCACCGGTGATCTGGCCAGGGACAAGTACAACGTCTTCGTCACCGCGGACTACTACCGCCAGGATGCGCTGCACGCCTCGCAGCGCGAGAGCACGAAAACGTCATACCTGCCGCAGGTCGGCACCGACCGCACGAGCGACGCCACCTATCCAGCCAACATCTCGCAGACCGATCCCGGGACCGGAAAGCGGTACGGTTTCGAAGGCTGGCGCAATCCGACGATCCCCTACCCCGGCGGCGCGACGCCCGAGTCCTGCGCGCCGCCGTACTCGTTTTCGACAAGCCGGAGTCCGACGCGCTGCGCGTTCGATTTCGCGAGCGTGATCGATACGATCCCGGGCTACGAAACCGCCAACGTCCTCGGCCGGCTGACCTGGGACATCCGCGCCGACACCCAGTTCTTCGTCGAGGGCTCGTACTACCGCGGCAAGTTCACGCAGCTCCTCTCGCCCACGCCGGTGCAGGGGGCCAACACGCCGACGCCGATGACGCTGCCGGCCAGCTCGCCCTACTACCCGACGGCGTACGTCGCCGGCCAGCAGGGCGGGCGCACCGACCTGCCGCTGGTGCTGCAATACCGCACGCTCGAGCTGGGGCCCAGGGTGGACGAGACGAACGTCGACCAGTGGAACGGCGTCGTCGGCCTGCAGGGAATGCTCGCCGGCTGGAGTTATCAACTCGCCGCCAACCTCACGACCAACCGGCAGGTCGACAGCTACGTCAGCGGCGCGGTCTACGAAAGCAAGTTCGGGCCCCTGTTGCGCTCGGGCGTCATCAACCCGTTCGGGCCGAATACGGCGGCCGTGCTCGATCTGATGCGCGCCACCCAGGTCACCGGCGAGGCGAACGACAGCCGCGCCAGCAACTACGGCCTTGGGCTGACGGCCTCCAACGACGTCGCCCGACTTCCCGCCGGGCCGCTCGCCGTCGCACTCGGCGTCGAGGGCAGGCGCGAGAGCCTGCAGCAGTCGAACAGCGACTTCATCATTTCGGGCGACGTGCTCGGCGGCGTCGGCGCCGTTCCTTCGCTGGAGCCGACGCATCGCAACGTGTTCTCGCTGTTCGGCGAAGTGAACGTTCCGCTTGCCGCGAACCTCGAGGCCAACCTCGCGCTGCGCTACGACCACTACAGCGACTTCGGCGGCACGACGAACCCGAAGCTGACGCTTCGCTGGCAGCCGGCGAAGACGGTCATGCTGCGCGCCGCCTTCGGCACTGGATACCGCGCGCCGACGCTGTCGGACCTGCACCAGCCGCAGAGCCTCTTTCTCGGGGACCTCCCGGATCCGGTGCGCTGCCCGGACATGTTCGACCCCCAGCCCGGAGACGATTGCAGCGGCGTCCCGAACAAAGCCGGCGGCAACCCGGCGCTGCAGCCGGAAACCTCGCGCCAAGTCAACGCCGGCATCGTCTTCGAGCCGGTGCGGGGCCTCTCGGCGAGCGCGGACTACTACTGGGTCAAGCTGAGCAACGTAATCAACGTCGTCCCGCCCGACGCCGTCCTCGGCCCCGGCCATGCGCAGTGGGAAGCAGGCTACATCGTGCGCGAGCCGCCCGATCCGCAGCAGCCCGATCTGCCGGGAAAGATCGTCTACGCGGTGCAGTACCCCACCAACCTCGGCACGATCACGACCTCCGGGATTGACCTTGGCCTGCAGTGGCAGGGCCCGGCGACCTCGATCGGCCGCTTCTCTCTCGGGCTGAACGGCACCTATGTGCTCGAGTACACGCAAAGCGGCTTCGTCTCCGAGTTCGTGCCGTCCGGCGTCGGCATGCGCGGCATCCTCGGGGCGATCGCGAGGTACCGCCAATATGCGCACCTCGACTGGGCCTTCGGCCCCTGGGGCGCGACGCTGGCGAACAACTACCAGAGCGGCTACTCCGAACCCTGTTCGCCATACGACCCGAGCGGCTGTGCCTTGCGCGGCGTCGGGTCCTACTCGGTATGGGACGTCCAGGTGCGCTACTCGGCCGGCGCCAACACGATGCTGAGCCTCGGCATCCGCAACATGCTGGACGCTGTGCCCCCGCTCACGGCACAGTACGGCGCGTGGCAGGTGGGCATCGACCCGAGCTACGCCGATCCGCGCGGGCGGATGTTCTACGTCGCGCTTCGCCATGCGTTCGATTGAAGCGCAAGGCCGCTCGCCGCCGCCGCGCGCGGCGCGGCCTTCCTGGCTTGCCGGAGCGACCTGGAACGGCGTCGCGCTGGTTGCGTTGATCTGCGTCGTCAACGGCACGCGGCGTGCGGTCCGCGGCTTCGGCGAGCAGTCCTGGCTCGAATCGGTGCTCTCGACGCTGCAGTTGTCGGCCCTGGGGCTGCTCGTCGCGGTGCCGGTTGCGCTGGCGGTGCTGCTGAGCTGGAACCTCGCGCCGAAGCGGCCGGTGCTGCGCTACCCGTTGCTTGCGTTGGCGGTGGCGGCTTCGTCGCTGCTCGGCAGCGCCGCCTTGCATGTGGTGGAAGCTCTGGCCTTGTGCGACTCGCCGCAGGAGTGCTGGGGCGGCGCGTCGCATATCGCCAACACCTGGTCGCGCTACGGGTCGCTGAGCGCGCTGTTCGCGGCGGTGTTCGTCTTCATCCGGCTTGCTGACGAGAGCGCCGAACGCGCTGCCGATGCCGAGCGCAACCGGGCGCGCTTCGCGCAGCGCGAGGAGGAGGCGCGGCTGCGCATGCTGCAGGCGCAGATCGAACCGCACTTCCTGTTCAACACGCTGGCCAACGTGCGCCGCCTGTACCAGACGGATCCGGCGGCGGGCGAGGCGATGCTCGGCAACCTGCTGCGCTATCTCGCGGTCGCACTGCCGCAGATGCGCGCCGCGACCTCGACGCTCGCGCGCGAAGCGGCGCTCGCCGAATCCTTTCTGGAGATTCAGCGCATCCGCATGGGCACGCGGCTGGCGTTCGAGTTCGACATCCCGGCCGCGCTGCGCGATGCGGCGCTGCCGCCGATGATGCTGCTGACCCTGGTCGAGAACGCGATCAAGCATGGCCTCGCGCCGCTGCCCGAAGGTGGATCAGTTCGCATCAGCGCGGTGGCCGACGGCCCCGAACTCGTGCTGCGGGTGGCGGACACCGGCCGCGGCTTCGCGCAAAGCTCGGGCGGCGGCACCGGGCTGGCCAACATCCGCGCGCGTCTGGCCGGCCACTACGGCAGCGCGGCGCACCTGGCGCTGGCGCTCAACACGCCGCGCGGCGTGACGGCGACGATTGCCGTGCCGCTGTCGCCGCAACCGCGGGTGGCGCCGTCATGAAGCGGCAGGCCGCCTTGGCCGTGCTCGCGATGACGACCGGCCCACGGGCCGCGCTGCAATCGGCGCTGCGCAGCGTGCTCGACGCCTGGCGCGGCATCACCTGGCGGCAGGTGGGTGCGACCGTCGTGCTCGGCTGCGCGCTGGCGGTGGTGTTGATGGGCACCGGAATCGCATGGTTCAGCGGCTTCACCGGGCTGCTGCTCGCGGTCGCCGCGGCGCAGATCCGTGCGTTCCCGCTGCTGCTTGGGTTTGTCGTCGCCGACCGGGTCGCGGCAGGCGATCCGCAGCGGCGTGCGCCGTATGCGTGGGCGGTGTTCGTCGGCGCCGCCGCCGGCATGGCGCTGGCGATGCCGTTCGTCAATCTGATGGGCCGCGCGCTGGGATTCGACGATTTCACCGGCGCGCCGCCGGACTTCTGGTTCTTCGCCTACCAGGTCTGCGACATGGTCCTTATCGCCGGTGCCGCGGTGTGGGTGATCCTCGATCGGCGGCGCGCTGCGCTCGCCCGCGAGCGGATGCTCGGGGCCGAGCTCGACCGCATCGCCGCCGAGCGGCGCAGCCTGCAGTCGGATCTGCAGGCAATGCAGGCGCGCGTCGAGCCGCAGTTCCTCTTCAACACGCTGACGCAGCTCGGCGCGCTGTACCGCGAGGACGCGGCGCGCGGCGAGCGCATGCTCGACGAGTTGATCAACTACCTGCGCGCGGCGATGCCGAAGATGCGCGACACCTCGTCGACGCTCGGCCAGGAGATCGAACTCGCGCGCGCCTATCTCGCGATCGTCGCGGTGCGGCTCGGCGATCGTCTGACGGTCTCGATCGACGCCCCCGCCGAGCACGGCGGCGCCCGCATGCCGCCGATGCTGCTGCTGCCGCTCGTCGACCACGTCGTGCGTGCCGCTGCGGCCCCAGGCCCGCACTCGATCGCGATTCGCGGCGCGGTGGAAGGCGCACTGATCCGACTGACTGTCAGCGACAGCGCGGACGCCTTCACAGCGGGACGCGACGACGCAGGCATCGCCGACCTTCGCGAGCGGCTGGCGGCGCTGTTCGGCCCGCAGGCCAGGCTCACGCTTGGCGCGCGCGAAGACGGGGTGAGCCGGGCGGTGCTGGAGATGCCGCTGGAGAGTGCGCCCGCCGATGCGCCGTAACGATGCAAGCGGTGGCGTGCCTTCAAGCGCCGCAAGGCTGCGGGACGCAAAAAACCCCCGCCGCGGTGAGCGGCGGGGGCCGTGGCGCGAGGCGTCAGAAGGAGGACATCAGAAGTCCGTCTTCGCGACGCTGCGCTGCTCGGCTTCGGCCACCGTTGCGGCCGGCTCCTGGCAACGCGCCTTGGCGCGCCATTCGTCGAGCACGAGCGCGACGTCCATCAGGTACAGATTGTGCGTGCCGCGCGTGACGAACACGTACTGGCGCAGGGCCTCCATCCCCTGGTCGGCCTTTTCGACGACGCGCCGCTGGACGAAGGTCAACTGCGGGCAGGAGGCGGCCGGTTCGGCGGCCAGGCTCACGCTGGGCAGCGACGCCGACAGGACAACGCCAAGACCTGCGGCTGCGACGATATGAACGAGTGCTTGCATGGGTTGCTCCTACAGAGGTGGGTGAAGTCGCGGGACTTGCCTGCGGCGGGCCGGCGAACCCGCCGGCTTGACGACAAGGTAGGCGCTGGCCTGCAGCAGCGCGAGCGGCTTGCGACGGCTTCCGCAACCGGCGGTGCGAATGCCCGCCTGCGCCGACGGATCCGGCGGCCGCGGACAGGGCCCCGTCAGGCCGCCGCTGTGCGGCCGAGGATCGGCGGGTCGAACGCGTAGCTCGCGTCGAACTTCAGCTCGCGCCGGAACGCTTCGACCGGAACGCCCTGGCAGGCGAGCGTCAGGCTGCCGGTGACCTTCCCGAGCCGCAGCGCGCGCAGCGCGCCGCCGAAGAGTTCGAGCTCGGCCGACTCGATCGCGAGCGCGAGCTTGAGTTCGAACTCGACATCGCACCAGTCGACGCCCTCGACACTCAGCACGAGACGCGGCCGCAGCCTGGCGTCGATGTCGTGCTTCAGCAGCGACACGGTTGCGGCGGCAGGCGGCGGGCCGGCGCTCTTGTTGACGGCATCGCGCACCTTCGCGATCTGCGACCAGGCTTTCGCCATCAGCGCGAACGGATCGGCGTCGAACGCCTGCTCCAGGTCCGCCTCGAGCTTCTCGGTCGTCCAGTCGGCGATCGCGCGGCCGAGCAGGCTGGCGTCGACGCCGCCGCGCAGCGCAGCGAGGCGGCGCACTTCGGCCGCGCCGCCGGCGTTGGCGCGCACTTCGAGCAGGTCGTGCAGCCGTGAGCCGGCCTTGACGTCAACGTCTTGCATGTTCGCCTCCACCCGGAACTTCGGCCTCGCGCAGCAGCACCTGGCCGGCGTCGGGGACGACGTGCCACGTCATGCCGGATGCGGTCTTGCGTGACCTGCGCGCCGGCGATGCGACAGGCGCGGGCGAGCGCAGATTCACAGCCGGCGAGGCATCGGCGACGACGCGCCATTCGAACGATGGCGCGCGCGGCGGCGGCACGATCGGCGGCACGATCGGCAGCACGACGGTGGATGGCGCAGGCGGCGGCGTCGAGATCGCCGGCACCACCGGCGGCAGCGTCGGCCGCGGCCACGCGAGCCAGAGCCCGATGCCGACGAGTGGCGCAACGACGACCGCCGCGACGGCCGCGAACGGCACGCCGCCGAGCCACGGCGCAGCCGCCGGCAGCGGCGCGCTCGCTGCGGCGGCGATCGTCGTTCCCGCCTCGGCGCGCGAGCGCGCCGCCGGCTGCTGCGACACGACGCGCGGCGTGCCGAACACGGTCGTGCGCCAGCTGCGCTCGTCGTCGCATCGCAGGCCGAAGGCCTCGGCGCTCGCCGCGGCGCTCGCTTCCTCGCAGGTCTTGCGCGCCAGGTCGGGCACCGTCGCGAAGCGCCGGGTCGAAAGCCGGACCCCGCTTTCGACCGCGACCTTCGCCCGCGCCGCCGGCGACTGCGACTGCACGACGCGGTCGCCGGCGTGATCCTCGGCATCGGCGGTGCCGCGCAGCCGCGCTTCATCGAGCCTGCCCAGCGCGGCCGCAAGCGTCTGGCCGACGACATCGGGCACCTCGACGACTTCGCGCGTCTCGAGGCGGACGGCGCTTCCCGCTTCGACCACCGTCCCCGGCGCCGGCGCCTGTTGCGAGACGATGCGCTCGCCGCGGCGCTCGTCGGGCTGGGCGGCGAGCCGCGCCGCCTCGATGCGGCCGATCGCATCCTTCAGCGGCTGCTCGCGCACGTCGGGCACCGCGACCTGCGGCACGGCCCAGACCGCGACGCGGATCGCAGCCGGCGCCGGCAGAGTCTCGCCGCCCGCCTCGGGCGACTGCTCGAAGACGCGGCCGATCGCGGCGTCGGCCGAGCTTGCCGGGCGCGATTCGCATTCGGCACGCGGATGGCCGAACTCGGCCGCACGCTCGCGCGCCGCCGCGCAATCGAGACCGATCAGGCGCGGGACGCTCAAGCCAAGGCCGATCGCGACCGTCGAGCCCGGCGCGACCGGCGTTCCCGCGGCCGGGTCCTGGCTCAGCACGCGCCGCCCTTTCGCTGCCGGCGGACCGCTCGCACGCGCCTGCAGTTTGCGGCTCGCGAGCAGGCTTGCGGCCTTCGCCTCGGCGAGGCCGACCATATCGGGCACGACGACCTGCGGCGCCGGTTGCGTGCGCAGCACGAGCGGCACGCCCAGCGGCAGCGTTGCGCCCGGGTTCGGCGCCTGGGCGTTGATGCGGCCCTCGCGAACGCCGGCCATCGCGCTGCCCAGCGTGCAACTCTCGAACTTCGCATCGAGCGCCGACAGCGCCGCGGCGGCTTCGTCGCACGTCCTGCCGCGCAGGTCGGGCAGCACGCGCACCGCAGGCGGCGCCGGCTCGATGCGGGCGCGCAGCGCATCGACCCTCGCGACCGGCGTCCCCGGCGCGACCGACTGGGCGTTGATCGTCCCCGCCGGGTAGCCCGACCCGGCGCGCCCCGGATCGCATTCGACGAGCCTGATGCCGAGTTCGCGCAGCGCCGCCCGGGCCCGATCGCAGTTCATGCCGCGCAGGTCGGGCAGCACGGTGGTGGGCTGCGGCGCGGGCTCGAAGGCGACGCGCAGGCGGTCGACCTTTGCAGCCGGCGTTCCGGGCGGGGCCGACTGGAAATTGATCGTCCCCGCCGCGTAGCGCGACCCCGCCTGCCCGGGAACGCATTCGGCGAGCGCGATGCGCAGCTTGCGCAGTTCGGCCTGCGCCTGCTCGCAGGTCTTGCCGCGCAGGTCCGGCAGCTTGCGCGCATTGGCGTCGGCGATCGCTTCCGCCAGCGCCTTCGCGATCTCTGCGGCCGCATCGATGCCGGTGGCGCCGCCCGCGCCGCCGCCGGCATCGACCCCGATGCCCGAACCAGTGTCGGTGCGAGAAGGGCGCTCGGGCTCGAGCGTGACGCGCAGCCCGTCGAGTTCCGCCACCGGCGTTCCGGGCGCGCTCGACTGCCAGTTGATCGTATTCGCCGGATAGCGGCCGCTCGCCTTGCCGACCGGGCACGACGCAAGGCCGATGTGGAGCTTGCGCAATGCGGCGCGCGCGTCGTCGCAGCGCAGGCCGCGCAGATCGCCGAGCAGCGGCGAGCGCGGCGCCGACGCGTCGAAGCCCGATTTCGGTGCCGGCATCGGCATCGGCATCGGCACTGGCATCGGTGCCTGCGCCCACGCGCCGACCGCCGTTGCAACGAGCAGCAGACCGATGCAGGCGATGACGAGCAGCCGCCTCATCCGCGAACCTCCTTGCAGATCACGCAGCGACAGGCCTTCAACTTACTCGCTCGCACCGCGCGCCGCCATCCCCAGTTCGGCAGGGCCGGCGCCGCACAAGTTCGCTGGTCTAGACTTCGGCACCGCTACGCACGGCGGCCGCGCGCCGCGCACCGACACACCCATCGCGACCGGACCCGAACGTGACCGCCGCCCTCTCGCTCGCAGGCGTCGCCTGCACCTTCGTCAGCCGCGACGCACCCGGTCAGCGCTACACCGCCGTGCGCGACGTGACGCTCGCCGTCGGCGAAGGCGAGTTCGTCAGCGTCGTCGGCCCGACCGGCTGCGGCAAGAGCACACTCTTGAACATGGCGGCCGGCCTGCTCGCACCGAGCGCCGGCAGCGTCAGCGTGTTCGGCGCGCCGCTTGCAGGCATCAACAAGCGCGCCGGCTACATGTTCCAGGGCGAGAGCCTGATGCCGTGGCGCACGGCGATGCAGAACGTGCGCGCCGGCTTCGAATTCCGCGGCGTACCGCTGCGCGAGGCGACGGCGCGCGCCGAGGAGTGGTTGAAGCGCGTCGGCCTCGGCGGCTTCGGCGACCGCTATCCGCATCAACTGTCGGGCGGCATGCGCAAGCGCACCAGCCTCGCGCAGACGCTCGCGCTCGACCCCGACATCATCCTGATGGACGAGCCGTTCTCGGCGCTCGACATCCAGACCCGGCAGTTGATGGAAAACGAGGTGCTCGATCTGTGGGCCTCGAAGAAGAAGGCGGTGCTCTTCATCACCCACGACCTCGACGAGGCGATCGCGATGAGCGACCGCGTCGTCGTCCTCTCCGCCGGCCCGGCGAGCCACCCGATCGGCGAGTTCGCGATCGACCTCGCCCGCCCGCGCGACGTCGCCGAGATCAAGACCGACGCCCGCTTCGTCGAGCTGCACGCCGCGATCTGGGCCGTGCTGCGCGAGGAGGTGCTCGCCGGCTACCGGCAGCAGCTTGCCGCGTAAGCCGCGAAAGAGGCGCCCCGCGCAGCGGGGATCGAAGCAAGCACATGCGGCGAGGCGCCGCATGAGTGCTGCCGCGCATCAAACGCCGAGTGGCTCGCGTGGCGACACCTGGCGCTCGATGTCGCCACGCGTCGGCAAGGTCTTCAAGTCGAAGTCGGCCTGGAGTGCCAGCCACGACGCAGCATCGCCGCCGAAATGCCGCGCCAGGCGCTCGGCAGTGTCGGCAGTGATCGCGCGGCGCTCCTTCGCGATCTCGTGAATGCGCGTGGCGGGCACGGCCAGCGCGGCGGCCAGCGCGTTCACGCTCAGGCCAAGCGGGGCCAGGAATTCCTCGCGCAGGATCTCGCCGGGATGCACAGCGCGCATGCGATTGACGGGGCGGGACATGCTGGACCTCCTTCAGTGATAGTCGACGATCTCGACATCGGCCGGGCCGTGCTCGGACCAGGCGAAACACACGCGCCACTGGTCGTTGATACGAATGCTGTACTGACCTGCGCGGTCGCCTTTGAGCGCTTCCAGACGGTTTCCCGGTGGGCTGCGCAGAAACTCCAGCGTGCGTGCGGCGGCGAGCAGCGTTAGCTTTCGAACCGCCACGACCTCGATTGCGCGAAAGCGCCGCGGGTGCTTGCCCTCGAACAGGGCCTGCGTTTCCTTGCAACGGAACGACTCGATCATTGCCGCGATGATATTACGCGCCGCGTAATACGTCGATAGACTGGGTGCTGCCAGACCGTGTTGGGGTCGGCGCGCGTCCGATAGTCGCGGGCCGAGTTCGGCGGTTCAGAGCGGCCGCATGCCTGAGAATGACGAGGAATGTCCTTGGTCCGCGAACGCCAACAGTGAACACTCCGACGATCCGCCCCGCCACCGCTGCCGATCACGCTGCCTGGCTGCCCCTTTGGCGCGGCTACCAGGCGTTCTACAAGGTCGAGCAGCCGGAGCATGAGACGCGCATCACGTGGCAGCGCCTGCTCGATCCGGCAGAACCGATGCATCTCGCGCTCGCCGAACGCGGCGGCGCGGTCGTCGGCATGGTGCACTTCATCGAGCACCGCACGTGCTGGACCGAGGCGAACGCAATCTATCTTCAGGATCTGTTCACAGCGCCCGAAGCGCGCGGCCACGGCGTTGGGCGCGCGCTGATCGCGCATGTGTGCGAACGCGCGCGCGCACTCGGCTGCGCCAAGGTGCACTGGCTCACCCACGAGACGAATGCGCGGGCGATGGCGTTGTACGACAAGGTCGCCGAGCGGCCGGGTTTCGTGCAGTATCGGATCGTGCTGTGAAGCAGACGCCGTGAGACGCAAGCCGCGGTCATCGTCGTCGCCCGGCGGCTGGAAGCTGCGCGCCTGGCAGCTCGGCGTGCTCGCCGTCTTCTTCGGGCTCTGGTACGCGCTGAC
>JACSRM010000018.1 GCA_014879745.1 Burkholderiaceae bacterium | reverse complement strand
GATCTCGGCGTCGAGCACGGCGCGCGGGGTGCGAAAGCCGGGGATGCCGTAGCGCATCATGCCGCCGAGCTCGGCGCGCTCGTCGAAGATCGTCACAGCGTGGCCCTTGCGCGCGAGCTGGTACGCGGCCGAAAGCCCGGCCGGCCCGCCGCCGATGACGGCGACCGTCTTGCCGCTTTGCTTCTCGGCCTTCGGGTAGGCGAGCTGGTTCGCGATCGCGTACTCGCCGAGGAAGTGCTCGACCGAGTTGATGCCGACAAAGTCCTCGACCTCGTTGCGGTTGCAGCCCGATTCGCAAGGCGCCGGGCAGACGCGCCCCATCACCGACGGGAACGGGTTCGCTTCGGTGAGCCGCCGCCAGGCGTACTCCTGCCACGGCATGCCGGCGGGCGGCTTTTCGATGCCGCGCACGATGTTGAGATAGCTGCGGATGTCCTCGCCCGACGGGCAGCTCGCCTGGCACGGCGGCGTGCTCTGGACGTAGGTCGGGCACTTGTGCGAATGGTCGGCGTCGAAAATCTCGGCCTGCCAGTCGGTCGGGATGTGATCGCCGTCCCTGAAGCGGCGGAACGTGAGCTTCTCGCTCTTCGCGGAGCCGGGGATCGCAGCCATTGGTATGCCCTCCTTCAGTTCGGCTCGCCGAGCCGGATCGCGTTGCCGACGAGCTGATGGACGCCGCCGATCATGCTCATGTCGAAGCCGTAGTACGGCAGCACCTTCGAGAACTGCGCCTTGCAGATTGCGCAGATCGCCGCCATGAAATTGACGCCGTGCGCGTCGACGACGTGCTTCAGCGCCTCCATCCGCGGCAGCGCGCCCTTGACGCGAACTTCCATCAGGTCGTCGGTCAAGAGTCCGCCGCCGCCGCCGCAGCAGAACGTCGCCTCGTGCGTCGTTCCCGGCGCCATGTCGTGGAAGTGGTTCGCGACCGCCTTGATGATCTCGCGCGGGATGACGAACTGGCCGCCCGGCATGCTGCCCATGCGCGACGCGCGCGCGACGTTGCACGAATCGTGGAAGGTGACGATGCGGTCGTCGTTCTTTTCCTTGTCGAACTTCAGCGCCCCGGCGCGGATCAAGTCGTAGGTCAGTTCGCAGATGTGCTGCGGCACCGGGTAGCGCGCATCAAGCCAGTCGAACGGGCCGATCAAGGTGTTCCAGAAGCTGTAGGCGACGCGCCAGGCGTGGCCGCATTCGCCGACGACGATGCGCTTGACGCGCAGGCGCTCGGCCTCCTCGCGCACGCGCAGCGAGATCTTCTTCATCTGCTCGTAGTTGCCGATGAAGAGCGCGAAGTTGGCCGCCTCGCTCGCCTTCGAACTGAGCGTCCAGCTGATGCCGGCGGCGTGGAAGACCTTCGCGTAGCCGATCAGGCTCTCGACGTGCGGCTCGGAGAAGAAGTCGGCGCTCGGCGTGATCAGCAGCACCTCGGCGCCCTCGACGTCGAGCGGGAAGCGCACGTCGATGCCGGTTTCTTCCTTCGTGTCTTCCTCGAGCCCGGCGAGCGTGTCGGCGAGCGCCGGCTCGGGGATGCCGAGGTTGTTGCCGATGCGGTGCACCTTGCCGATGATCTCGTTGGCGTACTTCTGGCCGACGCCGACCGAGTCCATGATTTCGCGCGCCGCCATCGTCACCTCGGCGGTGTCGATGCCGTAGGGGCAGAACACGCTGCAGCGGCGGCACTCGCTGCACTGGTTGTAGTAACTCCACCACTGGTCGAGCACGTCCTTCGTCATGTCGGTCGCGCCGACGAGCTTCGGGAAATGCTTGCCGGCGAACGTGAAGTAGCGCCGGTAGACGCCGCGCATCAGGTCCTGGCGCGCGACCGGCATGTTCTTCGGATCGCCCGTGCCGAGGAAGTAGTGGCACTTGTC
>JACSRM010000075.1 GCA_014879745.1 Burkholderiaceae bacterium | reverse complement strand
CCGAACGCCTTGTGCGCGTCGGGAGCGGCCTGGATGCCGTAGAGCGGATCGTCCATCGCGAACGGCAGCGCGATATGCGAAAGCGAGAACATTCCGTTCGGGTACTCGAGCGAAAGCGGCCGCAGCGTCGCCGCCGTCGCGCCGGCATCGATGCTGCGTTCGACGACCACGCCGGACGGCGCCTCGTCGTTCATGATGACCGCGCTGCGGTATTTGCGCGGCGGCGCCGGCAGGATGCGATCGAGCGCGTCGAGCGAACTTGCCCGCAGCAGTGGGCTCAGTTGCGCGTGGCGGTTGACGTCGAACAGGACGAGCTCGCTGCCGTTGGCGGGCAGCACGGCGTAGAGCGAATCGACGATGGCGCGCGTGCTGACGGTGAAATCGACGACCGACTGGAAGGTCAGGATCGGCGGCATCGAGGCGATGCGGCCGCTCTGCACCGCGGCGGCGATTTCGTCCTGCAGTACGCGCGTCAGCAGCGACGACTGGCGCGCGCCGTTGATCGGGAACGAGTTGTACTTGAACGGGTTGTACTCGGTGACGATGCCCAGCCAGGCCGCTTGCGCGAAGGCCGGGAAGAATGCCGGCCAGCCGAAGACGCCGGCGAAGCGGGCAAAGGCCGTGACGCCGATCATCGGCGAGACAAGGACGACGCGGTCGGGCCGCGAAAGCTGCGGGTCGGCCAGTGCGTCGAGCGCGTACTGCGTTGCGAGCGCGCCGCCGTTCGAATAGCCGAGCAGATGCAGCGGCGCCGCCGGCCCGATGCGCCGCCGCGCCTCGCGCACCGCGAGCCTCGTCGCCTGCGTCCAGTCCTCCCAATGCGCCTGCGTCAGTCCGGACGGCGCCGTGCCGTGGCCGGGCAGGCGGATCGCGATCGCGACGAAGCCGCGGTCGCGGTAGAGCTTGGCGAAGGCGCGCATGCTGTACGGCGAATCGGTCAGCCCGTGCAGCAGGACGACGGCGCCCACGGGTGCGCCGTCGGGCTCCATCACGAACGAGCGGTTCCAGTCGGTCGCAAAGCGCCCCGGGTAGAGCGGGCTGCCTTCGAAGAAGCGGTTGCTCGGGACGCGCTCCTCGGGTTCGATGCGCGCGACGATCTCGGTGCGCACCTCGTCGAACACGCGCTGCTCGGCCTGCAGGTAGCCGGCCCAGTCGAGCCCCGCAATCTCGTCGGCCTGCAGGTCGTGCGGCACGTGGGTGTGCCAGACCGAGAGCGCCGGCGCACGCTGGATGTCGTAGGTGCGGATCGCGATCACCGCGGCGATCAGGATGACGATCAGCAGCGCGACAAACGCGAGCAGGCCGAAAAGCTTCCTGATCATCGCGTCACCGCGCCGCGCTTGCGCGCACGTTTGCCGGCGTCAGCGTGCCGCGCGTGCGGCACGGCAGGTTCGGGCTCGACCTGCCGTGAACCGGGCCTCACTGGGCCGTCACTTCGACGCGCCGCGCCTCGGCGGCGTCGCCGCCATTGACCTGTTCGGGCTTCTTCAGTTCGATGCGCGATTCGGCAACGCCCTGCGCCTTCAGCGCTTCGGCGACCGCCTCGGCGCGCTTCTTCGCCAGTTCGGCGTTCATCGCCGGATCGCCGCTCGCATCGTGAAAGCCGCTGACGACGAGGTGCAGCGCGTCGTTCGTCTTCACGACCGCGATCACGCGTGCGAGCGTCGCCGGTGCGTCGGCCGGCAGGTCGGCCGCTCCGACTTCGAAATAGAGCTTGGCCGTCTCCGGAATCGCGATCGCGACCGCGGCCGGCGCGACCGCCGCCGGTGCGGCCGCGTGGGTCGCGGCGCCGGTCGACGAGACGGCGACCGGCAGCAGCGGCACGATCAGCAGCGCGACGATGTTGATGATCTTGATCAGCGGGTTGACGGCCGGGC
>JACSRM010000019.1 GCA_014879745.1 Burkholderiaceae bacterium | reverse complement strand
GAAACCGCACGCGTCAGCAGAATCAAACGCACGCCATAGACGACCAGGATCGCCCAGCCAACCGCCATGATCGAGTGGCGAGCCGCCAGGTACAGCAGCGGCAGCAGCACGGCGAGCGCGACGGCCTGTGCACGAAGCTCGTCGCCGACCCTATCCATCGACATCAATACGGGGCCCGCGACCGCGAGCAGCGCCGTGAGCGACATCGCCAGCGCGAGTGGCACCAGCGGAGCCGCCGCGGCCGACCAGCCTTTGCCGTAGAGGCCTACGATCACGGTCGGCGCGACCGCGGCGACGCTCACGAACAGCGGCAGGCACACCAGCCCCACGGCAGTGGTAGCGCCGAGGTAGGCGCGCCGAAGGTTGTGCGGTTGGTGCTGGGCTCGAGAGCAGGCGGCGAACAGCACGCCCTGCAGACCGGAGACGAACGCGCCCATCGGCGAAGAGACGAGGGTCAAGGCGCGGTTGTATAGGCCGAGCGCCTCGACGCCCAGCACGCGCCCGACCGCCAGACTGTCGAGATTGCTGATCGCCCAGCTGCTCAGATTCGCCGCGACCACCTTGCCGCCGAACTGAAACAAGCCGCTTGAACTCGGGCGCGATGCCCAGCCGAGCGGTGGCCGCGCGCGTGCGACAAGTCCGATGCTGGAGACGCTTGCCTGCGTCAGATTGGCCGCGACCAGCGCCCACACCCCCCACCCGGCGAAGGCGCCTGGAATGCCGATCACGAGATAGCCGATCAGATACGAGCCGATCGAGATCTGCTGCAGATAGCGGAAATCGAGCGACCTTCGCAGCAGCGCAGCCGAGGTCTGGCCCAGGGACTGGATGACGAACAGCGCGAACATCGCGCGCAGCGGGGCTGCCGCCTCGGGAAGTCCGAAGTACGAGGCGATGACGCCGGACAGCGCTATACCGGCGCCCGTCAAGACGGCGCCGAGCGCGACCTGGCACGTGAATACGAACCGGATGTCCTGCTCGCCGAGATTCTGCTTCTGGATCAGCGCGGCGGCGAGGCCGAAATCGACGAACAGGTTGCACGCGCCGATCAGCAGCCACGCGATCGCCACGACGCCGAACGGCGCCGGACCCAGCATGCGCGCCAGAACGATCCCGATCGCGAGCTGGCACACCACCCGAACCACCACGCCCGCATAGTTCCACTGCAGGGCTGTGATGCTGCGGGCAAGCAGGCTCGTTCGTGCCTCTGGTTCATCATCAGGGGACACACTCATTGCTCCGGCGTCAACGACACCCTGCAACCCATGGCGTTCGGCATTCGGCTGCCGCGCGCCGCGCCAATCAGTCGCATGGTCGGCAGCGCGACCACAGCGGATGAGCAAATCGGGTCATCAGGGAGAGTCGCTCGGGGTCTTGGCGTGCAAGACGGTTTGAGGTAGCGCAACGCGCCGATCAAGGGGAAGTGTAGAGGCAGCGCCCGGCAACGATTCTCGAACGCGCGGGCGGGCTCGTCGACCGCGTGAACTCGATCACGGCGTCTTGCCGTCACGAGCTTGGCGTCCTGTGCTGTATCGGCCTACCTTCGCTCGTAGATGACCATTCCGCCTGTTGCGCCGAGCGTGCCGGTTTCACGGTAGGCCTGCAGGTACTGGCGCAGCGCGCCGGCAGCCCGGGTGCTGCCGCTCAGCCAGTCGCTTCGGACCCAATCTGCCACGAGCGCGAAGTGACAATCGGCGCTGGCGAGATCCGACTCCCAGAGATCGACCCATCGTTCGGTCATGGGCAGCGGGGGCTGGGTGAGGTACAGGATGGGGAAGTAGTAGAAGCGCGTTGCCTGGTAGCGCTGCGACAGGTAATTGATCGAACTCACCGTGCCGAGGACCAGAACGCATTCATTCGGCGGCCGGGTGTCCAGGCGGCGGACG
>JACSRM010000139.1 GCA_014879745.1 Burkholderiaceae bacterium | reverse complement strand
GCGCGCCGAGCGGCAGAGCGAACCGAACTTCGACAAGGCGCCGCGCAGGGTCGAACTCTGAGTGACGGCAGCGGCGCTGTCTGCGCCGGGCAGGGTCTGCATTGCCGTGCCGGTGTCTTGCTCGAGCGGTGCCGTTGCAAACGGCGCAGCCGTGACCCGGGCTCAGGGTAATTCCCCGTCGCCCGGGCTCGAGGCCGCAGCGGACGCAAACCACAATCCACCGGTGCCGATCCACCGTCGGCCGCCCGCCCCTGTCAGGACCACAAGACCCGATAACCAGGAGAAAGACAATGAGGACACGCTTCCAGTTTGCAGCTGCCGCACTTGCGATCACCGCCACTTCGGCGGCACAGGCACAGTTCTATCTGCTCGGCCCCTCCGACACGCCTTCGTCGGTGACGAATGCGGGTCTCGTCGCCGGCTACGACGACGACAGCTATTTCACCTGGAGCGTGGCGAACGGGCGCACCGAAATTCCGGGCTCGATCCCGGGCAACGGCACCGGCGGCATTCCGCGCATCACCGAGAACGGTCTGAAGCTCGGCGCGACGAATATCAACCCGAACACCGGCTATAGCGAGATCGCGTCCTACGATACGGCCACGGGTACCTGGACGACCTACGGCGGACTCGGGGCCCATTCGGACAGCTCGGTGAGCGGCGGTTTCGGCATGAACGCCGACGGCTCGGTGCAGGTCGGCAATGCCTGGGTCAACGGCGGCACGGCGCATGCGATCGTCGTCAGGAACGGTGTCCTGACCGATCTCGGCTCGAACGTCGCCGGACGCAGTTCGCGCGCCGATGCGGTCAGCGACGACGGCCTGCTGATCGGCGGCTATCAGGACCAGGAGGATGGCTATCGCGCTGCCGCGGTCTGGATCGACGGCGTCGAGCAGGTGCTGACGCTGAACGGCAATCCTTTGCAACAGGTGAACGCCGTATCCGGCGATGGCCAGTGGGCGGTCGGCGGCGGTGGCTACTTCGGCAACGGTTCGGCCTACATGTGGAACCCGATCACCGGCGTCAAGCTGCTCGACAACCCGTTCTACGACGCCGGCTACGAGCTCACCGCCACGTCGGTGAGCTTCGATGGTTCGGTCGTCATCGGCTACGGCCAGGACTTCTTCTTCCAGCGCATGGGCTGGATCTGGACCGAAGCGACCGGCACCATGACGATGGAGCAGTACGCATCCCAGTTCGACGGCTACAGCGGCGAGTTCCTGTTCGGTCCGCTGGCGGTCTCGCAGGACGGCCGCCATATCACCGGCTACGGCGTCAACGCGGACTGGACCGGATATACGGGGTGGATGATCAGCGTCAGCGCACCGATTCCCGAACCGTCGACCTGGGCCACGCTCGGCCTCGGGCTCGGCCGTCTGGGGTGGGTCGGGGTGCGTCGGCGCGGCAAGGGCTGAACGACCGCAACCGCGTACCCCGCCCTGAGCGGCGGGGACGCCGCTGCCGGCCCGCAGCGGCTTGCGGCTAGTACGACAGTAGGTAGTAAATACCCGCCCCCGAAAACAAGGGATTGCGGGCTCGATTGTTCTCACGCCAAATCCGGGCACCGTTTGCGAATGCGAACGGCCGTTCGCCGCTTCACCGAGCGGCGGTCCCGACCGGCGGCGAGCCGCCACTGCTGCAATCTGCGGCCACCAACAGGAGAGCCTTCATGCTCAAGTCGACCTTCGCGAAACTTGCCGTGATCGGCGCGCTTGCCGCACCGATGGCGGCATCGGCATTTATCCTCGGACCGACCTCCCCCGGCAAATGGGGAGATCCGACTTTCGGCACCGGCGCTACCGTGACCTGGAGCTATATGGGTGACGGGGTCGACTGCTCCGCCGATGGCGGCGGTATGTGTTCCTCGTTCGCGAGCTTCATGCCGGCCGGCTTCGAGGCGGCGGTCAATGCGGCATTCGCCGCCTGGGCATCGGTCGCGAATCTCACCTTCATGCAAGTCGCCGATGGCGGCGAAGCGTTCAACGCGCCCGGCACGAGCGGCGACATCCGCCTTGGCGGCCATGCGTTCGACGGCCCGTCCGGAGTTCTGGCGCACGGCTATTACCCGCCCGTCAACGGCGACACGGCAGCGGGTGACATCCACTTCGACACCGCGGAAAACTGGAAGCTCGACTGGGGCGGCCCCGGCTTCAACATCTATCAGGTCCTGACGCACGAACTCGGCCATGCGCTCGGACTCGCCCATAGCGATGTGCCGAATTCGCTGATGAACCCGTACTACACCGAAGCGTTCATCGGCCCGCAGGCGGACGATATCGCCGGCATGCAGTACATCTACGGGCCGGTTCCGGAGCCGTCGACTTGGGCGCTGTTCGCGCTGGGCGTCGCGGCGCTGTCGCTGAGCCGTCGGCGTCGCTCGACGCAGTGATCGGGCGACCGGGCTCTTGAGGTCCTCGCTGCACGGGCTGCGGATGGTGCCTTCGGGCATCGCTTGCAGCCCGTTGTTGCGTCTGCTCGGTGCGGGACTCCTCGCGATCGCGATCTATTGGCCAGGGATGGGAAGTGCGATGTGGGCGCGGCTCAGTGACGGGGAACTGATCGCCGGTTCGGACCTGATCGTCATGGGAGAGTGGCTGGGTGAGACGCAGGTTGCCTTCGAGGGCATGACGCGCACGCAGGGCGTGGGCGTCGTCGCCATCTCCGAAGTGCTCAAGGGCCAGCGCGGGCCGGGCTTTGTCCTCGTCGAACGCCCGGGCGCGGGTGCATTGCGCTCGAGCAGCGATCCGAGCTTCGAGCGCGGGCAGAAGGGGCTCTGGTTGCTGCGCGCCAAGCCAGGCGGCGCGCAAGGCATCTACCTCGCCGACAACCCGCAGCGTTTCGTCAGCGAAAGCGGCGACCCGGGACGCATCGCGACATTGAAGCGCCTGATCGGCAAGAGCTAGGCCGGCGCGCGGCGCGATGCCGCCGATGCGCCCGAGGGCGGCTTGCTCGGGTATGCAGCGCTGTCACCCAAGCGCTGCACGCGGGCGCGAACGGCGACCGCAAGGTCGAACCGGCGTTGCAGGCGACCCCAGGAGGTCGAAGGCGCCGCGCTGACTGGCCCTAGACTCGGCCCCCATGTCCCTGCTGCTCCTGCTGCTCCTGCCGTTCGTCGGCAGCGCGATCGCCGCGCTGTTGCCGACCAGCGCGCGCAACCTGGAATCGCTGTGGGCGGCAGTCATCGCTGCGGCGGTGGTCGTGCCGCTGGTGCTGCTCTATCCTGACGTGGCGCACGGCGGCGTGGTCAGCGAGCGCTTGCCGTGGCTGCCCGGCCTGGGCGTGGACATCATCGTGCGGCTCGACGGCTTCGCCTGGATGTTCGCGGTGCTGGTGAGCGGCATGGGCCTGCTGGTGGTGCTGTATGCCCGCTACTACCTTTCGCCCGAGGATCCGGCCGCGCGCTTCTATTCGCTGCTGCTCGGCTTCATGGGCGCAATGCTCGGCGTCGTGGTGTCGGGCAACCTGATCCAGCTCGTCCTGTTCTGGGAGCTGACGAGTGTCTTCTCCTTCCTGCTGATCGGCTACTGGACGCACCGCAAGGATGCGCGGCGCGGCGCGCGCATGGCCTTCACCGTCACCGCCAGCGGCGGCCTGTGCCTGCTGGCGGGCGTGCTGCTGCTCGGCCACATCGTCGGCAGCACCGATCTCGACGTCGTGCTCGGCGCCGGCCAGACGGTGCGCGCCGACCCGATGTACCCGCTCGCGCTCGGCTTGATCCTGCTCGGCGCGCTGACCAAGAGCGCGCAGTTCCCGTTTCACTTCTGGCTGCCGCGCGCGATGGCGGCGCCGACGCCGGTGTCGGCCTACCTGCACTCGGCGACGATGGTCAAGGCCGGCGTCTTCCTGCTCGCGCGGCTGTGGCCGGTGCTCTCCGGCACCGACGCCTGGTTCTGGATCGTCGGCGGCGCGGGGCTTGCCACGCTGCTGCTGGGCAGCTACATCGCGATGTTCCAGCACGATCTGAAGGGCTTGCTGGCCTATTCGACCATCAGCCACCTCGGGCTGATCACGCTGCTGCTCGGATTGAACAGCAAGCTCGCCGCGGTGGCCGCGGTCTTTCACATGATGAACCACGCGACCTTCAAGGCGTCGCTCTTCATGGCGGTCGGCATCATCGATCACGAGACCGGCACGCGCGACATGCGCCGCCTCGGCGGCCTGTACCGCGCGATGCCGATCACGGGCCTGCTCGCGATCGTGGCCAGCGCCGCGATGGCCGGCGTGCCGCTGCTCAACGGCTTCCTGAGCAAGGAGATGTTCTTCGCCGAGACCGTCTTCGTGAGCGGGCAGCCGGCGGTCGAATATGGCCTGCCGGCGCTTGCCACGCTGGCCGGCGCGTTCGCGGTGGTGTATTCGCTGCGCTTCGGCCACGACGTTTTCTTCGGGCCGACGCTGGACGATACGCCGCGCCGCCCGCACGAGCCGGTGCGCTGGATGCGCGTGCCGGTGGAACTGCTGGTGCTGGTCTGCGTCGTGGTGGGCACGGTGCCGGCCTGGGCTATCGGCTGGCTGCTCGCCAGCGCGGCGCAGCCGGTCGTCGGCGGCACGCTGCCCGCCTACAGCCTGGCGGTCTGGCACGGCGTGAACAAGCCGCTGCTGATGAGCCTGGCCGCCACCCTGCTCGGTCTGCTCGCGTATGTGCGCTTCGCGGCCGCGCTGCGCAAGCGCGTCGGCGGCACGCCGCTGCTGGCCGGTCTGGACGGGCAGCGCCTGTTTCATCGCGCGCTCGCCTGCGTAACGGGGCTGGCGCGCAGGCTGTTGCGCCTCTCGAGCACGCGGCGGCTGCAGCCGCAACTGCTGCTGATGGTCGTGATCGCCGGACTCACCGGCCTCGCCTCGGCGCTCATCGTGCCGCTCACCTGGGGCGACCGCGCCCGCGTGCCGGCGACGCCGGACTTCGCGCTCATGTGGGTCATCGGCGGCGCCGCGGCCCTCGGCGCCGCCTGGCAGGCCAAATTCCACCGCCTTGCGGCGTTGACGCTGCTCGGCGTGGTGGGCCTGGTGCTGTGCATCACCTTCGCCTGGTTCTCGGCGCCCGACCTGGCGTTGACGCAGCTGGCGGTGGAAGTGGTGACGATGGTTCTGTTCCTGCTCGGCCTGCGCTGGATGCCCAAGCGCGAGCCCGAGGTGAACCTGCAGGTCGCGCGTCGTTCCTGGTGGCGGCGCCGGCGCGACTTCGGCCTCGCGCTGCTGATCGGCGTCGGCCTGTCGGCGCTGTCGTATGCGCTGCTGACGCGGCATACGCCGCTGTCGATCTCGCCGTATTTCATCGAACAGGCGCTGCCGGCCGGGGGCGGAACGAATGTCGTCAACGTGATGCTGGTCGACTTTCGCGCCTTCGACACGCTCGGCGAGATCACGGTGCTGGGCATCGTCGGCCTGACGGTCTATGCGCTGTTGCGGCGCTTCCGGCCGCCGCTCGAAGTGATCGACCGGCCGCCGCAGCAGCGCATCGAGCGCGGTGCCGACCTGCGCGGCGAGGCCGAAGACGACGACGGCCAGCGCTATCTGGAAGTGCCGGCGGTGCTGGTGCGGCTGTTGCTGCCGGTGGCGGGGCTGTTCGCCTTTCACCTCTTCATGCGCGGCCACAACGAGCCCGGCGGCGGCTTCGTCGCCGGCCTGGTGCTGGCGATCGCCTTCATCGCGCAATATATGGTCGGCGGCACGCGCTGGGTCGAGGCGCGGCTGAATCTGCGGCCGCCGCGCTGGATCGGCATCGGGCTGTTGCTGGCGCTGCTCACCGGACTCGGGTCGTTTGCCGCCGGCTACCCGTTCCTCACCACGCACACCGCGCACGTCCACTGGCCGCTGGTCGGCGAGGTGCACCTGCCGAGCGCGGCGATCTTCGACCTGGGCGTATTCGCGGTGGTGGTCGGCTCGACGCTGCTGCTGCTGACGGCGATCGCGCACCAGTCGCTGCGCGCCAGGCGCCAGCAGGCGGCGGCCGACGACGAGGGTGCGCCCTGATGGAGCTCATCCTCTCGCTCGCGGTGGGCGTGCTGGCCGGCGCCGGCGTCTGGCTGCTGCTGCGGCCGCGAACCTTCCAGGTGCTGATCGGCCTGGCGCTGCTCGGCTATGCGGTAAATCTGTTCATCTTCAGCGTCGGCAGCCTGGCGGTGGACAAGGAGCCGATCGTCAAGCCCGGCCTCGCCGCGAACCTGGCGAATTACAGCGACCCGCTGCCGCAGTCGCTGGTGCTGACGGCGATCGTCATCGGCTTCGCGACGACCGCGTTGTTCCTGGTCGTGCTGCTCGCGCTGCGCGGGCTTTCGGGCGGCGACCACGTCGACGGCAGCGAGGAGGCGCCTTGATCGCGCTGCTCGATTCGCCGCACTTGGTGGTCGCGCCGGTGCTGCTGCCGCTGGCGACGGCGGCGCTCATGCTGCTGCTCGGCGACGGAAGGCGAATGCTGAAGTCGTCGATCAGCGTCGGGTCGACGGCACTCGGCCTGCTGCTTGCGATCGCACTGCTGCTGCGCGTCGACGCGCAAGCCGTGCCGCAGGCGTTCGCCGTCTACCTGCCCGGCAACTGGCCGGTGCCGCAGGGCATCGTGCTCGTCGCCGACCGCCTGTCGGCGCTGATGTGCGTGCTTGCCGCGAGCGTCGGGCTGGCCGCGCTGCTGTACGCGCTGGCGCGCTGGCAGCAGGCCGGGGTTTACTTTCACGCGCTGTTCCAGCTGCAGCTGATGGGCCTGTACGGCGCCTTCCTCACCGCCGATCTGTTCAACCTGTTCGTCTTCTTCGAGGTGTTGCTGGCCGCCAGCTACGGGCTGCTGCTGCACGGCGGCGGCGCGATGAGGGTGCGCGCCGGGCTGCATTACATCGCGATCAACCTGTTCGCGTCGCTGCTGTTCCTGATCGGCGTGGCGGTGATCTACGGCGTCACCGGCACGCTCAATATGGCCGATATCGCGCGCAAGCTCCCGCTCGTGCACGAGGCTGACCGCGGCCTGCTGCACGCCGGGGCGGCGATCCTGGCGGTGGCCTTCCTGGCCAAGGCGGCGCTGTGGCCGCTGAACTTCTGGCTGCCGCCGGCCTATGCCGCGGCCAGCGCGCCGGCGGCGGCGGTCTTCGCGATCCTCACCAAGGTCGGCGTCTACGCGGTGCTGCGGCTGTGGACGCTGTGCTTTCCCGGCAGCGGCGACGGCCTGGCGCCGGTCTTCGGCGGCAGCGTGCTGGTCTGGGGGGGGCTCGCGACGCTCGCGTTCGGCGCCGTGGGCATGTTCGCTTCGCAGCAACTGGCGCGCCTCGCGGGGTATAGCGTGATCGCCTCGTCGGGCACGCTGATCGCGGCGATCGGCTTCGGCGTGCCAGCGCTGGCGGCGGGCGCGCTGTTCTATCTGGTGACCTCGACGCTGGCGGGCGGCGCGCTGTTCCTGCTCGTCGAACTGCTCGAGCGCAGCCGCCAGGTGGAAGTCGGGCCCGAGCAGATCGACGACGGCAACTACGCGTTGCCGGCCTTTCTGGACAACGAGCCACCGCAGAATATCAACCTCGACGACGACGAGGAGGCGCTGTTCGGCCGCGCGATCCCGGCCGCGCTTGCCTTCCTCGGCCTGTCCTTCGCCATCTGCACGCTGGTGATCGCCGGCCTGCCGCCGCTGTCGGGCTTCGTCGCCAAACTGGCGCTGTTGATGCCGCTGCTCGATATCGGCACGCGGGCCGCCTGGACGCTGTTCGGGCTGCTGATCGGCTCCGGATTGCTGGCGGCGATGGCACTGATGCGGGTCGGCATCCGCCATTTCTGGACCGTCGGCGATCGCCCCGCGCCGCGCCTGCGGGTCGCCGAGTCGCTGCCGATCGCCGCGCTGCTGCTGCTGCTGGTCGGCCTGGCGGTGCAGGGCGAGGCGCTGCTGCGCTATACCGACGCCGCGGCGCAGAGCCTGGCCGAACCGGCGCGCTATATCGATGCGGTGATCGGAACGCGGCCGCTGCCGCAACCCGCGCTGCCGATGCCATGAAGCGCTGGCTGCCTTCGCCGTGGTTGTCGCTCGGCCTGTTCGGCGGCTGGCTGCTGCTGACGCGCAGCTTCGGCATCGGGCAGGTGCTGCTCGGCCTGGGCGTGGCGGTCGCGATGCCGCTGCTGATGCGCCCGCTGCGCCCCACGCCCGGGCCGCTGCGCCGGCTGGACGTGCTCGCGCGGCTGATCGCTCGCGTCGGGCTGCACGTGCTGACCTCCGCGCTGCAGGTGGGGGTCGGCGTGGTGCGGGCGCGGCGCCATCCGCCGCGCGGCGTCTTCGTCGTGCTGCCGCTCGAATTGCGCGACCCGCATGCGCTGGCGGCGCTGGCGATGATCACGACGGTGATTCCCGGCACCGTCTGGAGCGAGCTCGCGCCCGACAGCAGCGCGCTGCTGCTGCACGTCTTCGACCTCGACGACGAGGCCGCCTTCATCGCCAAGTTCAGCGCCGACTACGTGCATCCGCTGAAGGAGATCTTCGAATGAGCCCACTGCTTTCCGTCGCGATCGGCGCGACGCTGCTGCTCTACGCGGTCGCGATGCTGATCGGGCTGCTGCGCCTGGCCCACGGCCCGAGCGCCCAGGACCGCGTGCTGGCGCTGGACTTCCTCTACGTGGTCGGCATGCTGGTGATGCTCGTGCTGGCGATCCGCGCCGACAGCCAGATGTATTTCGAGGCGGCGCTGCTGATGGTGCTGTTCGGCTTCGTCGCCTCGGTCGCGCTCGCCAAATTCCTGCTGCGCGGGGAGGCGATCGAATGACCGCGGACCTCGTGCTGCCGCCGCTGGCCGAGATCGTGGTTGCGCTGCTGCTGCTCGCCAGCGCGGTCGTGGTGCTGGTCGCCGCCCTCGGGCTGCGCCGTCTGCCGGACTTCTTCTCGCGCATGCACGCGCCGGCACTGGCCTCGACGCTCGCGGCGTGGATCGTCACGCTGGCCTCGATCATCCACTTCAGCAGCCGCGGCGGCGGCCTGGCGCTGCATGTGTGGCTGATCATCATCGTGCTGTCGATCACCGCGCCGGTGACCACCATCGTGCTCGCGCGGGCGGCGCTTTTCCGCCGCCGCCAGGCCGGCGACGCGCTGCCGCCGCCGCTGCAGGCGCGCCCGGCCAAGCCGGGGTGACGATGCGCGCCCCGGCGCTGCCGGTGCGGCCCGTGCCGGCGCTGGTTCAGGGCCCTGCTCTGCGGCCACGCGTGACGATAAGCCCGAGTCCGCGCGGCTCGAACCACGCGTGCGATGGGTAGCTGCCACCGCCGGCGGGCAGACCTGCCTATACTGAACCGGTGATCTGCGCGCACCATCAGGGCATGAACCGATGAAGCGAATCCTCGTGCTCGGTGGCGGGTTTGCGGGCCTCTGGAGCGCGGTCGGCGCGGCGCGCAAACTCGACGAACTCGGGGTCGGCCCGGACGAGGTCGAGGTCGCCCTCGTCAACCGCGACGCCTGGCACTGCATCCGCGTGCGCAACTACGAAGCCGACCTGCGCGACGCGCGCGTGCCGCTGGACGACGTGCTCGGCCCGATCGGCGTCGCCCGCATCGAGGCCGAAGTGACGGGACTCGATTTCGCGCACCGGCAGGTCGCTGTGCAAAGCGCTTCGGCGCCGCGCACGCTCGACTACGACCGCCTTGTCTTCGCCCTCGGCAGCCGGCTGGTGCGCCCCGCGCTGCCCGGACTTGCCGAAGTTGCGTTCGACGTCGACACCTGGGCCGGTGGGCAGCGGCTCAACGACCATATCGCCGCGCTGCCGTCGCGGCCGCGTTCGGCAGCGCGGTACACGGCGCTCGTCGTCGGCTCGGGGCTGACCGGCATCGAGGCCGCGACCGAGATCGACGCCAAGCTGCGCGCCGCGATCGCGGCCGCGGGCGATGCGGCCAGCGCGCGGCCGTGCGTGATCCTCGCCGATCACGGCGAGCATATCGGCTCCAATCTCGGCGCGAGCGCGGTCGCGGTGATCGGCGAGGCGCTCAACGAACTGGGAATCCAGACGCGCACCGGCGTCGCCGTCGCGGCGATCGACGCCGAGGGCGCGACGCTTTCGACCGGCGAGAAGATCCCGGCCGCAACCGTCGTCTGGTGCGGCGGCATGCGGGCCCATCCGCTGACCGCGCAGTTCGCGGTGGCGCACGACCGCTTCGGCCGCATCCCGGTCGACGAATATCTGAAGGTGAAGGGAATGGAAGGCGCCTTCGCCGCGGGCGATGTCGCGGCGGCGCTGCTCGACGACAGCCACGCCTCGGTGATGTCGTGCCAGCACGGTCGGCCGATGGGCCGTTTCGCGGGCCACAACGCCGTCTGCGACCTGCTCGGCGAGCCGATGCTGCCGCTTCGCATCGACTGGTATACGACGATCCTCGATCTCGGCGCGTGGGGCGCGGTCTATACCGAGGGCTGGGATCGCCACGTCGTCACGACCGGCGCCGCGGCGAAGAAGACCAAGCGGCTCATCAATCGCGAGCGCATCTACCCGCCGCGCAGCCGCGATGCGCGCGAGATTCTCGCCGCCGCCGCGCCCATCGTGCAGGCACCCCCGCCGCGGTTCGCGACAGCGTGAAGCACGCCATGCCTTGCCGTGCGCGGCGGGGCATGTGACGGTTGGGTGACGCTTGCATGACGGTCCGGCCGGGCCGCCGGACTGTCACGAAGCCGTCACACACGCTGCCTACAGTGACGGCATCGAACACTTCACTACAGGCATGACCATGCTGAATCGATTCCTTCGCGGTGCCGCCGCCGGTGCGGCCGCGCTGTTGTTGTCCGGTGCGGCGCTGGCCCAGGACGTGACCGGTGCCGGCGCATCCTTCCCGGCGCCGATCTACGCCAAGTGGGCCGACGCCTACCACAAGGCGACCGGCGCGCGCATCAACTATCAGTCGGTCGGCTCCGGGGCCGGCATCCGGCAGATCACCGCGAAGACGGTCGACTTCGGTGCGTCCGACGCGCCGCTGACCGACGAACAACTGGCCAAGGACGGGCTGATCCAGTTCCCGACCGTGATCGGCGGCGTCGTGCCGGTGGTCAATATCAAGGGCATCGCGCCGGGGCAGCTCAAGCTGACCGGTGCGGTGCTCGGCGATATCTACCTGGGCAGGATCACGAAGTGGAACGATCCCGCGATCACGGCGCTGAATCCGGGCCTGGCACTGCCGAACGACGCGATCGCCGTGGTGCGCCGCGCCGATGGTTCGGGGACGAGCTTCCTGTTCACGAACTACCTCTTCAAGGTCAACCCCGAGTGGAAGGCCAAGGTCGGCGAAGGCACGGCGGTGAACTGGCCCACCGGCGCCGGCGGCAAGGGCAACGAGGGCGTGTCCGCCTTCGTGCAGCGCCTGCCCAACTCGATCGGCTA
>JACSRM010000020.1 GCA_014879745.1 Burkholderiaceae bacterium | reverse complement strand
CCACTGCGACGTAAGGCCGCCATACCGCAGCCGGGGTGGAACGGCAAGGCGGGTTTGCGGAACGCTTACCATGCTTCAGTCGGATGGCTGGTACTTGGTCGCGCAGCGCAGTAGTCATCGCCAGTTCAAGCACCAGAGCAAGACTGGCCGGGTCACAGTTCCGGGGAAACCGAGCGATGATCTGGCACCAGGCACCTTGAACAGCATCTTGAAGCAAGCCGGTCTCAAGTAGCGGGGGTCACATGCGTTATGCCATCGTCATCGAACGCGCGGAAGGCAATTACTCTGCTTACGTGCCTGACTTGCCCGGATGCGTCGCAACCGGAGCGACGCTCGCTGAGGTCGAGGCAGAGATCCGAGACGCTATTGCCTTTCACCTCGAGGGCATGCGCGAGGACGGCCTTGCTGTTCCCAGCCCGTCCAGCCAAGTCGAATACGTGGAAGTCGCGGCGTAGCTGCGGGTGACGCCCAACTGCAACAGCAAGGGCCTCCCCACTTTGTCAGGCGAATGAATCCCGTCGAGACGCGCGAGCGGCTCGATTCATGCTCATTCTTCACTTCTTCGCCGACCGCTCCGTTCACCCCGGTCATGCGCATCGCATCGGGTCTTCGAGACGAGCCGCGGTGCGAGCCATGGGTGGCCGAGTTCAAGCGTTGGGCCGCGCACGTTCACACAATCGGGGGGCGCTCATGTTCGACCACGTCAAGTTCGGAGTCAGCGACTTCGCGGCGAGCAAGGCGTTCTTCGTGAAGGCGCTCGCGCCGCTCGGTGTGGTGGTCGTCGCGGAAGGAGCGCCGTCGTACGGCGTGGAGTTGAGCACACCGGGTGGCCTGTCCTCTTTGTGTCTGTTCCAGACGCAGGAGAAGCCGGCTCATCTTCACCTGGCATTCGTCGCCGAGAATCGTCACCAGGTCGAAGCCTTCTATCGTGCGGCACTTCAAGCGGGTGCCAGGGACAACGGCGCGCCCGGGCTGCGCCCGCAGTACCACGCGAACTACTATGCGGCTTTCGTCATCGGCCCGGACGGGCACAACATCGAAGCCGTCTGCCATGAACCGGCGGACCGTCCTTACCCCTGACCGGCAGCAGCGGGTTGCGCCCGCTTGCGCCGGCAGGTGACCTTCGGCGTTGGGTACGAACGAGGAAGGAGAGCGCAGCGTGGCCGATCCGATTCCCTGGCGAGTTCTTCGCTACCTGTACGCCGCCTACTACCTGTTCGTCGGCATCCTTCTCGTGCTGTCCCTGGTCGGGGCGATCACGCTGCCGCAGTTGAAGGTCAGCGAGGCGTCCGGCGCCTTTCAGGCGGCGTTGGGCAGGACCGGGTTCATGTTCCCGCTGCTTGCGTTCACCTACATCGCGTCCGCCTGCGCGCTGTGCTGCCACCGTACGGCGCCGCTCGGGGTGGTGCTGCTCGCGCCGGTCGCCGTCGTCATATTCTTCACGGACACGCTGCTCGACACCGCATGGCTCTTCGGCACGTTGAACGCGGTGGTTCTGTTGGCGCTGGCGTGGCACTTCCGGTCCGCGTATCGCCCGCTTTGGTCGTATCCGGTCCAAGTAGATGTGGTTCGCCGTGCCTGACAAACCGGTCCGCCGGGCGCAACGCCGCTGCACGCCTTGCGCAGATTTCGTCGGGCTGTAGGTAAAGCGCAAGGGAGCACCACCATGACCGACATCGACGTCGCGATCGAGCGCATCCAGAAGGCGTATGCCGCTGCCGTCTGGGAGCGCGATGTGCAGCGCTTCATGGCGCTTTATGACGAGCGTGCGCGCGTCTTCGACGCGTGGGGCGTCTGGCAGTACGACAGTGCGCCGGCGTGGCAGATCGCGGTGGAGGGATGGTTCGCCTCGCTCGGAACGGAGCGGGTGCGCGTGACGTTCACGGAGACGATC
>JACSRM010000021.1 GCA_014879745.1 Burkholderiaceae bacterium | reverse complement strand
CGGCGCCGAGTACCTCGAGAAGATCGTCCACCTGCCGGTGCACCTGCAGCGCTGGACGAAGGCCGAGGCGCGCGACTTCCTGCGCGAGACCTACCCCGGCCTGTTCGACGCACGCAAGCGCGCGCCGCGCGACGAAGCGACCCGCGCCGCGCCAGCGATCAAGGCGGGCGCGGCGGGAACGATCAAGTCCGGCGCCGATGCGGGCGAGACCGACGCCGATGCGCAGGCGCTGCTCGATCTGGTGCTCGACGCCGTCCCTCTCGTGCCGCGCAAGCTGATCCGGCTCTCGGAGGCGCTCGAGTACCAGCGGGCGCACTTCTTCGGCGGGCTCGCATCCGGAGCGCTGTGGCGGCCGCTGCATGCGGCGCGGGTGACGGCGCTGCAGCAGCTGTACCCGGCGCTGTATCGCCACCTGCGGTTGCGCCCGGTGCGCTACTGGCGCCTGTTCGAACTTCGGCGCGACGACTTCGGCGAGCCGACGCTCGGCGACGGCGAGTCGCTTGCCGTGCTGCGGCAGCGCTTCGACGATCGGGCCAAAGGCCAGGGCACGCAGGCGCCAACGCGCACCCAGGCCGACACGCTGCGCGAGAACCTCGAACTGCTGCAGCTCGTCGACGAAGCCGGTCATCAACGCGGCAGCCCCGATCCGCTGGCCCTCTTTCCGCCGGGAACGCCGACGACGGACCGGAGCGTCGAAGGCATACGCCGCGGCCTGACCTTCGACGAGTTCGCACACCTCTACCTGCACGGCGTTGCCCTCGATCCGGCTTCCGCGGCGCTGAAGGCCAGAGCACTCGAGCCCACGCCGGAACGCGTTGCCGCTATCGGCGACGTCGAACGCTTTCTCGACGCGCTGCTCGACGCCGACACGCTGGCGCGGCGCGAGCATCTGCAGGCCGCACCGCTCGACGGAAGGCTGCCAGACGACGTGTTCGAGCGCCTGCTTTCCGGCCTCGCCGGCCGCGGCGACCGGGTGCTCGACGTCGAGTGGCTGCGCGACATCGCGGCGCTGACGACGCCGGAGCAACTGCTGCGCCTGTACCAGGATCACAAGGTGCTCGACGCCCATGCGTCGGCCGCGAAGGGAGCACGCGATGAAGCCGCCTGAGGACATCCCTTCCCAACTGCACCCGGCGATCGAAGCGGTCGAACTGCTGGTGCGCAAGTGGAACCCGCCGCACCGCGCGCCGCGGCCAATCGCGCCTGCCGGTGCGAGCACGTTCGAACTGCCGCGCGATTTCGAGTCGGTGCCGATCGCCGGCACCTACCTGCGCGGTCTGGCGCTCGACGCATGGGGCGACGCCGCGTTGCCGCTTTGCGACTTGCGCGGTTGCACGTCGGTTGCAGCGTCGAGCGCGCATTTCGAGCGGCGGGCGTCGCTGCGCGACAGACTCGTTGCGGCCAAAGGCGGTAGTGCCTTCCCCGCATTGCGGGCGCCGACGAATCCGGCACGCCCTGGTCACGTTGGAGGGGTGCGGAGCGTCGCCTTCAGCCCCGACGGCCGCCGGCTCGCGAGCGGGGGCATGGATGGCAGCGTGCGCCTGTGGGCGCTGCAGGACGACGGCACGGCGCGCGAGACCGCGAGCCTGTCGGGTCACAGCGGCGGGGTGCAAAGCGTCGCCTTCAGCCCCGACGGCCGCCGGCTCGCGTGCGCGTGCGGCGACGGCAGGGTGCGCCTGTGGGCGCTGCAGGACGACGGCACGGCGCGCGAGACCGCGAGCCTGTCGGGCCACAGCGACTGGGTGCGAAGCGTCGCCTTCGGCCCCGACGGCCGCCGGCTCGCGAGCGCGGGCGACGACGGCAGCGTGCGCCTGTGGGCGCTACAGGACGACGGCACGGCGCGCGAGACCGCGAACCTGTCGGGCCACAGCAGCGCGGTGTTGAGCGTCGCCTTCAGC
>JACSRM010000392.1 GCA_014879745.1 Burkholderiaceae bacterium | reverse complement strand
CGCCTGCCCTACGTCGTGATCGTGATCGACGAACTCGCCGACCTGATGATGGTCGTCGGCAAGAAGATCGAGGAGCTGATCGCGCGCCTGGCGCAAAAGGCGCGCGCCGCCGGCATCCACCTCGTCCTCGCGACCCAGCGGCCGAGCGTCGACGTGATCACCGGCCTCATCAAGGCCAACATCCCGACGCGCTTGAGCTTCCAGGTGTCGAGCAAGATCGACAGCCGAACGATCCTCGACCAGATGGGCGCCGAGGCGCTGCTCGGCCAGGGCGACATGCTCTACCTGACGCCCGGCGGCGGCCTGCCGGTGCGCGTGCACGGCGCCTTCGTCAGCGACGACGAGGTGCACCGCGTCGTCGAATACCTGAAGACGCAGGGCGAGCCGAACTACATCGAAGGCATCTTGGAGGGCGGCGTGCTCGACGACGACGGCGCCGCGGCGGGCGAGGGCGGGGCGATGGATGGCGAAGCCGATCCGATGTACGACAACGCGGTCGCCGTCGTGCTGCAGCACAAGCGGGCGTCGATCTCGCTCGTCCAGCGCCACCTGCGCATCGGCTACAACCGCGCCGCGCGGCTGCTCGAGCAGATGGAGAAGTCGGGCCTCGTCACGAGCATGTCTTCGAGCGGCAACCGCGAGCTGATCGTGCCCGCGCGCGACGCATGAGTCTCGCGCGCTGGTGTGCCGCGTTCGCGCTCGCCGCCCTGGCCTGCGCGGCGCGGGCCGATGCGGTCGATACGCTGCGCGCCTTCGTGCGCGACGTGCAGTCGGGCAGCGCCGACTTCACGCAGACCGTCACCTCGCCCGACGGCGCGAGGACCAAGACCTCGAGCGGCAGCTTCGAATTCGCACGGCCGAATCGGTTTCGCTTCGAGTACAAGAAGCCGTTCGAGCAGGTCATCGTCGCCGATGGCCAGAAGGTGTGGATCTACGACCGCGACCTGAACCAGGTCAGCAGCCGCAAACTCTCTCAGGCGATCGGCGCGACGCCCGCCGCGCTGCTTGCCGGCGGCGACCTCGACAAGGACTTCGTGCTCGAGGCACTGCCGGACCGTGACGGCCTCGCATGGGTCGAGGCGACGCCGCGCGCCGAAGGCGGCACGCTGCAATCGGTGCGCGTCGGCTTTCGCGGCGCGGAACTGGCGGCGATCGAGATCCGCGACGCCTTCGGCCAGACCTCGCTGCTGCGCTTCGGCAAGATGACGACGAACCAGCCGCCGTCTGCATCACGCTTCCAGTTCACGATTCCGCCCGGGGCGGACGTGATCGAGCAATAGCGCTGCCGCGCCAGGGCCATGAGCGAGCGCTACAAGCACGAGGGCAAGCCTCATTTCCTGCACTCGGCGACCGAGTGGCGCGCGTTGTTCGAGATCGCGTCGCTCACCTACCTCTGGCCGACGCTGCTTGCTGCGCCGCAGGGCGACGGCCATCCGGTGCTGCTGCTGCCCGGCTTCATGGCCGACGAAGGCTCGCTCGTCGCGCTCAAGACCTTCCTTGCGAGCCGCGGCTACGCGGTCGAGACCTGGGGCCTCGGGCGCAATGTCGGCTTCCAGAGCAAGCACGCGACGGCGCTCGAGCAGAAGCTGCGTCATCTGCAGCACCGGACCGGCCGCAAGGTGAGCCTCGTCGGCTGGAGCCTGGGCGGCGTCTTCGCGCTCTACGGCGCGCACCAGGCGAGTGAATGCGTGCGCAGCGTGATCACGCTCGGCAGCCCGGTCAGCGTCGATCCGGCGGGCAGCAAGTCACCCGCCTTCGTGCGCGCGATGTACCGCGTGATCGCGCACCCGATGGGACCCGATGCGCACGTGATGCAGCCGCGGGTGAAGAAGCTGCGCGAGATGCAGCCGCCGCCGGTGCCGACGAGCTGCCTCTATTCGATCAGCGACGGCGTCGTGCCGGCACAAGAGGCGACGATGGGCGGCGACGACGCGCGGCACGAGAATATCCGCGTCCAGGGCAGCCACACCGGCCTCGGCTTCAATACGATGGTCCTGCTCGTCATCGCCGACCGCCTCGCCCAGCCCGAGGGGCAGTGGCGGCCGTTCAGGCCCGAAGGGATTTCGGGGGCCGTCTACCGGATGCTGACGCACGCGGCGGTGCCGATCTGACCGCGCGCGGCGCCTTGGCCGCAGCGTGCTCGCGGCGGGCCGCCGCAGCGCCCGCCTTCGCCGCGCGCGAGCGGGGCCGATCGGATTGGCGCGTCGCTGCCTCGAGCGCTTCCTGGAAGCTCTCGCGCAGGCACTGGGCGAACCTTTCCGGATCGGGCATCAGTTCGCGGCACGAGGTCGGCGAGACGATGATCTGGCCGTCGTAGCTCGTGACCGCGAATGCGAGCCCCATGCCGTCGGCGATCGGCATCATCGCCGAGAAGTAGGTCATGCGCGCGCCGCAGAGATACAGCGGCACGTCCGGCCCGGGCACGTTGGCGATGCTGCAAGTGGCCAGCGCCCTGCGCCGCCCGATGCCGCGCGAGGCGAGGCCGAGCATCTTGCTGGCGAGCGCCAGCGTGGCGGCCGGGATGTGCGCCTCGATATCGGTCAGCTCCTGCGCGGCGACGGCGCGCGCCTCGCTGCCCGATGCCGCGGTCTGCGCCCGAATGAAGGCAAGGCGCCCGGCCGGATCGGCAAACTGCGTCCCCAGCTGCACCTGCAGCCACGCCATGCCGGCGCGCGGGTCGGCGCGCCGGCCGTCGCGCCGCGCGAGGTAGGGCGTGAGCGCGGTCAGGCTCGCGTCCGGCAGTTCGCCCTCGGCCGCCAGATAGCGGCGCAGCGCGCCGCCGCAGACGGCGAGCACGGCGTCGTTCACCGTCGCATCCCTGGCCAGGCCGCGAATGCGCTTGAAATCGTCGAGTGCGAAGCGGCGCGTCTCGAAGACGCGGTGCGGCGAGACGACCGAATTGAACCGCGTCGGCGGCACTTCGGCTTGCCGCCGCGCGCCATCCGCGGCGAGCATGAATGCACCGGGCGCCCAGCGCACGAGCGCGCGCGACAGCGGCCGCGCCAGGCGCAGCGGTGAGGCCAGCATGTTGAAGGCGCCGCGCCACAGCATCGCCGCCGATCCCGGCGGCGCCGCAGCCAGCCACGGCGCGGGTGGCGCGGCGGCCGGTGGCGTGGCGCTCGTATCGTGCAGCAGCGCGGTCAGTTCGCTGCCGCCGGCCGGATCGATCGCCGCATGATGCGTCTTCGTCAGCAGCGCGAAGCTGCCCGCCGGCAGATCGAGAAAGCTGTCCAGCCCCTCGATGACGTAGATCTCCCACAGCGGCCGGTTCAGGTCGAGCGGCCGCGCATGAATGCGCGATACCTGGATGCAGAACTGGCGCCAGTCGCCGGGCTTGGGCAGCGCGATGTGGCGAACGTGGTATTCGAGGTCGAAGCTGGTATCCGCCACCCAGTACGGATGGTCGAGCCCGAACGGCACGCGCTGCAGCCGGCGGCGAAATACCGGCGAGCGGTCGAGCCGGCCTTCGATGTGCGCGAGCAGCGTCTTGAATCGCAGCCGGCCGCCGGCGACGGTTGACTGGTCGTAGATGTGCAGCAGACTGACGTTCGAGTTCGAATGCGTGGTGTCCGAATACAGAAAGCCGGCGTCGTGGGCGCTGAGCTGGTCCATCGATCTCGTTTCATGATCCTCGGTGGCTCAATATACACAGCGCCGCGACACCGGCGACGCTACCTCGCGGCTGCCACAATCGCGCGCATGAGCTCGCTGCCCTTGCCGCTCGACGATCCGGCCGACCAGGCGCCGCTCGCCGAGCGGCTGCGCCCGCGCAGCCTGGACGAGGTGATCGGCCAGGCGCATCTGCTCGGGCCCGGCAAGCCACTGCGCACCGCGTTCGAATCGGGGCGGCTGCATTCGATGATCCTGTGGGGGCCGCCGGGGGTCGGCAAGACGACGCTCGCGCGACTGATGGCCGATGCCTTCGACGCCCAGTTCATCGCCATCTCGGCCGTGCTCGGCGGCGTGAAGGATATCCGCGAGGCGGTCGAGCGCGCGCAGCTCGCGCGCGCCGGCGGCCGGCGCACGGTGGTCTTCGTCGACGAGGTGCACCGCTTCAACAAGGCGCAGCAGGATGCCTTCCTGCCGCACGTCGAGTCCGGGCTGCTCACCTTCGTCGGCGCGACGACCGAGAACCCGTCGTTCGAGGTCAACTCCGCGCTGCTGTCGCGCGCCACGGTGCACGTGCTGCAGCCGCTCGCCGACGGCGATCTGCGCGAAGTGCTCGCGCGCGGCCGGGCGCTGCTGGGCGCGCCGCCGTTTACCACCGCCGCCGAGCAGCGCCTGATCGGCTACGCGGATGGCGACGCGCGCCGGCTGCTCAATGCGCTCGAGACGGTCGCGCGCGCCGCGGGCAGCGCGGGCAACGCGATCGACGAGGCGGCGCTCGAGAAGACGCTCGGCGACCAGCTGCGCCGCTACGATAAAGGCGGCGAGCAGTTCTACGACACGATCTCGGCGCTGCACAAGGCGGTGCGCGGCTCGGACCCGGACGCCGCGCTCTACTGGTTCGTGCGCATGGTCGACGGCGGCGTCGATCCGCGCTATATCGCGCGCCGCCTGGTGCGCATGGCGAGCGAGGATATCGGGCTGGCCGACCCGCGCGCGCTGCGCCTTGCGCTTGACGCGGCCGAGACTTACGAGCGCCTCGGCTCGCCCGAGGGCGAACTGACGCTCGCGCAGGCGGTCGTCTTCCTCGCCGTCGCGCCCAAGAGCAATGCCGTCTACACGGCCTACAACGCGGCGCGCGCCTTTGTCGCGAAGGACGGCACGCGCCCGGTGCCGCTGCGCCTGCGCAATGCGCCGACCCGGCTGATGAAGGATCTGGGCTACGGCGAGGGCTACCGCTATGCGCACGACGAGGCGGGCGCCTTTGCCGCCGGCGAGCGCTACGGGCCGGACGGCGTCGATCTGCCGCGCTTTTACGCGCCGCGCGCGAGCGGCCTCGAGACGCGCATCGCCGATCGCCTGGCCGAGCTGCGCAGCCTCGACGCCGCGGCCCGCAAGCCGGATTGAGGTGTGGCGCGGTTAGGGTCGCCACGCTCACTTTGCGCGCCCTTTTGCCACTACAGTCGGGCACCCCGCGCAGGCGCGCCGTGCGCAGCCGGCAATTCGACCCCACCGCTTCGATTCGCACCATCACGGCCGGGCCCTGCGTCCGGGATCTCGAGGAGACATGCAGATGGACATCCTGATCCAACAGATCATCAACGGCCTGATCCTGGGCAGCGTCTACGCCCTCGTCGCGCTCGGCTACACGATGGTCTACGGCATCATCAATCTGATCAATTTCGCGCACGGCGAGGTGCTGATGGTCGGCGCGCTGACGAGCTGGACGATCGTCATGGCGCTGAAGGACGTGGGCATGCCCGGCTGGCTGCTGATGCTGCTGTCGCTGCTCGCCGCGATCGTCGTCTGCGCGGTCCTGAATTTCGTCATCGAGAAGCTCGCCTACCGGCCCTTGCGCAACGCGCCGCGCCTTGCGCCGCTGATCACGGCGATGGGCGTGAGCCTCTTGCTGCAGACGCTGGCGATGATCATCTGGAAGCCGAACTACAAGTCCTACCCGATCCTGCTGCCGAGCGAGCCCTTCTTCATCGGCGGCGCGGTGATCAATACGACGCAGATCGTGATCCTCGTCGTCACCGTGATCGCGCTGGCGTCGCTGATGTTTCTCGTCAACAAGACCCGGCTCGGCCGGGCGATGCGGGCGACGGCCGAAAACCCGCGCGTCGCCGGGCTGATGGGGGTGCGGCCCGACATGGTGATCTCGGCCACCTTCATCATCGGCGCCGTGCTGGCCGCGCTGGCGGGCGTGATGTACGCCGCCAACTACGGCTCGGTGACTCACACGATGGGCTTCCTGCCCGGCTTGAAGGCCTTCACCGCGGCGGTCTTCGGCGGCATCGGCAACCTGGCCGGCGCGATGGTCGGCGGCGTGCTGCTCGGGCTCATCGAGTCGCTCGGCGCGGGCTATATCGGCGTCCTCACCGGCGGCGTGCTCGGCAGCCACTACTCCGACATCTTCGCCTTCATCGTGCTGATCCTGGTGCTGACGCTGCGGCCGCAGGGCCTGCTCGGCGAGCGCGTCGCGGACCGCGCCTGACGGGGAGCATCGACCATGCAGCACAAGAAGCTCGTCACCTTCCTCGCCGCCGGCGCCGCGCTGATGATCGTGCCGTTCGTGGCGCAATATTTCGGCAATGCCTGGGTCCGCATCATCGATATCGCGCTGCTGTACGTGCTGCTCGCGCTCGGCCTGAATATCGTCGTCGGCTACGCCGGGCTGCTCGATCTCGGCTACGTCGCGTTCTACGCGGTCGGCGCGTACATGTTCGCGCTGCTCGCGTCGCCGCACCTGATCGAGACCTTCGGCTGGATCAAGGCGGCGTTTCCGAACGGGTTGCACTCTCCGATCTGGCTCGTGATCCCGCTCGGCGCGGCGCTCGCCGGCACCTTCGGCGTGCTGCTCGGCGCGCCGACCCTGAAGCTGCGCGGCGACTATCTGGCGATCGTCACGCTCGGCTTCGGCGAGATCATCCGCGTCTTCCTGAACAATCTCGACGCACCGGTCAACGTCACGAACGGGCCGAAGGGCATCACCGGCATCGATTCGATCAAGATCTTCGGTCTCGACCTTGGCGACCCGTGGCACCTCGGCCCGGTCACGGTGCACTCGGTGTCGCTCTACTACTACCTGTTCCTGGCCCTCGTCATCGGCAGCGTCGTGATCTGCTACCGGCTCGAGCGCTCGCGCATCGGCCGCGCCTGGATGGCGGTGCGCGAGGACGAAGTCGCCGCCAAGGCGATGGGCATCAATACGCGCAACATGAAGCTGCTCGCGTTCGGCATGGGCGCGACCTTCGGCGGCATCTCGGGCGTGATGTTCGCCAGCTTCCAGGGCTTCGTCTCGCCCGAATCGTTCAGCCTGCAGGAGTCGATCATGATCGTCGCGATGGTCGTGCTCGGCGGCATCGGCCATATCCCGGGCGTGATCCTCGGCGCCCTGCTGCTGGCCGCGCTGCCCGAGGTGCTGCGCTATGTCGCAAGCCCCTTGCAGGACATGACCGGCGGGCGGCTCGACGCCGCGATCCTGCGCCAGCTGCTGATCGCGCTGGCGATGATCGGCATCATGCTCGCCCGCCCGCGCGGCTTGTGGCCTTCGCCCGAACACGGCAGGGCGGCGCCGATGCTGACGACCGATCGTTCGCCCAAGTCCGGGAGCGCGGCATGAGCGAGGCGATTCTGAAGGTCGCGAATGTCTCCAAGCGCTTCGGCGGCCTGCAGGCGCTGTCCGATGTCGCGGTGACGATAGAGAAGGGGCAGATCTACGGCCTGATCGGCCCGAACGGCGCCGGCAAGACGACGTTCTTCAATGTCCTGACCGGCCTGTACCTGCCCGATTCGGGCAGCTTCGAACTCGGCGGCAAGCCCTACAAGCCGAGCGCGGTGCAAGACGTCGCGAAGGCCGGCATCGCGCGCACCTTCCAGAATATCCGGCTGTTCGCCGAGATGACGGCGCTCGAGAACGTGATGGTCGGCCGCCATGTGCGCACCCATTCGGGCCTGCTCGGCGCGATCTTCCGCACCGCAGGCTTCAAGAGCGAAGAGGCGGCGATCGCCAGGCGCGCGCAGGAATTGCTCGACTACGTCGGCATCGGCGGCTACGCCGAATTCAAGGCGCGCACGCTCTCGTACGGCGACCAGCGCCGGCTCGAGATCGCGCGCGCGCTCGCGACCGACCCCAAGCTGATCGCGCTCGACGAACCGGCGGCCGGCATGAACGCGACCGAGAAGGTCGTCCTGCGCGAGCTGATCGACCGCATCCGCAAGGACGGCAGCACGATCCTCTTGATCGAGCACGACGTGAAGCTCGTGATGGGGCTGTGCGACCGCGTCACGGTGCTCGACTACGGCAAGCAGATCGCCGAAGGCACCCCCTACGAAGTGCAGCGCAACGAGAAGGTCATCGAGGCCTACCTCGGCGCGAGCCACGTGGCGCACTGAAACCGGCCGGAGCAGCGAACAACATGGCAGACACCTTGCTCAAGGTCAGCACGCTGAAGGTCGCCTACGGCGGCATCCAGGCGGTCAAGGGCATCTCGTTCGAGGTCCGCGAGGGCGAACTGGTGAGCCTGATCGGCGCCAACGGCGCCGGCAAGACGACGACGCTGAAGGCGGTCACGGGCCTGCAACCCGTCGCCGGCGGCGACATCGAGTATCTCGGCCAGTCGATCCGGGGCAAGGGATCGTGGGACCTGGTGAAGCAGGGGCTCGTGATGGTGCCCGAGGGGCGCGGCGTCTTCGCGCGCATGTCGATCACCGAGAACCTGCTGATGGGTGCCTTCGTGCGCCGCGACAGCGAGATCGATGCCGACATCGACAAGGTCTTCGGCATCTTCCCGCGCCTGAAGGAACGCCGCTCGCAGCTTGCCGGCACGATGTCGGGCGGCGAGCAGCAGATGCTCGCGATGGGCCGCGCGCTGATGGCGCGGCCCAAGGTGCTGCTGCTCGACGAGCCGTCGATGGGGCTGTCGCCGATCCTCGTCGACACCATCTTCGAGGTTGTCAACGATATCCATGGCCGCGGCACGACGATCCTGCTCGTCGAGCAGAACGCGAGCCGCGCGCTGCAGATCGCCTCGCGCGGCTACGTGATGGACTCCGGCGAGATCACGATGGCAGGCGAAGGCAGGCAGTTGCTGGCCGATCCGCGGGTGCGCGCCGCCTACCTCGGCGAATGAATTCGCGTCCGGCGCGGCGCCCTATCCCCTGATTGCGGATCGGCTTGCGGCGCCACGATTGCGTGGGATCGATGCTCTAGGGTAAACCCACGCTTTGCAGTTTCGGCCGCAAGCCGAACAATGACCGGTTCCGAGGCCGTGCGCCTCATTCACTGCGCAGGAGAAGTCCGTGACCGTCAAGCTCTCGCTCAATGTCAACGGCAAGGCCGTCCAGGCCGATGTCGACCCCCGAACCCTGCTGGTGGAGTTCATCCGCGAGCATCTGCGACTGACCGGAACGCACGTCGGCTGCGACACCGCGCAGTGCGGCGCGTGCACCGTGCACATGAACGGCCGCGCGGTGAAATCGTGCTCGATGCTCGCGCTGCAGGCGCAGGGCGCCGACGTGACGACCATCGAGGGGCTCGCGAAGGACGGCGCGCTGCACCCGATGCAGGCCGCGTTCCACGAGTGCCACGGCCTGCAGTGCGGCTTCTGCACGCCGGGCATGGTGATGTCGTCGGTGCAGTTGCTGGCCGACAACCCGAAGGCGACCGAGGAGGAGATCCGCGAGGCGCTGGAGGGCAATCTGTGCCGCTGTACGGGCTACCACAACATCGTCAAGGCAGTTCAGCAATGCCAGGCCGGCGGCGTGCCGGCGAACGCCTGAGGCCGGGGAGGAGCAAGCCATGAACGATATGACTCAAACCGACCTCGGCCCGATCGCCAAGAGCGTGCTGCGCCGCGAAGACCAGCGCTTCCTGACCGGCGTCGGGATGTATACCGACGACGTCGCGCTGCCCGGCCAGACCTACGGTGTCTTCCTGCGCTCGCCGCATGCGCATGCGCGCATCGTCGCCATCGATACCGCCGAAGCCGCCAAGGCGCCGGGTGTGATCCGCATCTTCACCGGTGCCGACCTGGCCGAGGCCAAGGTCGGCGGGCTGCCGTGCGGCTGGCTGATCCACAGCAAGGACGGCTCGCCGATGAAGGAGCCGCCGCATCCGGTGCTGGCGCAGGGCAAGGTGCGCCATGTCGGCGACCAGGTCGCGCTCGTCGTCGCCGAGAGCGTGCTGCAGGCGAAGGACGCGGCCGAGCTGATCGTCGTCGACTACGAGGAACTGCCGGCCGTCATCGACATCACGACCGCCGACGGCGCCGCCGGATCGGTCCACGACGACGTGCCGAACAACGTCTGCTACGACTGGGGCCACGGCAACAAGGACGCGGTCGACGCCGCGTTCGCGTCCGCCGCGCACATCACGAAACTGCAGTTCGCGAACAACCGGCTGATCCCGAATGCGATGGAGCCGCGCGCGGCGAACGCGCAGTACACCAAGCACGATGACAGCTATACGCTGTATGTCGCAAACCAGAACCCGCACGTCGAGCGCCTGCTGATGTGCGCCTTCGTGCTCGGCCTGCCCGAGTCGAAGGTGCGCGTCATCGCGCCCGACGTCGGCGGCGGCTTCGGCTCGAAGATCTTCCTCTACCCGGAAGAGACGGCCCTCGTCTGGGCGAGCAAGCACGTCGGGCGGCCGATCAAGTGGACCGCCGAGCGCAGCGAGTCGTTCCTCACCGACGCCCACGGCCGCGACCATGCGACGACCGCCGAGATGGCGATGGACGCAAAGGGCAATTTCCTCGCGATGCGCGTCTCGACGATCGCCAATATGGGCGCCTACCTCTCGACCTTCGCGTCGAGCGTGCCGACCATCCTCTACGCGACGCTGCTCGCCGGCCAGTACAAGACGCCGGCGATCTACGCCGAGGTGAAGGCGGTCTTCACCAACACCTCGCCGGTCGACGCCTACCGCGGCGCCGGCCGGCCGGAGGCGACCTACGTCGTCGAGCGCCTCGTCGAGGCCGCGGCGCGCGACATGAAGATGGACCCGGCGGCGATCCGGCGCCAGAATTTCATCACGAGCTTCCCGTATGCGACGCCGGTCGGCCTGACCTACGACACCGGCGGCTACGACGCCCACCTGACGAAAGCGATGAAGATCGCCGATGTTGCCGGCTTCGCCACGCGCAAGGCGGAAGCGGCGTCGCGCGGCAAGCTGCGCGGCCTGGGCTTCAGCTGCTACATCGAGGCCTGCGGCCTCGCGCCGTCGAACATCGCCGGCGCGCTCGGCGCGCGCGCCGGCCTGTTCGAGGCGGGTGAGGTGCGGGTCCATCCGACCGGCACGGTGACGGTCTTCACCGGCTCGCACAGCCACGGCCAGGGGCACGAGACGACGTTCGCGCAGGTCGTCTCGGCCAAGCTCGGCATCCCGATGGAAAACGTCGAGATCGTGCACGGCGACACCGGCCGCGTGCCGTTCGGCATGGGCACCTACGGCAGCCGCTCGCTCGCCGTCGGCGGCACGGCGATCGTGAAGGCGGTCGACAAGGTGATCGCCAAGGGCAAGAAGATCGCCGCCCACCTGCTCGAGGCGGCCGACACCGACATCGAGTTCGAGAACGGCGAGTTCAAGGTTGCCGGCACCGACAAGAAGGTGCCGTGGGGCAGCGTCTCGCTCACCGCCTACGTGCCGCACAACTACCCGCTCGACAAGCTCGAGCCGGGCCTGAACGAGAACGCGTTCTACGACCCGACCAACTTCACCTATCCGGCCGGCAGCCACATCTGCGAGGTCGAGGTCGATCCCGAG
>JACSRM010000324.1 GCA_014879745.1 Burkholderiaceae bacterium | reverse complement strand
CCACCTACTTCGGCGCGCCGGGTGCGTTGGCGCAGGAGTTCTTCCAGACGGTCGCTCTGCCCGAGTGACGCACCAGGAGACGAATGATGCAAACACTGGGAGTTCATAGCGAGGTCGGCAAGCTGCGCACGGTGATGGTCTGCCGTCCCGGCCTGGCGCACCAGCGGCTGACGCCGGGCAACGCCGAGGAGTTGCTGTTCGACGACGTGCTGTGGGTGCAGGAGGCGCAGAAGGACCACTACGATTTCGTGCTGAAGATGCGCGAACGCGGCACCGAGGTCGTCGACCTGCACGAGATGCTGGCCGAGACGTTGGCCGACAAGGGCGCGCGCGACTGGGTGCTCGAGCGCCGCATCACGCGCAACGATGTCGGCTTGGGGCTGGCCGACACCATGCGCGCCTGGCTCGGCGAGATGCCCGCGCCGAAGCTCGCCGAGCACCTGATCGGCGGCATCGCGATCCTCGACCTGCCCAAGAGCGATCGGGTGGCGATGCTCGCCGAAGCGTTCGATCCGACCGACTTCCTGATCCCGCCGATCCCGAACACGCTGTTCCAGCGCGACCCCTCGTGCTGGATCTACCAGGGCGTGACCTGCAACCCGATGTACTGGCCGGCGCGCAAGCCCGAGACGCTGCTGCAACGCGCGGTCTACAAGTTCCACCCCCGATTCAAGGGCATGGACTTCAAGATCTGGTGGGGCGACAGCGACGAGAACTTCGGCGCCTCCACGCTCGAAGGCGGCGATGTGATGCCGATCGGCAAGGGCGCGGTGCTGATCGGCATGGGCGAGCGCAGCAGCCGCCAGGCGGTTTTTCAACTCGCCGAGGTGCTGCTGACGCAGGGCGCGGCGACGCGCGTCATCGGCTGCCTGATGCCCAAGAGCCGCGCCGCGATGCACCTGGATACGGTGTTCAGCTTCTGCGACCGCGACCTCGTCACCGCCTACCGCGACGTCGCCGACCAGGTGCGCTGCTACAGCGCGCGGCCCGACGGCAAGGGCGGCATCGAGGTCCATGCCGACAAGGGCCACCTGTTCGATGTCGTCAGGGACGCGCTTGGGTTGAAAGAACTGCGCGTCGTCGAGACCGGCGGCAACGCCTGGCAGGCGCAGCGCGAGCAGTGGGACGACGGCAACAACGTCGTCGCGCTCGAACCCGGCGTCGTCGTCGCCTACGACCGCAACACGTATACCAACACGCTGCTGCGCAAGGCGGGCGTCGAGGTCATCACGGTGCGCGGCAGCGAACTCGGCCGCGGCCGCGGCGGCGGGCATTGCATGACGTGCCCGATCTCGCGCGATCCCGCATACTGAGCCCATCGAGCCTGACACGGAGCAACGACCCATGAGCCTGAACCTGCGCAACCGCTCACTGCTCACCGTCCAGGACGTCACGCAGCGCGAGTTCCGCTACCTGCTCGATCTGGCGCGCGACTTGAAGCGCGCGAAGTACGCGCGCACCGAGCAGAAGCACCTGCTGGACAAGGAGATCTGCCTGATCTTCGAGAAGACCTCGACGCGCACGCGCTGCGCCTTCGAGGTCGCCTGTCACGACCAGGGCGCGAACGTCACGTATCTCGACCCGGCCGGCTCGCAGATCGGCCACAAGGAGAGCTTCAAGGACACCGCGCGCGTGCTCGGTCGCATGTACGACGCGATCGAATACCGCGGCGCCAGCCAGAGCGGCGTCGAGACCCTCGCGAAGTACGCCGGCGTGCCGGTCTTCAACGGCCTGACCGACGAGTACCACCCGACGCAGATGCTGGCCGACGTGATGACGATGCGCGAGTACAGCGACAAGCCGGTGAGCCAGATCGCGTATGCCTTCATGGGCGACACGCGCAACAACATGGGCCACTCGCTGATGATCGTCGGCTGCCTGATGGGCATGGACGTGCGCATCTGCGG
>JACSRM010000022.1 GCA_014879745.1 Burkholderiaceae bacterium | reverse complement strand
GAATGGCGAGATGTCGAAACAGATTTCTCCCGCAACCCCGGAACTCAATCGTCTCCGCGCGGCGGCGGGTCTTATCCCGATCATCGAAGCCGGCTTGACCGACTCAAAACTCACCGCCGAAAGAGGGGTCAGCTCACGAAACGGGAAAAATCGTACGCTAAGCCTCACCGAGCACCCGCAGCGGCCGGAACTTGCCCTGCTCGACGTGTTTGTTCTGCCGCCAGATGTAGTCGCCGGTCAGGTTGATGTGCTCCCAGCCCAGCGGCGAGAGGTGCGGCAGCAGCCTCTCGTCGATGTCCTTGCCCGAGTCGCGCAGCGCCTGGATCGCCCGCTCCAGGTAGACCGTGTTCCACAGGATGATGGCCGCCACCACCAGGTTGAGGCCGCTGGCGCGGTAGCGCTGGTTCTCGAAACTGCGGTCGCGGATTTCACCGAGCCGGTTCAGGAACACGGCGCGGGCCAGTGCGTTCTTGGCCTCGCCCTTGTTCAGGCCGACCTGCACCCGGCGACGCAGCTCGACGTTCTGCATCCAGTCGAGCGCGAACAGCGTGCGCTCGATGCGACCCAGCTCGCGTAAGGCCACGGCCAGGCCGTTCTGGCGCGGGTAGCTGCCAAGCTTCCGGAGCATCAGCGAGGCCGTTACCGTGCCCTGCTTGATCGACGCGGCCAGGCGCAGGATCTCGTCCCAATGGGCGCGAATGTGTTTCACGTTGACGCTGCCGCCGATTAGGCCGGCGAGCGTCGGGTACTGCTTGGCGTCGCCGTGGATGTACAGGCGCTTGTCGGTCAGGTCGCGGATGCGCGGCGCGAAGCGGAAGCCCAGCAGGTGCATCAGCGCGAACAGGTGATCGGTGAAGCCGGCCGTGTCGGTGTAGTGCTCCTTGATGCGCAGGTCGGATTCGTGGTGCAGCAGCCCGTCCAAGACATGGGTGGCGTCGCGCACCGTGGCGTTGATGACCTTGGTGTGGAACGGCGCGTACTGGTCGGAGATGTGGGTGTAGAACTGCACCCCCGGCTCCTGCCCGTACTTCAGGTTAACTTGGCCGGCGGCATGGCCTCTGCCGCCGGCCTTGAAGTTCTGGCCGTCCGACGACGACGTGGTGCCGTCGCCCCAATAGGCGGCGAACGGCTGACGGAACTGCGCGTTGACCAGCTCGGCCAGCCCCGCCGAATAGGTCTCGTCGCGGATGTGCCACGCTTGCAACCAGGTCAGCTTGGCGTAGGTCACGCCCGGGCAGGATTCGGCCATCTTGGAAAGGCCAAGATTGATGGCGTCGGCCAGGATGGTGGTCAGCAGCAGGTATTGATCTTCGGCCGCCGCGCCGCTCTTGAGGTGCTTGAAGTGGCGGCTGAAGCCGGTCCAGCCATCGACCTCCAGCAGAAGCTCGGTGATCTTCAGGTGCGGCAGCAGGCTGTACGACTGTTGCATCAGCGCCTCGGCATCGTCGGGCACGCCGTTGTCCAGCGGCGAAATCTTGAGCCGGCCGGTGCTGGTGATGGCGGCGTCGGGCAGTTCGTTGGCGGCAGCCAGCCGCTCCACCGTCGCCAGTTGCTCTTGCAGCACCGTGAGGCGCGCCTCCAGGAAGCGCTCGCAGTCGGTTTCGACGGCCAGACCCAATTCCCGCTGATCGCGCTGCGCCGCGAAACGCGGCGGCGGCAGCAGGTAGTCCTCAAAGTCCTTGAACTGGCGCGAGCCCTGGACCCAGATGTCGCCGGAGCGCAGCGAGTTTTTCAACTCGGCGAGGACGCACAGCTCGTAGTAGCGCCGGTCCAACCCATCTTCTGTGCGCACCAGGCTTTCCCAGCGCTTGCGCACGAACGACGTGGGCGCATCGTCCGGCACCTTACGGGCCTGGCGCTCGTTCATCCCTTTGAGCACATCGACGGCCGCGAGCAGTTCGCGTGCC
>JACSRM010000023.1 GCA_014879745.1 Burkholderiaceae bacterium | reverse complement strand
GCGGCGGTCAACAGCTTCTCGGGCGGCTGGCGGATGCGGCTGCAGCTCGCGCGCGCGCTGATGTGCCCGGCCGACCTGATGCTGCTCGACGAGCCGACGAATCACCTCGACCTCGACGCCCTCGTCTGGCTCGAGGCCTGGCTGCAGCGCTACGAAGGCACGATGATCGTCATCAGCCACGACCGCGAGTTTCTGGACGCGATCACCAAGGTCACGGTCCATCTGGACGAGGCGCAGCTGACGCGCTACACGGGCAACTACACCGCGTTCGAGGAGATGCGCGCGGTGCGCCTCGAGCAGGCCGCGGCGGCCTACGGCAAGCAGCAGGAGCGCATCGCGCACCTGACGAAATTCATCACCCGCTTCAAGGCGAAGGCGAGCAAGGCCAGGCAGGCACAAAGCCGCGTCAAGGCGCTCGAGCGCATGGAGCGGCTCGCGCCGGTGCTGACGGCGAGCGAGTTCGCCTTCGAGTTTCGCGAGCCGGCGTCGCTGCCGAACCCGATGCTCGCCTTCGACGACGTGCGCTGCGGCTATCGCCACGCTGGCACCGAGACGACGATCGTGCGCGGCATCAGCCGCTCGGTGCTCGCCGGGCAGCGCATCGGCATCCTCGGCGCCAACGGTCAGGGCAAGTCGACCTTCGTCAAGACCGTCGCCCGCGTGCTGCCCGCGCTCGGCGGCCGGATCACCGAAGGCAAGGGGCTCGCGATCGGCTACTTCGCGCAGCAGGAGCTCGACGTGCTGCGCCTCGACGAAGGGCCGCTCGCGCACATGATCCGCCTCGCGCGCGAGCTCGGGCCGCTCGGCCAGGACACGCGCGAGCAGGCGCTGCGCGACTTCCTCGGCATCTTCCGCTTCGGCGGCGAGATGGTGCACCAGGCGGTTGGGTCGCTCTCGGGCGGCGAGAAGGCGCGCCTCGTGCTGGCGATGATCGTCTGGCAGCGCCCCAACCTGCTGCTGCTGGACGAGCCGACGAACCACCTCGACCTGCAGACACGCGAGGCACTGTCGATGGCGCTCAACGAGTACGAAGGCACGGTGATGCTGGTGAGCCACGACCGCGCGCTGCTGCGCGAGGTCTGCGACGAGTTCTGGCTCGTCGCCGGCGGCGGCGTGAAACCGTTCGACGGCGACCTCGACGATTACCAGCAGTGGCTGCTCGAACAGTCGCGCGAGGCGGCCCGCGCGGCGAAGGCCGCGCGCTCGCTGGACCCGGCGAAGGCCGCGCGCTCGGGCGATGCGGCGAGCGCCGAGCGTGCGGCCGGCGAGCCGGACCCCGCGCCGAAAGGCGCGCCGCCATCACCCGCCCCGCCAGCCGCGAACCAGCGCACGGACCGCAGGCAGGCCGCTGCCGAGCGCCAGAAGCGAAGCGACGAAGCCCGGCCGCTGAAGGCCGAACTCGCGAAGCTCGAGCAGCGGATGGCCGAAACGACCGCGCTGCGCGACCGGCTGATGGCAAGCATCGCCCGCCCCGACATGCCGCAGGCCGAGCGCGCCGAGCAGGGCCGCCGGCTCAAGCAGGCCGGCGAGGAACTGGAAGCCATCGAGAGCCGCTGGCTCGAACTCGGCGCAAGGCTCGAGGCGCTCGCCGGGGAATGAACGTCGCCGGGTGGGACTTTGCGCGGCGTGCAGAATCGAAAGCCCCCCCACGGCACCTACCAAAGGAGTTCGAAATGGCCATCGAGAAGGCTCTCTACACCGCACACGCCACCTCCACCGGCGGGCGCACCGGCAGCACCGAATCGTCGGACGGCAAGATCAAGCTGCAGTTGTCGACGCCGAAGGAACTCGGCGGCGACAGCGGCCCGGGAACGAATCCGGAGCAGCTCTTCGCGAGCGGCTATTCGGCGTGCTTCATCGGCGCGATGAAGGCCGTCGCGGGGCGGCAGAAACTCGCGCTGCCGGCCGAGGT
>JACSRM010000024.1 GCA_014879745.1 Burkholderiaceae bacterium | reverse complement strand
CGAGCATACGGCGATCTGGTTCGGCGTCCTCGTCCTGATCGTCGTCGAAGTCGGGCTCATCACGCCGCCAGTGGGGATGAACCTGTTCGTCATCCAGTCGATGGCACCCGATATCTCGATCCGCGAGACCTATCGCGGCATCTGGCCGTTCGTCGCAAGCGACCTGATACGCGTCGGCGTGCTGGTGCTGTTCCCGGCCATCACGCTGTTCGTGCTTCGGTTCTAGCGCCCCGGGCTCGCGCCGCCGCGCCGGGCGGCGGAGAATGACGGCATGGCAAACGACGCAGCCGTCTCCCCCAAGGCACTCGAACTGGCCGTGATCGGCGCCGGTCCGGCCGGCCTCGCGCTCGCGCTGCACGCGGCGCGCGCGCTGCCGCGAGCGGCGGTGACGATCTTCGACGCGCGCTCGCTCGAAGTCGATATCGGCCGCGATCCGCGCACCATCGCGCTGTCGCTCGGCAGCGTGCTGCTGCTGCAGCGGCTGCAGGCATGGAACGCGGATCGGGCGCAGCCGATCCTCGAAGTCCACGTCTCGCAGCAGCCGCCGAATTTCGGTGCGCTCGGCGAGCCCGCGCTGCGCATCCGCGCGAGCGAGGAACGCGTCGCGATGCTCGGTGCGGTGCTGCACTACGGCGAGGTCGTCGCGCCGCTGCAGGCCGCCTGGCTGGCCGCCGCCGAACTCGAGCCGCAGCGTCTGCGCACCCGCTTCGGCACGCCGGTCGCGGCGCTGAAGAATATCGGCGAAGGCGTCGAGATCGATGCCGGCATCGCCGAGCGCTTCGACCTCGCGATCGTTGCCGAAGGCGGCGTCTTCTCGGATCAGGCGCGCAAGGCGATCGCTCACGACTACCGGCAGACGGCATGGGTCGGCACGGTCGAGATCGAAGGCGGCGCCGAGGCGACCGCGTTCGAGCGCTTCACGCGCCACGGCCCGGTCGCGCTGCTGCCGTTGAAGGGCGGCGACGCGGTTGAAGGCGGGCGGCACCGCGCGGCGCTCGTCTGGTGCGTCACCGCCGACGACGATCCGGTGCGCGATCTGGACGACGCGCAGCGCCTGACGGTCCTCGCGAGCATCCTGCCGGCCGCCGCCGGACGGCTCGTCGGCGTTTCGGCGCTGAAGCATTTCGCGCTCGGGCTGAATGCAGAGCGCACGCTCGTGCAGGGGCGCACGGTGCGCATCGGCAATGCGGCGCAGACGCTACACCCGGTGGCGGGCCAGGGGCTCAACCTCGGCCTGCGCGACAGCTTCGAGCTGGTTCACGCGCTCGCCGCGGCGCCCGCGGCGATCGATCTCGACACTGTGCTTCGCCGCCTCGAATGGAAGCGCGCGCCCGACCGCTGGGGCATGATCGCCGCGACCGACTTCCTCGCCCGCAGCTTCACGTGGCAGCTTCCGGGCCTCGGCGCGGCGCGCGGACTGGGTCTGGCGTCGCTGCAGGCACTGGCGCCGCTCAAGTCGGCGATCGCGCGCCAGATGATGTTCGGCACGCGCTGAACCGATCCGCCTGCCGAGGGCCAGCCTTGGAAGAACCCGGCGCGGCCGGTTCGCGAATCGATCTGGGTGGGGATTGCGTGTCAGATTGCGCATTCGCGCATGAACGCTTTGCCGCACACTGGCATGACGACTCGCCCGCTGCGCAGGAGGCAACGGCCATGCCAACGCGAAACTCCCTTTTTCGCCATTTCGTCAGACAAGAGCCCGAACCGGTGCCCGACGACCCGGCGGATATGGGCACGGCGTTCGGCCTCGAGGCGAGCCTCGGCCCGAGCGGCGAATTCGACGCCGACGAAGAACAGGATTCGCAAGCCCATCCCAGGCCGCAGCGCGCGCCGATGGACTGGCTCGCGCGACGCGGCAAGCCCCGGCGCTAGCCCGTCTTTCTCAACTCGCCGTTGCTTTCCCGGGAATCGAGCCGTTTTGCACTCGCAAGTGC
>JACSRM010000025.1 GCA_014879745.1 Burkholderiaceae bacterium | reverse complement strand
CGCGGCCTCGCCGATCGCGCTGCCGACCGCCTGCACGCCGCCCCACAGGTCGTCCCAGAAGCTGCCCTGCGTCTGGCGGCGCGAGCGGCGCGTGACGGGCAGCGCGTCGTTCGAGGCACGCGGCGCGCCGCGGCCTGGCGGCGCACGGTGTGGCGGGGCCGCACCCTGTTGCACGCCGTGCGCGAGTTCGTGCGCCAGCAACTGGCGGCCGGCCGCGCTGTCGGGTCGGTATTGCCCGTCGCCGAACACGATGTGTTCACCGTGCGTGTACGCATGCGCGCGTTCGGCACGCGCCGAGGCTGCACCTTCCGCGTCGGCGTGCACGCGCACCGAAGAGAGATCGGCGCCGAGCGCCTGCTCGAACAGCCCGCGCAGCGACGGCGCGAGCGCCGCCCCGCCGCTCTGCAGCGGCCGACGTGCGGGCGGATTCGCGTGGGCCCTGGTGGGCGGGCCGCGTGTGGCGGCCGCGCCGAAGTGCAGCGCGAAGCGTTCGGCCTCCTGCTCGTGCGCGTCGCCGGCCGTGCCGCGCTCGGCGTGGCCAGGGCGCATCGCCGTCGCGGGGTCGCGGCATCCCGGGCAGCCGCCGCCGCAGGCGCAGCGCGCAGTCGACGGCGCTTCGTTGCCGTGTGCCGGCGGCGCCGACCGGTCGCCAGGGACAGGACCGTGGTTCGCGCCCTGCGATGCGGATCTCGATGCGGTCGCGCGCATTTCGGTCTCCTGCCGCTCGCTGCTTCGCTCAGACGTCCTGCACCGCGATGTCCAGCACCGCGGCCGATGCGATCGACGGCGTTGGGGTGCCGCGCAGCAGGCTCGCGAACTCGTCGCACATGACGCCGCCGGCCGCGCGCACGAAGGCTTGCGGCGCGATGTCGTCGCCGGCGACGAGGTCGAATGCGAACACGCTGCCGCCCAGGTGCAGCGGCACCGGCGCGGGCCGGCCGCCGACGTCCCGCACGGCACGCACATGCGCGCTCGCGAGCCATGACGCGCCGCGCAGCAGTGCCGCGAGGTCGCCGAGCGACATGCCCGGGCGCGCATGCAGGCGCAGCAGTTCGACCGCCGCGGCCCGACGCTTGGTGATCGGCAGCGCCGCGTCGTCGCTGCGTCTCAGCAGCGCCTGCGCGCTGCCGACGGTGGCTTTCATAGCGGCAGGTGGTAGGGTGTTCCGGTGCAGCAGTTCCAGATGCCGCCGCGGAAGCGGTGCAGCGTCGCCATGTACAGGCCGGTCGGTTCTGTCGTCGTCGCGAGCAGGCCGTTGGCATCGGGCACCGCGGTTCGGCTGAAGCCTGCGGCCGAGTCGAGCGCCGGCACGAAGCCGACGTGGCCGGTCATCGACCAGAAGCCCTGAGTGCCGGGGAACTGCGCGCGCGACCACTGGTCGGCCCCGCCGTCGCCGATATTGCCCGAGGCGTCGACCGGCCAGGCCTCCCAGTAGCGCGGCGTGCTGGGCGCCGCGACCGACGAGCCGTCGGCGCAGTTGGTGATGCTGTTGGCGTTGACGATCTCCTGCAGGATGAAGCCGTCGCGCCCGTCGGTGCTCCAGTCTTCGATCAAGTTGAAGCCGCGGCACGACGACCACGTTGGGCCGGTGCGTGTCGCGGCGGTCACGCTGAACTGCGGCGGACCGACCAGATCGCCGAAGCCGCCGATGTCCCGCGCCGGCAGTTCGTCGTCGGGGTTCGGCGCGCCGGCGCCGTCGCGCCGTTCGGCATTGCCCTTGCAGGCCGGGCAGCCGCCGCCGCAGGCGCAAGCGCCGTGTCCGCCGCTGTCCATCGCGGTCGTCTTCGAGCGCGGGTTCGCGAACGCCCATTCGGGTTTGATGGCGCCGGGCGCCACCTTCGCGTTCTCGGACTCCGGAGCCTTGGGTACGAACATCACGACCCCTTCTTGCGGCTGGTGCCGGTGCTGCTGCTTGCCGCCTTCTTCCTTGTCGTCG
>JACSRM010000460.1 GCA_014879745.1 Burkholderiaceae bacterium | reverse complement strand
TCCTTGTTGTCCTTGTTGTCCTTGTTGTCCTTGTTGTCCTTGTTGTCCTTGTTGTCCTTGTTGTCCTTGCTGTCCTTGCTGTCCTTGCTGTCCTTGCTGTCCTTGCTGTCCTTGCTGTTCGTTGCGCTGCTGCTCCTGCTGCTTGCGCAGCAGCGCCTCGACGGCGGCCTTGTTCGCTTTCGCGTCGGCGTTGCCGGGGTCGGCCGCGAGCGTCTTGTCGTAGGCGGCGATCGCTTCGGTGTACTGGCCGAGCTTGGCGAGCGTATTGCCGCGGTTGTAGTCGGCGCGCGGACCGGTCGCCTGCGAGAACGCCTTCAGCGCCGCCGCGTAGTCGCCGCGCTTGTATTCGGCGCTGCCGCGCAGTTCGGCGTCGGTCGCGAGTTGCGCGGCCTTGGCGTAGTCGCCCGCCGCCATCGCCGCCGCGGCCTGCTGGTCGGGGCGCTGCCAGGCGTCGGCCCAGGTCATCGCGTCGGCCGGTGTCGCCGGCAGCAGCCAGCCGCCGAGCGCGAGCAGGCCGAAGGCGGCGAGCGCGGCGGACGCGCCCTTCGTCTTCGGCCCGGGCTTGGCGCCTGGCCTGGGCTTGCGCACGGCAGGCGCTTCATCGATCAGCACGTTGCGCCGGAACGCGAGCGCGGCGATCGGCAGCAGCAGCAGCGCGAGCCACGGCCCCTCATCGATCCAGGCGCTCGTCTTCGCACCGAGCTTGCCGCTCGTCTCGACGCGCGCCTTGGCGTCGGTGTCGAGCACGGCGCGCAGCGCGTCGCCGCTGCCGGAAAGCGGCAGCACCTGCCCGCCGCCGGCTGCGGCCACGGCGCGCAGCGCGCCGAGGTCGAGCCGCGTCATCTCGACCTTGCCGTCCGCGCCGCGCAGCAGCGCGCCGTTCGCATCGAGCATCGGCGCGCCCTCTTCGGTGCCAACGCCGAGCACCGAGACGCGGTAGCCGTCGTTGCGCAGCTTCGCGGCGGCGGCGGTTGCCGCGCCGAGGTGGTCGGGGTCTATGCCGTCGGCGATCAGCAGCACCTCGCCGCTGCTCACGCCGGCCTGGCGCATCAGCTTCCCGGCTTCGAGCAGGCCGAGGTCGGCGCGGCTGCCCGGCACCGGCATCAGTTCGGGGCCGAGCGCATCGAGCATCGCCGTCAGCGTGTTGGCGTCGCGCGTCAGCGGCACGACCGAGAAGGCGTCGCCGGCGTAGGCGACGAGGCCGGTCTGGCCCTCGTCGCCGAGCGCGAGCACGTCCCTCACCTTGAACTTCGCGCGCTCCAGGCGCGACGGCTTGACATCGGTCGCGCGCATCGACGACGAGAGGTCGAGGACGACGACGCGCGCCGCGCTCGTCTGGTAGACCGGCTCGGGCTTGCGCTGCCACGTCGGACCAGCGAGCGCGATCGCGGCAAGCGTCCAGCCGAGCGCGACGAGGCGCAGCATGCGCGGGCGCGCGCCTGCCGCAGCGTCACCCGCCATCAAGAGCGGCAGCAGCGCGGCGTCGATGCTGCGCCGCCACGGGTTGTCGCCGCCGCCGCTGCGCGCGATGCGCCACGCGAGCCACCACAGCGGCACGAGCGCGAGCAGCCAAAGCGGCCGGATGAAGTGAAACGCGTCAAGCATGGCGTCGCCCCGCGCCGGCCGTGCCGATGCCGAACACGCCGCCGCCGGCCAGCCGCAGCGCGATCAGCACGGAGAGCACCAGCGCGCCACCCAGCGGCCACATGTACAGTTCGTCGATCGGCCGCCAGCTCTGCGCGTCCTTCGACAGCGGCTCGATCTTGTCCAGCTCGGCGTAGATCTGCTTCAGGCTCGCGGTGTCGGAGGCGCGGAAGAACTGGCCGCCGGTCTTGTTCGCGATCGCCCTGAGCGTGTCCTCGTCGAGGTCGCTCGCGACGGTCTGCGCAAAGCCGAACGGCCCGCGCACCGTGAACTGGTCGCTACCGACGCCGATCGTGTAGATGCGAACGCCCTGCTGCGCCGCGAGGTCAGCCGCCTTCAGCGGATCGATGCTGCCAGCGTTGCTCGCGCCGTCGGTCAGCAGCACCAGCACCCGGTTGCCGGCCGGCGCCTGCTGCAGCCGCTTGATCGCCAGGCCGATCGCGTCGCCGATCGCCGTCTGCTGGCCGGCGAGGCCGATCTGCGCCTCGTCGAGCAGGGTGTGAACGGTGGCGCGGTCGAGCGTCAGCGGCGCCTGCACGTAGGCGCGGTCGCCGAACAGGATGAGGCCGATGCGGTCGCCCGCGCGGCGCGCGATGAAGTCGCCCGCGACCGCCTTGACCGCCTCGAGCCGGCTCACGTCACGGCCGCCCAACTGCATGTCGGGCGTCTGCATCGACCCCGACAGGTCGACCGCGAGCATCAGGCTGCGGCCGGTGACCGGCACGTGCACCGTCTCGCCGACCTGCTGCGGCCGCGCCGCGGCGAGCACGAGCAGCGCCCAGGCAAGGATCGCAGCAGCCGGCAGCAGCCGCGAGCGCCGCGCCGCCGGGCCCGCAAGCGCCGCCTGCAGCACGCCGGGGAACGGAAAGCGCAGCGCCGCCGGCCGCGCCGCGCGCGCCGCCGGCAGCCACCACGCGAGCAGCGGCAGCGGCAGCGCGGCGAGCAGCCAAGGCCAGGCAAGCTGCAGGCTCATCGCACGAACCCCAGCACCGGTTCGTCGTCCTCGTCCGGCGTTTCGGGCGTCGCGTTCCTCTCGACCCAGCGGGTGACGAGGGCGGCGAAACCGGCGGCGTCGAAATCGGGCGCCAGGCGGCGCCGGTACGGGCCGTCGGCGAGCACGCGGCCGGGGCCGTCACTGAAGCCGCCGTCGCCGCCGGTGGCGTCGAGGAAGCGCAGCCAGGCGCCGCCGCTGAGCGACGCCACGTCGCTGCGCGGATGGCGCGCCAGCGCGAGGCGCTTCAGCAAATCGCCGACCCGCGCCAGTTGTTGCGGCGAAGGCCCGGACGCCAACTCGCTTTGCAGCGCAGCGAACATCGAGAGCAAGCGCTCACGTTGCAGTCGTTCACGGCGGCGCCGCAGCAGCAGCGGGATGATCCAGAAGACGAGCGACAGCACGAGCCCGCCGAGCAGCCACCAGCCCGGCGCCGGCGGCCACAGCGACGGCGCGCCGGGCAGGTGGATGTCGCGCAGCACGAGCGCGGATGGGGCAACGGTCGGGTTCATCGTGCGGGACGGGGCAAGGCGTTCATGCCGCGAGCCTGCGCTCGGGTGTGCGGCGCGCGGCGCGGGCGGGGAAGTGCTGGCGCAGCGCGGCGACGGTGTCGGCATCGGTCGACAGCCGCAGCAGGCCGATCGCATGCCGGCGCATCACCGCCGCGACCTGCGCGTGGTGGGCGCTGAAATACTCCTCGTAGGCACGCCGGGTCGCGGCCGGCCGCAGGTCGAGGACGCTGCTCTGCCCTGCGGCGAAGACGCCGTAGCGCGCGGCCTGCGGCGGCGCGACTTCGAGTGGATCGACGATCTGCAGCGCGACGACGTCGTTGTGCTGGCGCAGCCACTCGAGCTGGCGGTCGCAGGCGTCGTCGAGGCCGTAGAAGTCGCCGATCAGCACGACGAGGCTGCCCGGACGGGCGACGCGGCGCAGCCGCACCAGCGCAGCCCCGAGGCCGCCGCCTTCGGGCGCGGCAGCGAGCGCCAGGCGCGGGTCGCTGTGCGCGACGAGCTGGCGGATCAACTGCAGCACGCCGTGTCGCCCGCCGCGCGGCGCGAGGTCGCAGGCGCCGCCGTTGAAGAGCAGCGCGCCGACGCGGTCGCCGTTCGCCGCCGCCGACCACGCCAGCAGCGCTGCGGCGCGCGCGGCGACGACCGACTTCAGCGCGCCGCGGCTCGCGAAGAACATGCCGGGGTTGAAGTCGACGCCGAAGACGACCGGCCGCTCGCGCTCTTCCTGGTAGACCTTGACGTGGGCGACGCCGGTGCGCGCGGTGATGCGCCAGTCCATGCTGCGCACGTCGTCGCCTTCGCTGTAGGCGCGTGATTCCTGGTAGTCCATGCCGCGGCCGCGAAAGCGCGACAGGTGCTCGCCGCCGCGCTGTGCGCGCGCCGGGCCGGCGCCTTGCAGCGCGATCGCGTCGGCGTGGCGCTGCAGCGCGATCAGCTCGGGCGCGCCGGCCCAGGTCGCCGGGTTGATCGCGGCGTCGGCCGCGGCCCGCGCCGGCGCGGCCTTCGGATCGCGACCGCGAGAGCGCAACCAGCTCATATCACGCCACCGGAACGAGCCGCAGCAGGTCGTCGATCAGTGCGTCGGCGGTGACGCCTTCGGCCTCGGCCTCGAACGAGACGAGGATGCGATGGCGCAGCACGTCGTGCGCGACCGCCTGCACGTCGTCGGGCGCGACGTAGTCCTTGCCCTGCAGCCAGGCATACGCGCGGGCGCAGCGGTCGAGCGCGATCGTCGCCCGCGGGCTGGCGCCGAACGCGATGCGCGGTGCGAGCTGCGCGTCGTAGCGCGATGGCTCGCGGCTCGCGATGACGAGCTGGACGATGTACTCCTCGACCGCCGCGCTCATGTGCATCGCAAGCACCTCCTCGCGCGCGGCGAGGATCTGCTGGGTCGAAAGCCTGACCGTCGGCGCCGGCGCGCCAGCCGCGGCCTGGGTCGCCTGCGCGCGCGCGAGCTTCAGTATCTCGCGCTCGGCGGCGGCGTCGGGGTGGCCGATTCGCACATAGAGCAGGAAGCGGTCGAGTTGCGCCTCGGGCAGCGGGTACGTGCCTTCGTGCTCGATCGGATTCTGCGTCGCCATCACCATGAACGGCCGCGGCAGCGGGTAGGTGTTGCGGCCGACGGTGATCTGGTGCTCGCCCATCGCCTCGAGCAGCGCCGACTGCACCTTGGCCGGCGCGCGGTTGATCTCGTCGGCGAGGATCAGGTTGTGAAATAGCGGCCCGGGCGCAAACTGGAAGTCGCCGGTCGCCGGGCGGTAGACATCGGTGCCGGTCAGGTCGCCGGGCAGCAGGTCGGGCGTGAACTGCAGGCGCCGGAAGTCGCCCTGCAGCGCGGCGGCGAGTTCCTTGATCGCGGTCGTCTTCGCCAGCCCGGGCGCGCCCTCGACCATCAGGTGGCCGTCGGCGAGCAGCGCGACGAGCAGGCTGTCGACGAGGTGGGCCTGGCCGATGATGCGCGTGCGCAGATGCTGGCGCAGGCTTCGAAATGCGAGGTGGTTCAACTCGGACACGTCGTCGCTGGAGGCGACCGACTTCAATGCGTTCATGATAGGCAGGACTCCGGATCGATCGATGCGCGGCCGGTCGCGGCGGCGAAGGCCGCGCGGCGCCCCTCGACCGCGCCGCGCGCAGGCCCGCTGCACGCGGGCTGGCGGCGGATGGCTAGGTTCTTCATGCGCCGCATTGGGCACGCGAAGCATTAGACCTTCGTTAAGCCTCGTGTGCCGACCTGTGCGTTCGAAGCTCGCCGCGCGCCGCGGCGCGGGCGCCCGCCGATCCGGTCAAGCGGCCGGCTGCGCGCCGCCCGCCGCGGGGAGCGGCTCGGCAGCCTCGCCCGACTCGCGCGCATGGTCGCTGCCGATGAACATATACATCGCCGGCACGACGAAGAGGGTGAAGAGCGTGCCGATCGCCATGCCGGCGCAGATCACGATGCCCATCGCCTGGCGGCCGGCGGCACCGGCGCCCGAGGCGATGACGAGCGGGATGACGCCGAACACCATCGCCGCGGTCGTCATCAATATCGGGCGCAGCCGCACGCTGCAGGCGTGCTCGATCGCGCCGCGCTTGGACATGCCCTGGCGCTGCGACTGGTTGGCGAATTCGACGATCAGGATGCCGTGCTTGCTGATCAGCCCCATCAGCGTGACGAGGCCGACCTCGGTATAGATATTGACCGAGGCAAAGTCGAGGAAGATGAAGATCAGCGCGCCGAACAGCGCCAGCGGCACCGATACCAGGATCACGACCGGATCGCGAAAGCTCTCGAACAGGGCGGCGAGCGAAAGGAAGACGATGATCAGCGCGAACGCGAAGGTCAGCGCGAAGCCGCCCGACTCCTGCACGAACTGGCGCGACAGTCCGGCGTAGTCGACGCTGTAGCCGCTCGGTGCGACCTCGTCGAGCGCATTGCGCAGGAAGGCAAGCACGTCGCCCTGCGACTGGCCCGAGACGCCCGAGATCGTCACCGAGTTGAGCTGCTGGAAGTGACTGATCGATTCGGGAACGACTTGATGCGTCAGGTGCGCGAAGGTGCTCGCCGCGATGACGCCGCCGTCGGGCGTCGCGACGTGATAGCCGAGCACGTCGGACGGGTTGAGCCGATCGACCTGCAGCACCTGCGGAATCACCTTGTACGAGCGGCCGGCGATCGAGAAATAGTTGACGTAGGCCCCGCCGAGCGCGGCGCCGAGCGTCCCGCCCACCTGCTGCTGCGTGAGTCCGAGCGCGCCGATCATGTCGCGGTCGACGGCGAGCGTCGCCTGCGGCTTGTCGATCTTGAGGTCGGTGTCGGAGAAGTAGAACAGGTGCGCCGCATTCGCCTTCGCGAGCACCTGCTGGGCGACGTTGTCGAGGTTCTCGAACGGCTCGGTCGTCGTGATGACGAACTGCACCGGCAGTCCCGACGAGCCGGGCAGGGCCGGAAACTGGAACGCCGCGACGCGCGCCCCGGCGATATTGTTCCAGCCCGCCTGCAGCACCTGCTGCAGCTCGTGGGCGCTGCGCGTGCGCTCGCCCCAGGGCTTGAACAGGACACCGGTGAAGCCCTGGCTGGCGGTCGGCACGCCGGTGAGCTGGAACATCTGCTCGTATTCGGGCAGCGCGCGGGCGACCTCGAAGATCTGCTCCGAGTAGGTCTGCATCTGCTGCGTCGTCGCGGTCGACGGCCCGACGACAAGGCCGCCGACGATGCCCTGGTCCTCCTCCGGCGCGAGTTCGGCCTTCGACATCTTGAACATCACGCCGGCGGCGGCGATCAGCAGCACGCCCATCACGACCAGCACGACCCAGGTGTCGAGCACCGAATGAAGCGTCCGCAGATAGGCGTGGTGCACCTTGTCGAAGACGCGGTCGATGGCCTTCACGAAGCGGCCCTCGTCCTGCTCGGCCCTGAAGATGCGCGACGCCATCATCGGCGACAGCGTCAGCGCGATCACGCCCGACACCGTCACCGCGCCGGCGAGTGTGAACGCGAACTCGGTGAAGAGGGCGCCGGTCAGCCCGCCCTGAAAGCCGATCGGCACGTAGACCGCGATCAGCACGACCGTCATCGCGACGATCGGGCCGCCGAGTTCGCGCGCGCCGACGAGCGCCGCGTTCATCGGCGTCTGCCCCTCCTTCATGTGGCGGTCGACGTTCTCGACGACGATGATCGCGTCGTCGACGACGAGGCCGATCGCGAGCACCAGCGCGAGCAGCGTCAGCAGGTTGATCGAATAGCCGAGCACGAGCATGACGAAGAACGCGCCGATCAGGCTCAGCGGCATCGCGACGACCGGCACGGCGACCGCGCGCAGGCTGCCGAGGAAGAGATAGATCACGACCATGACGATCAAGAGCGCCTCGACCAGCGTCTTGACGACCTCCTGGATCGAGCTGTCGATGAACTCGGTCGAGTCGTAGACGATCTCGCCGTTCAAGCCTGCCGGCAACTGCTGCTGGATCTCGGGGAAGACCGTGCGCACGCGCTTGGCCACATCGAGGATATTGGCGTCGGGCGCCGCCTTGATGCCGATGAAAACCGAGCGCTTGCCGTTGAAGGCGACGTTGAAATCGTAGGTTTCCGAACCGAGCGTGACGTGGGCCACGTCCTGCAGCCGCACCAGCGCGCCGCCGCTTTGCTTGACGATCAGCTGCTTGAACTCCTCGACCGTATGCAGGTCGGTCCCGGCGGCGAGCGGGACCGTGACCATCTGGCCCTTCGTCGCGCCGAGCGCGGCGAGGTAGTTGTTGGCCGCTAGCGCCGCGCTGACGTCGGCCGCGGTCACGTTGAACGCGGCCATCCTGCCGGCGTCGAGCCAGGCGCGCAGCGCGAAGTTGCGGGCGCCGAGGATCTCGGCCGTCTGCACGCCTTGGACCGCATCGAGCTTGGGCTTGACGACGCGCAGCAGGTAGTCGGTGATATCGTTGGTCGGCAACTCGTCGCTGTAGAAGCCGATATACATCGCGTCCACCGTCTGCCCGATCTGCACCGTCAGCACCGGCACCTGCGCCTGCGGCGGCAGCTGGTTGCGTACCGAGTTGACCTGGGTGTTGATCTCGGTCAGCGCCCGGTTCGAGTCGTAGTTCAGCCGCAATGTCGCGGTGATCGTCGACACCCCCGAGGTGCTCGACGACGACAGGTAGTCGATACCCTGGGCCTGCGCGATCGCCGCCTCCAGCGGCTGCGTGATGAAGCCGGCGATGGTCTGCGCGTCGGCGCCGAAATAGGTCGTGCTGACCGTGACGACCGCATTCTCGGTATGCGGAAACTGGTTCACCGGCAGGCTGTAGAGCGAGCGCAGCCCGAGCGCAAGCAGCAGCAGGCTCAGCGCCATCGCCAGCACCGGCCGGCGGATGAAGGTATCGGTGAACTTCATCGCGAAGCCCTACTTTTCCTGCGGCCTCGGGTTCGGCTCGTTGGCCGGCTGGACGCGGTTGTCGATCTTCACTTCGGTGCCGTTCTTCAGCTTGAGCTGGCCGCTGGTGACGATCTTCTGGCCCGCTTCGATGCCGGTCAGCACCGCGACCTGGTCGCCGCGCGTCGGCCCGGTCGTGACGAAGACCTGCTTGGCGGTCGGCTTGTCGCCGCCCTCGACGACGAATACCGTCGAGCCGTACGGGTTGTAGGTGATCGCCGTCTGCGGCAGCGTCAGGTAGGGCCGGGCCTCGCCGCTTTCGATCGCGACGCGCGCGAACATGCCCGGCAGCAGCACCTTGTCGGGATTCGCGACGCTTGCCCTGAGCTGCGCGTTGCGGGTCTTCGCATCGACCAGCGGGCTGATCGCGGTGATCCTGCCCTCCACGCTCGCACCGGCGTCGTTCGACAGCCGCACCCGCTGCCCGACCCGGACCTGCGCCAGATCGCGCTGCGGCAGGCTGAAGTCGACGTAAATCGGGTCCAGTGCCTGCAGCGTGACGATCTTGTCGCCGGCGTTCAGATATTGCCCGCGCGCGACGGTGCTGATGCCCAGCCGGCCGTCGAACGGCGCGCGAATCGTCTTCTTCGCGATCAATGCCTGCTGCTGCGCGAGGTTGGCGCGCGCCGCGCGCAGGTTGGCCTCGTCGGCGTCGATCTGCGCCTGGCTGACCGCCTTCGCCTGCAACTGCAGCTTGTTGCGGGCGAGCACCGAGGCGGCGAGGTCGACCGCCGCCTGCAGCGAAGCGGCCTGCGCGATATCGGCGTCGGCGTTGAGCTGCACGAGCACGGCGCCGGCCTTCACATCCTGCCCGGAGACGAACCGCACTTCGCGCACCAGCCCCGCGATCTCGCTGGCCACGCTCACGCCGCGCACCGCGACCAGCGAGCCGACCGCATCGAGCTGCGGCTGCCACGATTCGTTCTTCACCTCGAGCGCGGTCACGACCTGCGGCTGCGGCTTCGGGATGCTCGCGATCAGCTGGCGGATCTGCAGGAACTTGAGCAGGCCGAGCACCGCCACCAGCAGCAGCACCAGGCCGAACATGATCAACAGGCGCTTGCGGATGCTCGCTTTTCTTGTCGTAGCCATCGATTACTTCCCTGCGGTGTCGGCCGGCCGGGCCTCGGGTTGCGGCGCGAGGCGAACGCCCGGCGAGGGCTGCGAAGCGGCCGACGCGAAGGCGGCCGGCCCGCTCGACAGCTCGAGCGGCTCGCGATTCCACCAGCCGCCGCCGAGCGCCTGCAGCAGGGCGGCGCTGTCGGCAAAGCGCGCCGCCTGCGCCTGCACCAGCGCGATGCGGGTCTGCTGCTCCGCGAGCTGGGCGTTCAGCAGCGCCAGCAGATCGAGCGCGCCGAGCGCGTACTGGCGGTCGACGAGTTCGAGCGACTGGCGCGCCAGATCGGCGGCGTGCGCCTGGGCCCCGAGCGCGACGGCGTCGCTCTCGATCGCGCGCAGCGCATCGGCGACATTGCGAAAGGCGGCGAGTACGGTCTGCTGGTATTCGCTGCGTGCCTGGTCGTAGGCCGCCTCGGCGGCGCGCTTTTGCGCCTGCAGCGTGCCGCCGTTGAAGATCGGCGCGAGCAGCTGGCCGCCGATCGACCACACCGGGCTGCTGCCGGAGAACACATCGCCCAGGCCGAGGCCGATGAAGCCGGCGCTCGCCGATAGCGTGATCTGCGGATACAGGTTGGCGGTCGCGACGCCGACCTGCGCGCTCGCCGCGTGCAGCAGCGCCTCGCTCGCCTGGATGTCGGGCCGCTGGCGCACCAGCGCCGACGGCAGGCTGACCGGCAGTTCACGCGGCAGGTGCAGCGATTCGAGCGTGAACTCGGGCAGGCCGCCTTCGCCCGGCAAGCGTCCGGCGAGCAGCGCGAGCTGATGGCGGGTCTGGCCGAGCGCCTTCTCGAGCGCCGGCACGCTCGCCTGCGTCTGCGCGAGCTGCGTCTGCTGCGCGAGCACCGGCTGCTGCGCGATCGCGCCGAGCTCGGCCTGCCGGCGCACGATCGCGAGCGCGCGCGACTGCGATTCGATGATCTCGTGCGTCGCCTGCAGCTGCGCGCGCAACGACGCTTCCTGGATTGCCGTCGTCACGATATTGGCCGTCAGGCTCAGGTAGGTCGCCATGACCTGCAAGCGCTGGTAGTCGGTCTGCGCCTGCAGGCCCTCGAGCTCGCGCCGCGTCTTGCCGAATGCATCGATCGTATAGCTCACGTCGACCGACGCGTTGTACAGGTTGAAGATGCCGCCGTTGGGCGGATTCGTGAACTCGGAGAACTTGGCGCGCTGGCCTTTGAGGTTCGCGCTGACTTGCGGATAGAGCGCGCCGCCGCCCGCCGCATACAGCTCCTGCGCCTGGCGCAGCGCGGCCTGCGCCGAGGCGAGCGTCGGGCTGTGCGCTAGCGCCGAGCGGATCAGCTCGTCGAGCGCGGGCGACTGGAACAGTTGCCACCACAGCGCCGGCACATCCTGGCCGAGGCCGAACTCCTGCACCGCGCCGGCGGTGCCCGGCGCGCTCGCGGTCCGCGCCGGCAGCGGCGCGGCCGAATAGCTGCGCGCCGGGTCCGGCACCGTCGGTGCCTCGGGCGCGACGAAGTCGGGCCCGACGACGCAGCCCGAGACCAGCGCCGCGGCCGCCAGACACGGCGTGCCCGCGCGCCGAAGCCGCAGAGCGGCCGGCATCGCGAGCCGCTTGCGTCCGCCGCCCGCCGCCCGCCGTTCGACCCCGGCGCGCAAAGGCAGACCGTTCTTCGAATCGGCCTCCAAGACGTTTACCCGCCCATTTGCTGGCTTGATCCTAGATTCGGCAGTTGACCGCCTTGCTCTCGCTGGAAACGGCCATGCCTGCTGTCTTTCGTCCCCACGACCCACTTCACCGACCGGGTGACTGCGCTACGCACCCGATCGAGCCGCCCTCGGCCGCACTGGCGGCGTTGCAAATCCTCGCGATAGCGGGTGCTATCGCTGCGGTTTGCGCCTTGCCATCGCACCCG
>JACSRM010000269.1 GCA_014879745.1 Burkholderiaceae bacterium | reverse complement strand
TTGCATGTGTAAGGCATGCCGCCAGCGTTCAATCTGAGCCAGGATCAAACTCTTCAGTTCGATCTTGAAAATTTGCTCAACGGAATCGAAGTGAACTTCACTTCTTTACCGTGAGCGTTTGCAGGCCCGAAAGCCTGCGAGTCTTGCGACTCGTTGGCACTCGCCTTCAAACGCCCACACTTATCGGCTGTTGATTGTTAAAGAGCTTCGCCTCGCGGCGGCGCTGGCACGCACACGGCGTTTGCAGCGAAGAATTCGATTCTCGCATCTTTTTCAAACCCGAGTCAAGCGCCAGGGTTCTACTGAGATCTCGAAGCCTCTCCCCGGCTCGATTGCGCGCCATGCGCGCATTCGTTCGGGGCAGAGCAGATGACTATAGCACGATCCTGGGGCGCGCGGTCGCCGTTCAGGCGCCCACCGCGCTCCCCGCGGCCCGAACCTGGCTCGTACAGGCGGCGGCGCGCAGCGCTTCGGCATACGCCGCACCGGGCGCATCGCTGGCAAGAATGGCCTCCAGTTTCTCGGCGAGCTGACGGGTGTCCGCACGCAGGATGCGTTGCTTCACCGAGGCAATCTGCGAAGGGTGCATCGAGAAGCTTCTAAGCCCCATCGCGAGCAGCAGTTCGGTGAAGTCCGTATCGCCGGCCATCTCGCCACACACGCAGACGCTCTTGTTGATCGCTCGTGCCTGGGCGATGGTGCCGGCGATCAACTGCAGCACGGCCGGATGCCAGGGGTCGTAGAGGTGCGCGACCGTTTCGTCGGCACGATCGATCGCGAGCGTGTACTGGATCAGGTCGTTGGTTCCGATCGCGATGAAGTCGAAGTGGCGCAGGAAGACCGGCAGGATGATCGCCGCGGCCGGGACTTCGATCATCGCGCCGACTTCGATCTCGCTGAAGGCTCGGTTCGCATCGGCGAGCTGCTGCTTGGCGCGCGCGATCGCATCGAAGGTGAGCCGGATTTCGCGCGGGTGCGCCAGCATCGGCACGAGCAGCCTGACCTTGCCATGGGCGCTCGCCCGCAGGATCGCGCGCAGCTGCTGCCGGAACATCACCGGCTCGGACAGGCTCCAGCGAATCGCGCGCAGGCCCATCGCCGGATTGAGCGCGTGCTCGTGGCGCAGTTCGCTGATCGACATCCGATCCAGCGGCTTGTCGGCGCCGACGTCGATGGTGCGGATCGTCACCGGCAACCCGTGCATCGCCTCGACCGCTTCGCGGTAGGCCTCGAACTGCTCGTCTTCGTCCGGCAGGTCGCCCGCGCGGTTCATGAACATGAACTCGCTTCGAAAGAGGCCGACGCCGACCGCACCGGCCTGCAGCGCGGCCGCGGCGTCGGCCGGCTGCTCGATATTGGCCAGCAGTTCGATACGCTCGCCGTCGAGCGTCACCGCCGGCGTATGGCGCAGCCGCGACAGGCTCTCCCGCTCGAGGCCGATCTGGCGCTGCCTGAACCGGTACTCCTCGAGGACGATCGGCGACGGATTGACGACGACGACACCCGCGTCGCCGTCGATCACGACCCAATCATCCTGGCGAATGAGGCGGCTCGCCTCACGCGTGCCGACGACGGCCGGAATGTCCAGCCCGCGGGCGACGATCGCGGTATGCGATGTCCTGCCGCCGACATCGGTAATGAAGCCGGTGAACACGCTGCCCTTGAAGTGAAGCATGTCGGCCGGCGCGATATCGTTGGCGACAAGCACCAGCGGATCCTCGCCACCGAAGTCGCGCGCCCCGTGGGCGGCCGAGCCGACGAGCGACGGCGCGCGCGCCAGCGCCCGCAGCAGCCGCTCGACGACCTGTTCGACGTCGGCCTTGCGCTCGCGCAGGTACTCGTCCTGCATCTCGTCGAACTGGCGTGCCAGCACCTCGAGCTGCGCCGACAAAGCCCATTCCGCGTTGTAGTGACGCTCGCTGATCCACTGCCGCGTCGCGCTGCTGAGCATGTCGTCGTGCAGCAGCATCAGATGCACGTCGAGCAAGGCGGACAACTCGGGCGGCGCCTCGGACGGCATCGCGCGCTGCAGCGCCGTGAGCTCGCTCGCGACCGTATTGCGCGCGCCGCGCAGCCGCTCGATCTCCGACTCGATGCGCGATTCGTCGATGAAATAGTGCGCCACATCGACGCGGCTCGACGCCACGAGCATCGCCCGGCCGATCGCGACGCCACCCGATACCGGAACGCCAAAGACCTGAAAGCTCATCCGGGAATCCTAGCAGTGCATCGTTCGGCGCTGCCCGACTTCTACGGCTCCTGCGCGGCGCGTCGGCTACCCCGCGCTCACTCCGCCTCGCCGAACCTGCTGTCGATCAGTGCGCGCAACGCCTCCATCGCGGCCTGCTCGTCGACGCCATCGGTTTCGATCTCGATCTCGCTGCCCATGCCCGCGGCGAGCATCATCACGCCCATGATGCTCTTCGCATTCACGCGCCTGCCGTTGCGGCTGAGGGCGACTTCGCTGCGAAACGACGCCGCGAGCTTGGTGAACTTGGCCGATGCCCGGGCATGCAGGCCGAGCTTGTTATTGATGGTGATCGTGGACCGGATCATCGCAGGCCGACTCGAGTGTCTGGTTCGGTGGTCGCGGCGCGGCCGCTTGCATCACGCCTTGCGTCGCGCCGTTCATCGCGCGCACGACCAGGGCGTCGAGCGTATCGTTCTCGTAGCACAGCGAACGCCACAGCATCGGCACGTTGACGCCCGCCAGCACCCTGACGCGCGGGTTGTCGGCCAGGCGCAGCGCCGCGTTGCACGGCGTCGCACCGAATACGTCGGTGAAGACGACCGCATCCGGCGTCAGCACGCGCTGCAGCTGCGCACGAGCCCGGGTCTCGACCGCCTCGACGGTATCGGCCGCGTCCACGTCGAGCACCTCGATCCGGCGTGCGCAGTCCGGATACGCATGCATCGCGACCGCCTTCAGCGCTGAAGCCAGCGGCGCGTGGGCAATGATCAGGATTCCTGGCATATCGGCAAATTATCGCCAGTTCGGCCTTCCGTCACGGCGAAGGGTTGCGTGACGCGCGAATCATCGAGCCAGAGGAACCAGGCCCGGAACCCGGCGCAGCCCGGCGCAAGCAACCCGGACGCAGCGCGATCGGTCGCGATCGCCTGGCCGATCGTCGCCAGCGCAAGGGTGGCCACCGTGTTGCAGACCCAGAACAGAGTCCACAGGCCGGCGCTCGCGCAAGCGCCGGGCGCGCGCGAGCAGCCGCTCGCTCGAACGCGGCGGCAGGCGAAAGTGCAGCGCCGAATGCGCGGCCCGGCCTGACGCAGCTGCAGGCGAGCGCTCGCCGGCGTCATTCCTCGATCCGCAGGTTGTCGAAAAAGGTGTCGGCCGCTGCGGCATCCAGCCGCGTGCCGAGCACGGCGAGTTGATAGACGTGCATTGCGCGGCTGAAGAATGCGGCCTCTTCCTCGATCGGATCGCCCTGCGGCGAGCGCCCCGCATAGCGCACGCGCACCGCTTGCTCGTTGGGCGTCATGCCGGCCGGCGCAAACGGCCTGGCCTTCAGCTCCCGCCCGTCGGCATTCGCGGCGAGCGCCTTGCGCATCGCGATCAATGCCGGCGCGACGCGCGCCGGGTCGCCGAGTTCGGCGTGGACGAGCGCGAAGTTGATCCCTTGCGCGCTGCACGACAGCATCGTCATCGCAACCGCCTCGCCATCGAGCATCGCGACGCGCGTGCGGGACTGCGGCTTGCATGGAAACTGGAGCGTGACGCCGCTGCCGGCAGGTTGCACTTCGCGCCAGTTGAACGCCGGTGCGCAGGCCGTCATCGATGCGCAAAGCACGATTGCGATCAGCCGGACGCGAGGCATGCGCGGATTATCCCCGGGCGTGAATTGTTCACGCCGGCCGCGCCCTTGCCGCGGCGGCCGAACCCGGCGCCTGCCCGCAACGCGCGCAAACTGCCGGCAAACCCCGGCGCATCGACGAGCCGCCTCGTCGATGCCCGCATACCTACACGGCGCGTCGCGGCCCGCGCACGCCAGCCAGGACGGACGAAGAGACGCGTGATGGATCTGTCAGATATCGAAGCCACGCGACGCGACGACACGGCCGCACACGGCAGCGGCCCCGAAACCGCGGCTTGGCAAGGATTCATCGCCGCGCTCGGCGCCGAGATCGCCTCGCCGCTGACCGCCGCGCTCGAGCGCATCAATGCGCTGACGACGACCGGCCGCATCGACCGCCGCGGGCTGCGCGCGCTGCGCGAGGAGGTCGAGCAGGCGCGCCGGATCGGCATGGCGAGCCAGCAGATCGCGCGCCTGGCGTCGGGTAGGGTGCGCCAGTCGCACGAGCGCATCGACCTCGCGCAGACGCTGGCCGGCGTGCTCGCGCACCGGGCGCGCGAGATACACGCGCGCGGCGTGAGCATCGCGATGCCGCCGCCGGCAAGGCCGGTCGCGATCCTGATCGACGCGTCGCTCCTCTTCGGCCTGCTCGAGACGATGCTGGACTGGGCGCTCGCGTGTGCGCGTTCGAATATCGCGCTGCATATCGGCGTCAAGGCGTGGCCGGCGCACGCTCGGCTGTCCTGCCGTTTCGCGCATCGCCCGGTCGATCAGCTCGACGACGGCTCGCCGACCGCCGACGAGGTCTCGCGGCTCGACTCCGTCCATTGGCGGCTGCTGCAGCAGACGGCGCTCACGCTCGGCGTTGCGAGCGAACGCAGCGTCGACGCGGCCGGCACCTTGCTCACGCTCGAGTTTCCGCGCACCGTGAACCAGACGATGGACGGCGTCACGATGGTCGAGCTCGACGATGGCTTCCCGTCGTCGCTCGATTCCAAGCCGCTGGCCGGCAGCCACATTCTCGTCGTCGCCCAGGATCGTGAACTTCGCGTCCAGCTGCGCGATGCGATGCGCAACATGGGCCTGCTGATCGACTGCGTCGACTCGGTCGCGCAGGCCGAGGACTTCTGCCGCGACGGCCTGCCGCACGCCCTGATCATCGACGCCGCGTTGTGCGACGAGCGCTTTGCGGCGCTGCGGCGCGGCATCGGCGCCGAGGTTGCGCGCTTCGCCTTCATCGAGGTCGCCGCGGATGGCGCCGCGCCAGGACACGACGCAGGCGAAGGCATGCGCCGCATCGCGCGCCGATCCATCGCGCAGACGCTGGCGGCCGCATTGCTGTTCGAGCTGTCGCGGCTGGACTGACCGGGCTGGCCGCCGCGGCCTAGAATCCAGGCGATGACTACCGCGCTCGCCAGGATCAAGCCCTCCCGCGCAGCGATCGCGTCGCTTGCCGCGATTGCGGTGGCGGTTGCGCTCGGCGTCGGCGCGGCGTTCGGCACGGCGCGCGGCACGCCAGCCCCGGACGTCGCCTACACGCTGCTCGACGGCACGCAACACAGCAGCGCCGACTGGCGCGGCAAGGTCGTGCTCGTGAACTTCTGGGCCACGACGTGTGCAAGCTGCGTGCACGAGATGCCACAGATCGCCGCCCTGCACGAGCAGTTCAAGGCGCGCGGCTTCGAGACGATCGCGGTCTCGATGCGCTACGACGCACCGGCGTCGGTCGTGCACTTCGCGACGACGCGGCGCCTGCCGTTCGGCGTCGCGATCGACAACACCGGTGCCATCGCGCAGGGCTTCGGCGACGTCGAGGCAACGCCGACGACCTTCCTCGTCGACAAGCGCGGCCGCATCGTCGATCGTTTCGTCGGCACGCCGGACTTCGCCGCCCTCGGCGAGAGGATCGAAAGCCTGCTCGCCGCGCCCGCCTGAGGCGCGCGCCTATGCCACGCCCGCCGCGTGCGCCTGCTGGTCGGCGTGGTAGCTCGACCGCACCAGCGCGCCGACCGCGGCGTGGCTGAAGCCCATCGCCGCCGCCTCGCGCTCGAACATCCTGAACGTGTCCGGGTGCACGTAGCGTCGCACCGGCAGATGGTGGCCGCTCGGCGCGAGATATTGGCCGATCGTCAGCATGTCGATGCCGTGCGCGCGCATATCGCGCATCACCTGCAGGATCTCGTCGTCGGTTTCGCCGAGGCCGACCATCAGGCCGCTCTTGGTCGGGATCTGCGGTGCGAACGCCTTGAAGCGCTGGAGCAGGTTCAGCGAGTAGGCGTAGTCCGACCCCGGCCGCGCCTGCTTGTACAGGCGCGGCACGGTCTCGACGTTGTGGTTCATCACGTCGGGCGGCGCGGCCTTCAGGATCTCGAGCGCGCGGTCCATGCGGCCGCGGAAGTCGGGCGTCAGGATCTCGATCCTCGTCTGCGGCGACAGCTCGCGCGTGCGCTCGATGCAGGCGACGAAGTGCGCCGCGCCGCCGTCACGCAGGTCGTCGCGGTCGACGCTCGTGATGACGACGTAGCGCAGCTTCAGCGCGGCGATCGTGCGCGCCAGGTTCAGCGGCTCGTCGACGTCGAGCGCGTCGGGGCGGCCGTGGCCGACGTCGCAGAACGGGCAGCGCCGGGTGCACTTGTCGCCCATGATCATGAAGGTCGCCGTGCCGCGGCCGAAGCATTCGCCGATATTCGGGCACGACGCTTCCTCGCACACCGTGTGCAGCTTGTGCTCGCGCAGGATCTTCTTGATCTCGTAGAAGCGCGTCGTCGGCGATCCGGCCTTGACGCGAATCCACTCCGGCTTCTTCAGCGTCTCGGCGGCAACGACCTTGATCGGGATGCGCGAGGTCTTGGCCTGCGCCTTCTGCTTCGCGCTGGCGTCGTAGGCGGCGGTGTCGGTGCTCATCGGGAATGCGCGCACGGCGCACGAAGTCAAGGGCTCAGATAGGCGCACAGCTTGCCGCCGAGCACTTCGGCCACTGCATCGCACGCCACCCGAACCCCGATTGTAGAAAGATCGACCGTCTTCAACCCCGCATAGCCGCAAGGGTTGATGCCGTCGAAGGGCCGCAGATCCATCGCGACGTTGAGCGCGACGCCGTGGTAGCTGCAGTGGCGCGAGACCTTGACGCCGATCGCCGCGATCTTGGCGAGTCCCTCGAACGGGTCGCGCCCCGGCGGTCTTGGCTGGCGCACCGCATGGCCGAACGGATCGTCGAGCTGCACATAGATGCCCGGCGCGCCGAGCACGCGGTGCCCGGTGACACCGAAGGTCTCGATCGTCTTCAGCAGCGCCTGCTCGAGCCGGAATACGTACTCCTTGACGTAGATGCCGAGCCGCTGGAGGTCGATCAGCGGGTAGGCGACGACTTGCCCCGGGCCGTGGTACGTGATCTGCCCGCCGCGGTTCGTCTGCACGACGGGAATGCCGCGCGCATCGAGCAGATGTTCGGCCTTGCCGGCGAGGCCCTGCGTATAGACGGGGGCATGCTCGCAGAGCCAGATCTCGTCGGGCGTCGCTGCGTCGCGCGCCGCGGTGAAGGCACGCATCGCTTCGACCGTCGCGGCATAGTCGGCGCGGCCGAGGCGGCGGACCAGCGGCTCGGTCACGGCCGCCGCGTCACAGCACGACCTTCACCATCGGATGCGTCGACAGCGTTCGGTACAGCTCGTCGAGCTGCTCGCGGCTCGTCGCCGTGATGGTCAGCGTGACGCCGAGGTAGCGGCTCTCGCGGCTCGCCCGCAGCTCGACGGTCGCGGCGTCGAAGCCCGGGTCGAAGCGGCGCGCGATGCTCGTCATCGCCTCGACGAAGCCGTCGACGTTCGCGCCCATGACCTTGATCGGGAATGCGCTCGGGTACTCGATCAGCGACCGCTCGGACGTACCCCCGTTATCCACGGCGCAGGCGCTCAGATCGACTGCGCGGCCTTCGCGCGCTGATACGCCGCGTGCAGCCTGGCGTAGACCGGCCCCGGCTTTCCGCGCAGCGCGCCGTGGCCGACCGGCTCGCCGTCGAGCGTCGTCACGGCCAGCACCTCCTTGGTCGCCGAACTGAGCAGAACTTCGTCGGCGGCCAGCACCTCGGCCTCGGGAATCGGCCGCAGGTTGTAGGCAATGCCCTCCTCCTCGCACAACTCGCGCAGCAGTTCGACGCGGATGCCCTCCAGCACGTGCTCGCTCTTGGGCGGGCCGAGCAGTGCGCCTTCGTGCACGATCCAGACGTTGCACGCCGCCGCTTCGGTCAGCATGCCGGCGCGAAACATGATGGTCTCGGTCGCGCCGCGGTCCGCCGAGATCTGGCGCGCCAGCACGTTGCCGAGCAGCGAGACGCTCTTGATATCGCCGCGCTCCCAGCGGAAGTCGCGCGCCGTGACGCAGGCGACGCCCTGGTGGCGCTGCTCGGCGGTCGGCGGCTTCATCGCGCTCACCATCATGAAGACGGTCGGCTCGATCCCCTGCGGCATCACGTGGTCGCGCGGCGCGACGCCGCGCGTCACCTGGATATAGATGAGCTGGTCGTCGCTCGGGTGGGCGGCGCTCAGCTTGCGGGCGATCGCAAGCCAGTCCGCGGCCGTATGGGGGTTGGCGATGCGCACCCGGCCGAGGCTGCGCTCGAGTCGCGCCATGTGCTCCTCGAAGCGGAAGATGCGCCGGCCATAGACCGGCAGCACCTCGTAGATGCCGTCGCCGAAGATGAAGCCGCGGTCGAGCACGCTGACCTTGGCGTCGGCGAGCGCGCCGTAGACGCCGTTCAGGTAGCTCAGGCTGTCGGGGAGTGTCTGCATGGTGCGCCGATTATTGGGCCGCGGCCGGATCGACTCAAGCGGCCCGATCGACGCACATCATCGGATCCAAAGCCGGATCGAGTCCCAGGCACGGCCGAGGATCCCCGCCAGCGGCACCTCCTCCTGCACCAGCAGCGGCACCTCGGCGACCGTCGTCCCGCTCGGCAGGTTGACCTTGAGCGTGCCGACGCGCTGCCCCTTGGCAAGCGGCGCGACGAGCGGATCGGTGCGTTCGACGCGCGACTGCAGCTTGGCCGCATCACCCTTGGGCACGGTGACGAAGAGCGCACCGGTGGTGCCCAGATGCGCTTGCGACGACGAGCCTTTCCAGACCGGCGGCGAAACGATCGCCTGCCCGGCCTCGAACAGTCGCACCGTCTCGAACGCGGTGAAGCCCCAGTTCAGCAGCCGCTGGCTCTCGTCGGCCCGTGCGTTGGCCGAGGTCGTATTCAGCAGCACGCTCAGCAGGCGGCGCTTGCCGCCGCCGTTGCCGCTTTGCGCGAGGTTCGGAAATTCGCGCGCCGCCGAAGCCACCAGGCAGTAGCCGGCGGCGTCGGTGTGGCCGGTCTTCATGCCGTCGACCGACGGATCGCGCAGCAGCAGCACGTTGCGGTTGTTCTCGTTCGATGCCGGCGCGCCGTCGAAGCGGTATTTGCGGATCGAGTAGATCGTGTAGTACTCGGGGAACTCGTTGATGATGTGCGCCGCGATCATCGACATATCGCGCGCCGTGCTGTGGTGGCCCGGCTCGGTGAGGCCGGTGACGTTCTTGAACTGCGTATTCTTCAGGCCCCAGGCCTGGGCCTGCTTGTTCATCAGGTCGACGAAATTCTCGACCGTGCCGCCGACCACCTCGGCGAGCGCGACCGACGCGTCGTTGCCCGAGTTGACGATCATGCCGCGCAGCAGGTCGCTCACCTTGGGCTGGCTGCGCGGCTCGATGAACATCAGCGAGCCGCCGGCCTTGCGCTCGTTCCAGGCGCGCACCGAGACGGTGACCTGCTGGTCGATGCCGATCTTCTTGTCGCGCAGCGCGGCGAAGACGATATAGCCCGTCATCAGCTTGGTCAGCGACGCCGGGTCGGACGGCGCGTCGGCGTCGCGCTCGGCGAGCACCTGGTTGCTCGTCATATCGAGCAGCAGATAGCTCTTGGCGGCGACCTCGGGCGGTTGCGGCATCTGCGCCAGGGCCGGCGCGACGAGAGTGAGGCAAAGCAGGAACGAGAGAAGTCTTTTCATGAGGCGTGAGAAGGTGCGTTGTCGGCGCCGTCGCAGTCAGTGCCAGGCGCGCAGCACGATAGTCTTGAGCAGCGTGATCTGCCCGTGAAAGAAATGCCCGCCGCCGGGAACGACAACGATGGGCAGCGATTGCGGCCGCGCCCAGGCGAGCGTCGCCGAGAGCGGCACGACGTCGTCGGCCTCGCCATGGACGACGAGGGTGTCGTCCGGCACGGCCGGCAACTGATGCTTCTGCGTCGACGGCCCGACGAGGATCAGCCGCTCGGCACGATCCTGCGCCGGCAGGCGCGACGCCGCGGTCGCGGCGACATAGCCGCCAAACGAGAATCCGGCCAGCACGAGCGCTTCACCAGCGCCGCGTTCGGCGGCGATCACGGCGAGCGCGTCGTCGACTTCACCGCGCCCTTCGTCCCACGCGCCCTCGGACGCGCCGACGCCGCGGAAGTTGAAGCGCACCGTGCGGTAGCCGAGCTGCAGCAGGGCGCGCGCGAGCGACTGCACGACCTTGTTGTCCAGCGTGCCGCCGAACTGCGGGTGCGGATGGCAGATCACCGCGACGCCGCGCGCGGCGCCGTCCGGCAGATCGACCGCGCATTCGATCGCGCCCGCCGGGCCGGACACGCTGATGCGCTGCGTGTGGGCGTTCATCGATTCGCCGCCAGCCGCGGCGCGCGGCGCCCGCAAGCCGTCATGCCCAACGGCCGATCTCCGGCGGCAGCAGCAGCCGCTCGACGACCCGGCCGTGCTTCAGGTGCGATTCGACGATCTCGTCGATATCGTCGGCGTCGACGAAGGTGTACCAGACCGCTTCCGGATAGACCACCGCGACCGGCCCGCCGGCGCAGCGCTCCATGCAGCCGGCCCGGTTCACGCGCACGCCCCCCGGCGCGGCCAGGCCCTCGGCCTTGACGCGCGCCTTGCAGCGGTCGAACCCCTCCTGCGCGCCATGCTGCAAACAGGCGTTCTCGCCGTTGTCGCGCTGGTTCAGGCAGAAGAAGATGTGATGCTTGTAATAGCTCATCGGGGCATTCTACGGGGCACCGTGTTAACCCTTGATCGCGCCCGGCCCGGTCGGCAAGCCTGCGGCGTCACGGATTCGTTCTCCGCCTGGAGAACGATGACGCCCGCTGCCGGTCGGCTCATGCTCCTGCGCCTGCCCAGCGCGTGCCTTCGCACTTCGGCCTGCGTTGGCGGCCGAACGAGATCGATCTGGATCGCCCATTGGCCGGCTGACAATCGCTTGCAGCGAAGGGCTCGCCGTGCGATCCGCTGCCGAAGTGCCGCGCCGGGAACTGTTGTCGTCGATGGAGTGAGGTTTCGTGAAGCCAAGCGTCGTGATCGCCAGCGTTGCAGCACTCCTGGCCTTCTTCGCCCTGTGCCTGCTGCTCGCCGGCGCCCCCGACGATGCGGGCCTTCTTGCGTCCGTCAATCCGGTCAGTGCGGTGGAGGGTCTGGCTTTCGCACTCGCATTCGGCGCCGGCATGCCCGCCACGGCTTCGATTCTCACCGCCGTTGCAGCGCTGATCCTCGCTCCGGTCGCCGTCTTCCTGGTCGTCCATCGACTTCTGCGTCGCCGCGACGGCTAGTGCAGTGTTCGATACTGTGAAGCACTCAAGAAAGCCGATGGATTTGCCGCACTGGCAGGGCGCAAACCGCAGCGATACCCGTAGGTATCGCGAGGATTTGCAACGCCGCCCGGGCGGCAAAGGCGCG
>JACSRM010000333.1 GCA_014879745.1 Burkholderiaceae bacterium | reverse complement strand
GACTCACGAGCGAGGAGTCTACATCGATCGTCCTTAACCGTAAACATATTTATGGGATGTTGTACTAGTACAAGGCCGTGATGTGGAACAGGGTCTTCACCCAGCTGCAGTCCAAGGGCGGCGCTGTGCTGCACGAGGGCGCCGACAACGCCTTCATGCTGCGCAAGGACAGCCCGCAGCTGATGGCCGCGCTCAACGCCTTCGTCAAGACGCACAAGGCCGGCACGCAGTTCGGCAACTCGGTCGTCAACCGCTACGTCAAGAACGAGAAGTTCGTCAAGAACGCCGTCAGCGACGAGGACGTGAAGCGCTTCCAGCAGGTCGTCGAGCTTTTCCGCAAGTACGGCAAGCAGTACGACGTCGACTACCTGCTGATGATGGCGCAGGGCTTTCAGGAGTCGCAGCTCGACCAGAACGCCAAGAGCGCGGCCGGCGCGATCGGCGTCATGCAGATCATGCCCGCGACCGGCAAGGACCTGAAAGTCGGCGATATCAAGCTGCTCGAGAACAACGTCCATGGCGGCGTGAAGTACATGCGCTTCATGATCGACCGCTACTACAAGAACGAGCCGATGACGCCGCTCAACAAGGGCCTGTTCACGTTCGCGTCGTACAACGCCGGCCCGGGCCGCGTCGCCAGCCTGCGGCGCGAGGCGGCCAGGCGCGGGCTCGACCCGAACCGCTGGTTCGGCAACGTCGAGCTCGTCGCCGTCGACAAGATCGGCCCCGAGACGGTGACCTACGTCTCCAACATCTACAAGTACTACACCGCGTACAAGCTGCTCGAGGAGCAGCAGGCCGAGCGGACGAAGGCGCTCCGGCAAGTGCAACCCAAGCGCTGAGCGGCGAGCCCGGCCCGGTCCGAAGCCGCGGCCTTGCCGTCGCGCGTGCGCGCCACCACACTTCTGCCGAGCCCGTCGGCAACCGATCTCCCGCTTCCACACGCTCGATCGCAGGCCGGCACGCAGCCCTGTCACCCGGCCTGTCCGTCACCCGGCGGCCGGCGCTCGATGTAGCCGAGCACGTGGTCGCGCACGAAGCCGACGGATTCGTACAGGCCGACCGCAACGTCCGTTGGATCCGCGAGGATGACGAGCGACTCGAGCCCGAGCGTGTCGAACCCGTGCGTGCAGACGGCGTGCATCAGCGCGGTACACAGCCCCTGCCGGCGCCACGCCGGATGCGTCGCGACGGACTGGAAGCGGCCGAGCGCACGCGGGCCGAAGCCGTCGCGGAATAGCCCGCAGTCCGCGACGAGCGCTTCCCCCTGCGGCGTGGCGGCGAAGACGCCGAACCAGTCGCCGAGGCCGGCCTGCGCCATCCGGCCGTAGCCCGCCATCCGGCGTTCGCGAAAGACGCGGTAGCCGACCGGCTCGTACCCGCCGGCATCGCTCGCGACCTGATGGTCGGCCGCAGCGGCGGCCTCATCGGGCAGGCGCAGCGGTCGGATCGCGAAGCTCGCGGGCAAGCTGCGGCGCGGCGCGCGCAACTGCTCGCGGCGCATCGTCAGCACGCTGGACGTGAACAGCTTCGCGCCGACGGCGGCGAAGTCGGCCGGCAGCGACACCGGCGGCGCGCCGTCGATGCCGAACGCGAGGTGGCGCGACTCGGGCTGCGGGCGCGCGACCTCGTCGTCGAACAGCGCGAGCCAGCGCGCCGCATCGCCCTCGCGCGGCGCACGGTCGAACAGCAGGAAGTTGCCCCAGTAGTAGGTCGGGTTGCGTGGCGTGCGGATGAGCAGATGATCGGCGCGCGGCGCGACCTCGCCGTCGAAGCGGTGGAAGATCAGCTCGGTGCGCCAGCCGAGCGAGAGCGCCTCGATCGGCCTCATCGGCAGGTAGGCGCGATCGCAAACGCGGCGATCATCATTAATACGCCGCCGCCAGCCCGTCGCGCCGCGCGTCGCTTGCGGCGACATAGCCGTCTTCGGCCGGGTCGCCCAGGCGCCAGATGAACTGGCCGGCGCCGAAGTCCTGGTAGCTGTCTTCGAGTGCATTGAAGCGGTGGCCGAGGTCGGCGAGGCCCTGGACGATGTCTGCGTTCATGCCGGGCTCGATGTTGATCTCGAGGCCCTGGTTGAAGCGCCAGCGCGGCGCGTCGCACGCGGCCTGCGGATGCTGGGCGTGGTCGAGCATGCGCACCAGCGTCTGCATGTGGCCCTGCGGCTGCATGTTGCCGCCCATCACGCCGAAGCTCATGACGGGCGCGCCGTCCTTCGTCAGGAAGGCCGGGATGATGGTGTGAAACGGCCGCTTGCTCGGCGCGACGGCGTTCGCGCTCGCCGCGTCGAGCGAGAAGCCGTGGCCGCGGTTTTGCAACGCGAGGCCGAACTCGGGGACGACGACGCCCGAGCCGAAGCCCATGTAGTTGCTCTGGATCAGGCTCACCATCATGCCGCTCTCGTCGGCCGCGGTGAGGTAGATCGTTCCGCCCCTCACCGGGTTGCCGGCGCCGAAGTCCTGCGCACGCTTCCGGTCGATCAACTTCGCGCGCGACGCGAGGTAGGCGTCGTCAAGCAGCTGGGCCGGCGTCACCTGCATCACCTGCGGATCGGCGACGAAGCGGTAGACGTCGGCAAACGCGAGCTTCATCGCCTCGATCTGCAGGTGCTGGCACGCCGCGCTGTCGATCGGCAGCGCCGCCATGTCGAAGTGCGACAGGATGCCCAGCGCAATCTGCGCCGCGATGCCCTGGCCGTTGGGCGGGATCTCGTGCAGCGTGTGGCCGCGGTAGTCCTTCGCGAGCGGCGCGACCCATTCGGGCGCGTAGGCGGCGAAGTCGGCCGCCGTCATCGCGCCGCCGTTTGCGCGCGCGTGGCGCTCGGCCGCGGCGGCGATCTCGCCGCGGTAGAAGGCTTCGCCTTCGCTCGCCGCGATCGCTTCGAGGGCGCGCGCCGCCGTCTCGAAGCGAAAGCGCTCGCCGACCCGCGGCGCGCGGCCGTGCGGCATGAAGGTCTGCGCATAGCCGGGCTGGTCGGCCAGCAACGGTACAGCCGCGGCCCACTTCTGCTGCACGACGACCGGCACCGCATAGCCGCGCCGCGCGATCGCTATCGCCGGCTGCATCAGGTCGGCGAACGGCAGCTTGCCGAACTTGCGGCTGAGCGCGACCCAGCCCGCCACAGCACCCGGCACGGTGACCGAATCCCAGCCGCGCATCGGCGGTGCCGGCGCGTCGGTGCCGTACTTGCGGCGGAAGTATTCGGGCGTCCACGCCGCGGGCGCCGGGCCGGAGGCGTTCAGGCCGTGCAGCGCGTGGCCGTCCCACAGGATGCAGAAGGCGTCGCTGCCCAGGCCGTTGCTGCAAGGCTCGACGATCGTCATCGCCGCCGCCGTCGCGACCGCGGCGTCGACCGCGTTGCCGCCGGCGTGCAGCACGCGCAGGCCAACCTGTGCGGCGAGCGGATGAGATGTCGCGACGACGTTGTGGCCGAAGACCGGTGTGCGCGTGCTCGGGTAGCCGTGGCTCCATTCGAAGTGGGTGGACATGCGGGGTCTCCAGGTGTCGCGGATATTGCGTGTGGGGCGGTCGAGTCAGTCGAGATCCAGACCGACGCGCGCGTGCAGCCGGTGGATGCCCCACCAGACGGCCAGCGCGATGAGCGGGATGGACAGCGCGGCAAGAATTTCGGGCGAGACGCCGAACCCGGCCGCCTTCGCGCCTTTGGCGAGATAGCCGACCAGCCCCGCGCCGTAGTAGGTGACGGCGGCGACCGACAAGCCTTCGACCGCGCTTTGCAGCAGCAGTTGCGCCTTCTGGCGCCGGTTCATCGCGTCGAGCAGCGCCTGGCTGCTGCGCTGCTGTTCGATCTCGACGCGCGTGCGCAGCAGGTTGCTGGTGCGCGAGATGCGCTCCGACAGCGCCTGCTGGCGGCGCGCCGCCCAGACGCAGGTCTGCATCGCCGGCGCGAGGCGCCGATCGAGGAACTCGGCCAGCGTCTGCAGCCCGGCGTGGCGCACCTCGCGCAGTTCGTCGAGCCGCCACTGCACCAGTTCGAAGTAGGCCGAACTCGCCGAGAAGCGGGCGTGCGTGCGCGCATAGAGGCTTTCGACGCGCCCGGCGAGCTGCGTCAACTGGCGCAGCAGGGCCGGCTCCTCGTCGCGCGCGGCGCTGCGGATCTCGGCCGCGACCTGGGCGAGGTCGCGCTCGGCATCGGCCAGCGTGGCGGCCACCTCGCGCGCGACCGGCAGGCCGAGCAGCGCCATCATGCGGTAGGTCTCGACCTCGAGCAGGCGTTGCACCGTGCGTCCGAGGCGGCGCGGGTTCATCTGGCCGACGCACAGCAACTGGCGCGTGTGGCCATCGGGGTGCAGCCGGAAATCGGTGTAGACGTGCGCCTGGCCGTCGCCGAGACCGGCGCCGACGAGGCTGTTCTCGTCGAGCAGCTTGCGCGCCAGTGCCTCGCCGTCCCCGGCGTCCGAGTGCGTGACGAGCATGCGCAGGCCGACGATCCATTCGCCGGGCATCGAAGCCAGCCAGTCGGCGGGCGGCGCGCGTAGCGGCCCCGCCTCGAACGTCGTCGCGGGTTCGTCCAAAAGGTGCCAGAAGGTGTAGGTCTGGAACTCGGTGTGCGCCTCCCAGCGCAGATGCAGGCCGTCGAGGTCGATGCTCAGGTGATTCGCGCCCGCGGCCGGCGCCGGCAGGCCGTGCGCGCTCAGCAACGCCTGCAGGTGCTCTCGCGCCGCCGCGCCCGTCGTCGTCAGCAGCGCCAGATGGGTCAGCATCGCTGGCGCCGTCATCTGCTCGTAGGGACGGGCGTGGACTTCGTTGTGCAGCGCGACGCGCTGCGGGTGCGGCGTGAGCATCGGTGACTCCTGGCGCCGATTATTCCAGCCGGCGCAGCAGCGCTACGCCTCCTCGACGAAGACCGACTCCCGCCTGCTGCGGATCGACGGCAGCATGACGACGACGATCATCAGCGCCGCCGCGACGAGCAGGCCCGCCGACAGCGGGCGCGTGACGAAAGTGCTCCAGTCGCCGCGCGAGATGAGGAGCGCGCGGCGCAGGCTCTCCTCCATCAGCGGCCCGAGTATGAACCCGAGCAAGAGCGGCGCGGGCTCGCAGCCGAGCTTGTAGAACAGGTAGCCGACGAGCGCGAAGGCGGCGCCGATGTAGACGTCGAATGGATTGTTGTTCAGCGAATAGAGGCCGACGCAGCAGAAGACGACGATCGCCGGGAAGAGGAAGCGGTACGGCACGCTCAGGAGCCGGATCCAGATCCCGATCAGCGGCAGGTTCAGCACGACGAGCATCGCGTTGCCGACCCACATCGACGCGATCAGGCCCCAGAACAGGTCGGGATTGCTCGACATCACCTGCGGGCCGGGCTGGATGCCCTTGATCATCATCGCGCCGATCATCAGCGCCATCACCGCGTTGGGCGGGATGCCGAGCGTGAGCATCGGTATGAACGAGGTCTGCGCACCGGCATTGTTGGCCGACTCGGGCCCGGCGACGGCGCGGATATTGCCTTCGCCAAATGGCACCTCGCCGTCGCGGGCCGGCATCTTCTTCTCGAGCGTGTACGACGCGAACGACGACAGCAGCGCGCCGCCGCCCGGCAGCACGCCGAGCACCGAGCCCAGCCCGGTGCCGCGCAGCACGGCGGGCCAGGCGTCGCTGAAATTCTGGCGCGTCGGCCACAGTCCCGAGACCCGCCTGGCGAAGACCTCGCGGTGCTCGGCCGGCTTGCCGAGATTCGCGATGATTTCGGAGAAGCCGAACACGCCCATCGCGATCGCGACGAAATTGATGCCGTCGGTCAGTTCGGGAATGTCGAAGCTGTAGCGCGCGACGCCCGAGATGACGTCGGTATTGACCTGGCCCAGCAGCAGGCCCAGGAGGATCATCGCGATCGCCTTCAATAGCGACCCCGAGGCGAGGACGACGGCGCCGATCAGGCCGAGCACCATCAGCGAGAAGTACTCCGCCGGGCCGAACTCGAACGCGAGCCTTGTCAGCGGCGGCGCGAAGGTGGCGATGGCGACGGTCGCGATGCAGCCGGCGAAGAACGAGCCGAGCGCGGCCGCGGCGAGCGCGGCGCCGGCGCGGCCCTTGCGCGCCATCTGGTAGCCGTCGATCGCGGTCACGACCGAGCTCGACTCGCCGGGCACGTTGATCAGGATCGCCGTCGTCGAGCCGCCGTACTGCGCGCCGTAGTAGATGCCGGCGAGCATGATCAGCGCCGGCGTCGCGTCCAGTGCATAGATCGACGGCAGCAGCATCGCGATCGTCGCCACCGGGCCGAGGCCGGGCAGCACGCCGATCAGCGTGCCGAGCACCGTGCCGGCGAATGCATACGCCAGGTTGTGCAGCGTGAACGCGACGCCGAAGCCGTGCGCGAGATTGGCGAGCAGGTCCATGCGGGGGCGATCAACCCGCGATGAACGGCGGCAGCAGCGGGATCGTCAGCTCGAGGCCGCGGATGAAGATCGCCCAGCACAGCAGGGTCAGCACGATCGCGTTGACGACCACCTCGCCGGCGTGGAATTCGTCGCCCGCGAGCGCGGCGACGACGACGACCAGCGGCAGCGCGACGACAAGGCCCAGATGCGGCAGCAGCCAGCCGAACAGCAGCACCGCGCCGACGATGAAGCCGAGCGGCCGCCAGGCGATGGCGCCTATTGTGTCGCCGTCGGCGCGCTCGACGCTGAGCGCATTGAACAGGATGACCGCGCCGATCAGCGCCGTCAGCAGCCCGAGGCCGAGGGGAAAGAAGCCAGGACCGGGGTGGGCCGAATCGCCGAAGCGGTACAGGGTTGCGCCCCAGGCAAAGCCGAGGCCCGCCGCGACGAACATCAGACCGGACCAGAAGTCGCGCTGGCTCTTGATTTTCATCGGTACTTTCCCGCAAACAACAAGGGAGCGATTCTAGGGAGCCCGCCCCGCGCCGGTCGGTAGCGGCCCGCCGACGCCCGGTGGCGCCGTGCATCGCACCCAGTCGCATTCGATGCCGCGCCTCGTGCAGTTCGTCGCACCGCCCTCGCCCCGAAACGGCATCTGCATACACTTGCCGGCTTGATCCGAAATATGAAAGGAAGCCCCATGCGAAAGCTGTGGCTGTTCGGAGGCGCTGCCGCGGTGATCGTCGCGGGTACTGCCTTCGTGGTGCTGTCGGGAGCCAAGAGCCCCCTGCACGGCGCCGACGGCAAGGGAAAGAAGCCCGAGGTCACGCTCGAGTTCACGTCGCGCGAGGTGGTCAGCCCGAAGAATGTCGCGCTGCCGCGGCGGATCGAGTTCTCCGGCTCGCTCGTCGCGCCGCGCACCGCGATCGTCCGCGCGAAGGCGGCCGGCACCTTGCTCGACCTGAAGGTCGACGAGGGCAGCCGGGTGCGCGCCGGGCAGGTGCTGGGCGCGATCGATCTGTCCGATCTGCAGGCGCGCGTGGCGGACCGCGCCGCGGCGGTCGATGCCGCCAAGGCGGCGCTCGAGGAAGCGCAGCGCCAGCACACCGCCGCGACCGGCCTGGCGGCGCAGAATTTCATCTCGCCGACGGCGCTGCAGACCGCGCAGTCCAAGCTCGACGCCGCAGCCTCGCAGCTCAAGTCGGCGCAGGCGCAGCTCACGACCGCCCGCATCGGCGTGAGCGAGGCCAACCTCGTCGCGCCGATCGGCGGCGTCGTCGCCAAGCGCAGCGTCGTGCCGGGCGAGAAGCTCAGCATGGAGCAGCCGGTGCTGACGATCGTCGATCTCGCCGAGCTCGAACTGGCCGGTGCGGTCGGCACGCACGAAGTGTCGCTGCTCGCGCCGGGCATGCCGGTCGAAGTGCGCGTCGAAGGTGTCGACCAGCCGGTCGCCGGCAAGTTGATCCGGATCTCGCCCGCCGCCGAGCCGGGAACGCGCGCGATCGGCGTCACGATCACGATCGCGAATCCGCAGGAGAAATTTCGCGCCGGGCAGTACGCGCTGGCCAGCATCGTGCTGCCCGACAGCGGACTGCACCTGACGGTGCCGACGCTGGCGATCGTCAATGTCGCCGGGCAGGACCACGTCTGGCTGATCGATCGCGGCGCGCTCGTGCGCCGCGCGGTGACGACCGGGCGCCGCGACGATGCGCGCGGCCTGGTCGAGGTGCTTGCCGGACTGACGCCGGCGGCGCAGGTGCTCGCCGCGGGCTACGACAACCTGCGCGAGGGCGCGAAGGCAGTGGTCGTCGAGCGCACCGGGCCGACCGCCTCGGCCGCCGCGTCGACCGTGGTGCGCTGAGGGGTCCGGCATGTGGATCACCCGCGTCTCGATCAACAACCCGGTCTTCGCCACGATGGTGATGGTGGCGCTGTGCGTGCTGGGCATCTTCTCGTACGTGCGGCTGGGGGTCGAACAACTGCCCGACGTCTCGCCGCCGGTCGCCTTCGTCGACGTCGTCTACCCCGGCGCGTCGCCCGAGGCGGTCGAGCGCGAACTGACGAAGGTGATCGAGGAGGCGCTCAACAGCATCGCCGGCGTCAAGCAGATCACATCGCGCAGCTTCGAGGGCCGTAGCCAGACGAGCGTCGAGTTCACGCTGAACGCCGACATGGGCAAGGCGATGCAGGATGTGCGCGACCGCATCGCGGTCGTGCAGTCGGCGTTCCCGCAGGATGCGAAGCCGCCGACGATCAGCCGCTTCGACAACGAGAACAGCGAGCCGGTCGTGACGATGGCGCTCGTCTCGCCGGCGCGCAGCGCGCGCGAGCTCTCGATCCTCGGCGAGCAGGTCGTCGGCAAGCGGCTGCAAAGCGTCGAGGGCGTCGCGCGCGTCGACATCACCGGTCTCGCGACGCGCGAGGTGCGCGTCGACCTCGATCCGGCGCGGCTGCGCGCCTACGCGATCACGCCGGGCGAGATCTCGACCGCGCTCGCCGCGGCAAATTCCGACCAGCCGGTCGGCCTGCTGACGAATGCGAAGCAGGACACCATCCTGCGCGTCGAGGGCCGGGTGCGCGACCCGAAGCAGTTCGCCAATGTCGTCGTCGCCCACCGCGGCGACCTGGCGCTCACGCTCGCCGATCTCGGACAGGTCATCGAGCGCGAGCGCGAGCCCGATTCGATGGCGCGCATCAACGGCCAGCGCGCGATCAACTTCAACGTCTTCAAGCAGCAGGACGCCAATGTCGTCGCCACCGGCGACGCGGTGCAGGCGAAGATGGAGGAGATCCGCAAGAGCCTGCCGTCGGACGTCGAACTGCGGCTGATCTATGCGTCGAGCGATTTCGTCAAGAGCTCGCTCGTCGGCCTGCAGCACACCCTCGTCGAGGGCGCGCTGCTGACGGTCGCGATCGTCTTCCTGTTCCTGCACTCGTGGCGCTCGACGATCATCACCGGCCTGACGCTGCCGATCTCGGTCATCTCGAGCTTCATCGCCGTCTATGCATTCGGCTTCACGCTGAACTTCATGACGATGATGGCGCTGTCGCTGTGCATCGGGTTGCTGATCGACGATGCGATCGTCGTGCGCGAGAATATCGTGCGCCACGTCCACCTGGGCAAGGGGCATCGGCGCGCCGCGCTCGAGGGCACCGACGAGATCGGCCTCGCGGTGATGGCGACGACATTCGCGATCTGCGCCGTCTTCGTGCCGGTCGCCTTCATGCAGGGCATCGTCGGGCGCTTCTTCTTTCCGTTCGGCATCACCGTCACCGTTGCGGTGCTCGTCAGCCTGTTCGTCAGCTTCACGCTCGACCCGATGCTGTCGAGCGTCTGGAAGGATCCGCCTTCGGCGCACCTGAAGAAGGTGTGGGGCATCTCGCACCTGATCCGCTGGACCGACCATGGCCTCGAGGCCATGCACCGGATCTACGAGCGGCTGATTCGCTGGGCCTTCAGCGGCCGGCGCTATCGGGTCTTCCCGCCGGTCCCGGTCTACGGCCGTCCGTTCGACGCCGAGGGCAGGCGCGACAAGAAGGCGCGGCGCGTGCTGCGCTGGGCGACGATGACGCCGCGCGGCATCGTGCTGTGGATCGGCGTCGTGAGTTTCTTTGCCGCGCTCGCTCTCGCACCGCTCGTGGGCACCGAGTTCATTCCGCAGACCGACCAGAGCTTCACCCAGCTCGGCATCCGCCTGCCGGTCGGTGCCAGCCTCGAGCGCAGCGACGCCAAGGTGCGCCAGGTGGAGGAGATCGTCGCCGCCTTCCCCGAGGTGAAGAACGTCGCGACCAGCGTCGGCGGCGAGGGCAGCGGCCTGTCGGTCGGGCGCAATCAGGCGACGCTCAATATCGGCCTCGTCGACCGCAGCGAGCGGCGGCGCTCGCAGAAGGAGATCGAGGATGCGATCCGCGAGAAGATCGCCAAGATCCCGGGCATCGACGTCTCGGTCGGCTTCGACCGGCCGATCTTCATCACGATCCTCGGCAGCGATCCGGAGATGCTCGCCAAGCTGTCGCAGGATTTCGCGGCGAAGATCGCGCAGATTCCCGGCACGACGGATATCGAACTGTCGTACAAGCCGGGGCTGCCGACCTACGCGGTGCGCGTCAAGCCGGGCGCGGCGCGCGAGCTCGGACTCACCGCGCAGCAGCTCGCGTCCAACATGCGCGCCTACGTGACGGGCGATGTCGCGACCTACTGGACGACCCCCGACGGCGAGCAGGTCGAGGTGCTGCTGCGCCTGCCCGAGGAGCGCCGCGAGCGCGTGCAGCAGATGCGCAATCTGCCGGTCGCGTTCGCGAAGGACGGCACGCCGATCACGCTCGATTCGGTGGCGACGATCGAACGGGTCGAGAATCCGGCCGTGATCCGGCGCCAGAGCCTGCAGCGGCGCGAGGCGATCTTCGCCGGCGTGAAGGACCGCCCGGCCGGCGACGTCGGCGCCGACGTGCAAAAGCTCGTCAAGGAAACGCAGCTCCCGCCGGGCTTTTCGTTCGACGTCGGTGGTGCGACGCGCGATCAGGAGGAGGCCTTCGGCGCGATGGTCGGCGCGATGGTGCTGGCCGCGATCTTCATCTACATCGTGCTGGCGAGCCAGTTCGCGAGCTTCCTGCAACCGATCGCGATCATGGCGTCGCTGCCGCTGGCGCTGATCGGCGTCATGCTCGCGCTGCTCTTGTGGCGCAGCACGCTCAATATCTTCTCGATGATCGGCCTCGTGATGCTGATGGGGCTCGTGACGAAGAATGCGATCCTGCTCGTCGACTTCGCCAATCAGGGCCTGAAGGCCGGCCTGTCGGTGCCCGAGGCGCTGCTGCGCGCCGGCCAGATCCGGATGCGGCCGATATTGATGACGACCGCGGCGATGGTCTTCGGCATGCTGCCGCTCGCGCTCGCGCTCAACGACGGCGGCGAGATCCAGGCGCCGATGGGGCGCGCGATCATCGGCGGCGTGATCACGTCGACGCTGCTCACCCTCGTCGTCGTGCCGGTGCTGTGGAGCTACCTCGTGCGCGAGCGCAAATCCGTGCCGGCAGCCGCCGGCAGCGAAGCGGCACACCGGGCGCCGCCGGACGACGCGTTGCCGGCCAAGTAGGAACTTGCGCGGCCAGACTCTCACCGCATCGCGACGATGTCGCTCGAGGTACGGCCCCGGCGCGCTGCGACGCTGAATCGCAACGGCCGCCTGGCATACGCGATCGCGGTGGTGGCGAAGCCGGTGCGGGACAGGCCGCGACGCTTCGGCGAGGCGGTCGGCTGCGCCGACTGCCCTGCGGT
>JACSRM010000310.1 GCA_014879745.1 Burkholderiaceae bacterium | reverse complement strand
GCGCAGCATGCGCCGCATGGGCAAGATCGTCGGCCGCAGCGACGACATGCTGATCATCCGCGGCGTCAATATGTTCCCGACCCAGATCGAGGAGCTGGTGCTGCAGGACGGCCAGCTCGGCGGGCAGTACCAGATCGTCGTCACGCGCGAGGCCAACCTCGACGAGGTCGAGGTGCGCTGCGAGCTGACGCCGGCGATGGTCGGCAAGGTCGAGCCCAAGCAGGTCGCCGACGGATTGCGCGAGCGCATCAAGACCATGGTCGGCGTATCGACTCGCGTCATGGTCGGCATGCCCGACACCATCGAGCGTACGCTCGTCGGCAAGGCCCGCCGCGTGATCGACCAGCGGCCGCGCTGAAACGAGACGGGAAAGGGCAAGGCGATGTACACCCAGGCGCTCGACGTGATGAGCAAGCAGGAGATCGCCGCCGATCGCCGGCCGGTCCGTTCGGCCGACGACGCGGCGCGCGAAGCCGCATTCGAGGCGCACATCGCCGATGGCGGCTTCGTCGAGGCGAAGGACTGGATGCCCGATCACTACCGCAAGACGCTCGTGCGCCAGATCAGCCAGCACGCGCACTCCGAGATCGTCGGCATGCTGCCCGAGGGCAACTGGATCAGCCGCGCGCCGACCTTGAAGCGCAAGGCGATCCTGCTCGCCAAGGTGCAGGACGAGGGCGGCCACGGGCTGTATCTCTACGCCGCGGCCGAGACGCTGGGCACCTCGCGCGAGCAGATGATCGAGGCGCTGCATTCGGGCAAGGCCAAATACAGCTCGATCTTCAACTATCCGACGCTGACCTGGGCCGACGTCGGCGCCATCGGCTGGCTCGTCGATGGCGCGGCGATCATGAACCAGGTGCCGCTGTGCCGCTGCTCGTACGGGCCTTACGCGCGGGCCATGATCCGCATCTGCCGCGAGGAATCCTTCCATCAGCGCCAGGGTTTCGATTCGCTGCTGACGATGATGACGCAAGGCACCGATGCCCAGCGCGCGATGGTGCAGGACGCGGTCGATCGCTGGTGGTGGCCGTCGATCATGATGTTCGGCCCGCCCGACGATGCGTCGCCGAATTCCGAGCAGTCGATGCGCTGGGGCATCAAGCGCATCAGCAACGACGAGTTGCGCCAGAAATTCATCGATGCCACGGCCGAGCAGGCCAGGGTGCTTGGCGTCGCGCTGCCCGATCCGCAGCTGACGTGGAACGAGGCGCGTGGCCACTGGGATTTCGGCGCCATCGACTGGGATGAATTCTGGAATGTCGTCAACGGCCATGGCCCGTGCAACCGCGAGCGGCTGGCGGCGCGCGTGAAAGCGGCCGACGACGGCGCCTGGGTGCGCGAAGCGGCGCTCGCACATGCCGCGAAGCAGGCGGCGCGCGAGGCCGATGCGCTGCGCGCGGCATGAGACGCACGACGAAGGACCCGGCATGACGATCCCGAGCGAAACCCAAGCCCCTGCCGCCGCCCCCAGCGGCAGCGCCGAATGGCCGCTGTGGGAAGTCTTCGTGCGCAGCAAGGCAGGTCTCGACCACAAGCACTGCGGCAGCCTGCACGCGACCGACGCGCAGATGGCGATCCAGCTTGCGCGCGACGTCTATACCCGGCGCCAGGAGGGCACCAGCCTGTGGGTCGTGCGATCGGACCAGATCGTCGCCAGCGACCCCGGCGAGAAGCCGAGCTATTTCGATCCGGCGCAGGACAAGGTCTACCGCCATCCGACCTTCTATCAGCTGCCCGACGAAGTCGATCACATGTGATGATGACGGCCTCGATCGCAATGCACGATGACCCGGCGCAGCAGTTCGTTCTGCGGCTCGCCGATACCTGCCTGGTCCACGCCCAGCGCCTTGCCGAGTGGTGCGGCCATGCGCCGGTGCTCGAGGAGGACATCGCGACGGCCAACATGGCGCTCGACCTGCTCGGCCAGGCGCGTGCGCTGCTGACGCACGCCGGCCGCATGTGCGCGGCGGGCGAGACGTTCGACGAAGACCAGCTCGCCTTCCTGCGCGACGAGCGCTCGTTTCGCAACGTGACGCTGGCCGAGCTGCCGCGCGGCGACTTCGCATTCACGGTGCTGCGCAACCTGCTGCTCTCGACCTGGCTGCGTCACTACTGGCAGCGGCTCGCCGCGTCGAGCGATGCCGAACTCGCCGCGATCGCCGGCAAGGCGGCGAAGGAAGCGCGCTACCACTGCCGGCATGCCGCCGATTGGGTCGTCCGCCTCGGCGACGGCAGCGACGAATCGGCGCGCCGCCTGCGCGAGGCGATGGCGGCGCTGTGGCCGTATACGGCCGAACTGTTCGACGACGACGCGACCGATGCGAACGCCGCCGCGTCCGGCCTCGGCCCGGCGTGCAGCGCGTTGCGCGGCGCGTGGGCCGACGAACTCGGGGCGGTATTCGCGCGGGCCGGCATCGAGCCGCCGCCGCAGACGCCGTTTCGCAGCCACGGCAAGCGCGGCCGTCACAGCGAGCATATGGGCTATCTGCTGGCCGAGATGCAGCACCTGCATCGCAGCTTTCCGGGGGCGGTATGGTGACGCCCGACCTGTCGCTCGACGCGGCGCCCGACGCCGCGGCGCTCGCCAGCCCGCGCGAAGCCGCGGCGTGGGACGTGCTGCACGGCGTGCTCGATCCCGAAGTGCCGGCGCTCTCGCTCGTCGACCTGGGTATCGTGCGCGTGGTCCGCGAGACGGGCGATGCGATCGAAGTCGTCCTCACGCCGACCTATTCGGGCTGTCCGGCGACCGAAGTCATCGAGCGCAGCGTGATCGACGCGCTGCACGCGGCCGGCCTCGGCCCGGTGACGGTCCGCCAGCGGCGCGCCCCGGCGTGGACCACCGACTGGATCAGCGACGAGGGCCGGCGCAAGCTGCGCGAGTACGGCATCGCGCCGCCCGGCCGCGGCGCCGACGCCGGCATGCCGCTGCGCTTCGTCTCGCGCCGCATCGAATGCCCGCGCTGCGGCAGCCGGAGAACCGAGCAACTTTCGGCATTCGGCGCGACGGCCTGCAAGTCGCTTCACCGCTGCCTCGCGTGCCGCGAACCGTTCGAGCATTTCAAGCCGCTTTAGATCGAGATGAGCCTTCACTTCCACGACCTGCGCGTGAAATCCGTGCAGCGCGATACGGATGAATCGGTGATCGTCGGATTCGAGGTCCCCGATGATCTGGAGGCGGTATTCGACTTTCAGCCGGGCCAGTATCTGACGCTGCGCGCGCAGGTGGCTGGCGAGGACCTGCGGCGTTCGTATTCGATCTGCGCCGGCGCCGATGACGGCGAGTTGCGCGTCGGCGTGCGCCTGCTGCCCGGCGGTGCGTTCTCGCGCTGGGTGCACGAAGGGCTGAAGGCGGGCGATGCGCTGCAGGTCTTCCCGCCGCAGGGCCACTTTCACATGCCGTTCGATGCGGCGGCGCGGCGCCATGTGCTGGGCATCGCCGCAGGCAGCGGCATCACGCCGATCCTCGCGATCATGAAGACGCTGCTGGCGCGCGAGCCCGGCAGCCGCTTCACGCTGATCTACGGCAACCGGCGCCAGGCGAGCACGATGTTTCGCGAAGAGATCGAGGATCTGAAGAACCGCTACCTGACGCGCCTCGCGCTGCACCATGTGTTCTCGCGCGAGCCGCAGGATGCGGCGATCAGCGAGGGGCGGCTGACGCGCGACAAGCTCGGGCAGTTCTTCGGCGCAGCGAGTGACGACGCGACGATCCGGGTGCCGCTGATCGATGCCGCAGGCGTCGACGAAGTCTTCGTCAGCGGCCCCTACGAGATGAACGACGAGGCCGAGGCGGCGCTGCTCGCGGCCGGCGTCGCACGTGGCCGCATCCACATCGAGCGCTTCGGCGCGCCGCCGCTCGGCGCCGCGCCGGCGCATCCCGTTCTCGCCGGCGACGCGCCGCTCGCGCGCGTGACGGTGATTCGCGACGGCCACCGGCGCGAGATCGAATTCACCGCCGCCGATCCGAGCCTGCTCGACGCCGCGGCCCGCGCCGGGATGGACGTGCCGTTCTCGTGCAAGTCGGGCGTGTGCTCGACCTGCCGCGCGCGGCTGCTCGAAGGCGAGGTGCGCATGGACCGCAATTTCGCGCTCGAGCCGCACGAAGTCGAGGCCGGCTTCATCCTCACCTGCCAGGCGCATCCGCTCAGCGCGCAGGTCGTCGTCTCCTACGACGATCGCTGAACCGAGGTCGAGCCGATGGCGCGCGGACGAGCCCCCAGCTATGCCAGCCAGCGCGAGGCGATCCTCGCACAGGCGGCCGTGCTCTTTGCGCGCCAGGGCTACTCGGGCACGTCGATGAACCAGGTCGCGGCCGCGTGCGGCATTTCCAAGCCCGCGCTCTATCACTATGTGCGCGACAAGCAGCAACTGGTCGCGACCATCGCGCAGGAGCACGTCGCGCGCCTCGAGGCCGTGGTGCGCGATGTCGATTGCCTCGCGCTCGAACCGCAGCCGCGCCTGCGCGAACTCATCGTGCGCTTCGTCGCCGAATATGCGGGCGCGCAGGACGCGCACCGCGTGCTGACCGAGGACGTGCGCTTCCTCGGGGCCGAGGAGCGCGAGCGCGTCCTCGCCGCCGAACGCCGCGTGGTCGATGCCTTCGCCGCGGCCGTCGCCGCGGTTCGTCCCGGCGCCGACGCGGTCGCGATGGACAAGCCGCTCGCGATGCTGCTCTTCGGGATGATCAACTGGATGTTTACCTGGATCAAGCCCGATGGCCGATTCAGCTACGACGATATGGCACCCGTCGTCTGCGATCTCTTCTTCGGCGGCGTCGGCGCCGTGACCCTGCCGCAAGCCGGGCCGGGCAGGCATGCCTCGATCGCGGCATGAGCATCGCGGGCAAATTGCAACGCTTTTTCAACCCCAGGCAATCCAGAAAGGGAGACAGCCCATGAAACTCGTGAAAACCCTCATGTTCGGCGCGGCACTGCTGGTCGCCGCGTCGGCCCAGGCCGACGTCACGGTCGGCGTCACGCTCTCGGCGACCGGGCCGGCAGCGTCGCTCGGCATTCCCGAGAAGAATACGTTCGCGCTGATGCCGACGACGATCGGCGGCCAGAAGATCAACTACATCGTGCTCGACGACAAGTCCGATACCACCGCCGCGGTGGCGAATACGAGAAAGCTGATCACCGAGGACAAGGCCGACGTCATCGTCGGCTCGACGACGAGCCCGAACTCGATCGCGATGATCGACGTCGTCGCCGAGGCGAAGGTGCCGATGATCTCGATGGCGGCATCGTCGATGATCGTCGAGCCGGTCGACGACAAGCGGCGCTGGGTCTTCAAGACGCCGCAAAACGACATCATGATGTCGCTCGCGATCGCCCAGCACATGGCCAATGCCGGCATCAAGAAGGTCGCGTTCATCGGCTTTGCCGATGCCTACGGCGAAGGCTGGTATACGCAGTTCGCCAAGGTCGCTGCGCTCAAGGGCATCGAGATCGTCTCCAACGAGCGCTACAACCGCACCGACACGTCGGTCACCGGGCAGGTCTTGAAGATCATGGCCGCAAGTCCCGACGCGGTGCTGATCGCCGCATCCGGCACGCCGGCCGTGCTGCCACAGAAGACGCTCAAGGAGCGCGGCTATACCGGCAAGTACTACCAGACGCACGGCGTCGCGAACAACGACTTCCTGCGCGTCGGCGGCAAGGACGTGAACGGCACCTATCTGCCCTCCGGCCCGGTGCTCGTCGCGAACCAGCTGCCGGCGAGCAATCCGGTTCGCAAGTCGGCGCTCGAATACATCAACAAGTACGAAGCGGCGCACGGCAAGGGCTCGGTCTCGACCTTCGGCGGCCACGCCTGGGATGCCGGCGTGCTGCTGCAGGCGGCCATTCCGGTGGCGCTGAAGAAGGCACAGCCCGGAACCCCCGAGTTCCGTGCCGCGCTGCGCGATGCACTCGAGAATGTCCACGAGGCCCCCGGCGCACACGGCATCTTCAACATGTCGCCGACCGACCATCTGGGCCTCGACCAGCGCGCCCGCGTGATGGTGCTGATCGACAACGGCAACTGGAAGTACGTCCCCTGATCGGGGCGCCGGGTGCGGCGTCGCCTCGGGTGACGCCGCACCCGCGCCGCGCCCGCGAATGACTTCGTCGGGTCGCGGGTCAAGCATCGCAACGATGCTGCATCCGCACGACAGGTGTATCGTGGCCGCTCCCAATCGTGGAAGCGGTCACGACGATGCAGGAAATCCTTCCCTCCCGCCCGTTGCACGCGCTAGGCCAACGCCTGCGGCCGGTCGACGCTTCGCGGATGGCGTTGTTCGACGCCATCCCGGCCAAGGGCAGGGCGCTCGCGTGATGGCGCGAAGGGAAGGCATGAAGGTTCTGGTGATCGACGTCGGCGGCAGCCACGTGAAGATCATGGCGACCGGTCACACCGAGGAGCGCCGGTTCGAATCGGGCCCGGCGATGACGCCGGCGCAGATGGCCGCGGGCGTGAAGTCGCTTGCCGCAGGCTGGTCCTACGACGCGGTCGCGATCGGCTATCCGGGCGTCGTCGTCCGCGACCAGCCTGCCACCGAGCCCTACAACCTGGCGCCCGGCTGGGTCGGCTTCGACTACGCCGCGGCCTTCGGCTGCCCGGTGAAAATCATCAACGATGCGGCGATGCAGGCGCTCGGCAGCTATCGCGCGGGCAAGCTGCTGTTCCTCGGCCTGGGCACGGGGCTGGGCACGACGCTCGTCGTCGACGGCATCGTCGTGCCGATGGAACTCGCCCACCTGCCCTATCGCAAGGGGAGCTACGAGGACTACGTCGGCGAACGCGCTTTCGAGCGTGACGGCAAGAAGAAGTGGCGCAAGCGGGTCTTCGACGTGGTCGAACGGCTAAGGGCTGCCTTCATCCCGGACGACGTCGTGATCGGCGGCGGCAACCTGCGTCTGTTGAAGGAACTCCCGGAAGGCTGCCGCGCCGGAGACAATGCAAATGCGTTCGCCGGGGGCTTTCGCCTCTGGGCGTCCGGACCCGGCGCCAAGCCGGGCTCGAAGCGCGCACCGGCGCGCCGCAAGGCGACAAAGGCGACGAAGGCGAAGGCGAGCACGAGATGAGCGATCTGTCTGCGAACGAGACTGCATCGGTGTCCCGCAGCCCCGCCTGGGATGCGCTTGCCGCGCATGCGCGCGAACTCGAGCCGCTGCATCTGCGCGCGATATTCGCCGCCGATCCCGAGCGCGGCGAGCGCCTCGCGCTCGATGCGGCCGGCATCTACCTCGACTACTCGAAGAACCGCATCACCGACGAGACGCTGCGTCTGCTCGTCGCGCTCGCCGACGAGGCGGGCCTGCGCGCGCGCATCGACGCCATGTTCGGCGGAGACAAGGTGAATGTGTCCGAGGGCCGCGCCGCGCTGCACGTCGCGCTGCGTGCACCTCGCGATGCGGTGATCGAAGTCGACGGCGGCAACGTCGTGCCTGCGGTGCACGACGTGCTGGATCGGATGGCGGCGTTCGCCGGGCGCGTGCGCGGCGGCGCGTGGCGCGGCCACACCGGCAAGCCGATCCGAAACATCGTCAATATCGGCATCGGCGGCTCCGACCTCGGCCCGGTGATGGCCTGCGAGGCGCTGCGCCACTACAGCCGGCGCGACCTCGTCTTTCGCTTCGTCTCGAACGTCGATGCCACCGACTTCGTCGAGGCGACGCGCGACCTCGCCGCCGACGAGACGCTCTTCATCGTCTCGTCCAAGACCTTCACGACGCAGGAGACGATGACGAATGCGCATTCGGCGCGCGACTGGCTGCTCGCCGCGCTCGGCGGCGATGTGAGTGCGGTCGCGAAGCACTTCGTCGCCGTCTCGACCAACGCCGAGGCGGTCGCCGCGTTCGGCATCGCGACCGACAACATGTTCGGCTTCTGGGACTGGGTCGGCGGCCGCTACTCGATGGATTCGGCGATCGGCCTGTCGACGATGCTCGCGATCGGTCCCGAGCACTTTCGCGCGATGCTCTCCGGCTTTCGCGCGATCGACGAGCACTTCCGCGCGGCGCCGTTCGATCGCAACCTGCCGGTGCTGATGGGGCTGCTCGGCGTCTGGAACAACAACTTCCTCGGCGCACCGACGGTCGCCGTGCTGCCCTACGAGCAGTACCTGAAGCGCTTCCCGGCCTACCTGCAGCAACTCACGATGGAGAGCAACGGCAAGCACGTCCGCGCCGACGGCACGCCGGCCGGCTGCGAGACGGGGCCGGTCTACTGGGGCGAGCCGGGGACGAACGGGCAGCATTCGTTCTACCAGCTGATCCACCAGGGGACGCGGCGCATCGCCTGCGACTTCATCGCCTTCGGCCAGCCGCTGAACCCGCTCGGCGTACACCACGACCTGCTGCTCGCCAACGTCATCGCCCAGGGCGAGGCGCTCGCGTTCGGCAAGACGGCCGACGAGGTGCGGGCCGAGGGCACGCCCGAGTGGCTCGTGCCGCACCGCGTGTTCGACGGCAATCGGGCGTCGAACACGCTGCTGCTCGACCGGCTGACGCCGGCCGCGCTTGGCAAGCTCGTCGCGCTCTACGAGCACAGCGTCTTCACGCAGGCGGCGATCTGGGGCATCGACCCGTTCGACCAGTGGGGGGTCGAACTGGGCAAGCAGCTCGCGAAGCGCATCGTTCCCGAACTGAGCGCGAGCGACGCGCCGGCGCACGACAGCTCGACGAACGCGCTGATCCGGCGCGTTCGCGCGCTGCGCGCCAGGGGCTGATCGCGCCGGACGCCACGGCCAGACAAGGAGATCGAACGATGCAGCTCGGAATGATCGGCTTGGGGCGGATGGGCGCGAATATGGTGCGCCGACTGCTGCGCGGCGGGCATGAGTGCGTCGTCCACGACCGCTCGCCCGACGCGGTGCAGGCGCTCGTCGCCGAGCACGCGATCGGCGCGGCAACGCTTGCCGAACTCGTTGCCGCGTTGAAGCCGCCGCGCACGGTCTGGCTGATGGTGCCGGCGGCGGTCGTCGATGCGGCGATCGGCGAACTCGCGCCGCTGCTGGCGCCGGGCGACGCGATCGTCGACGGCGGCAACTCGTACTACATCGACGACATCCGGCGCGCGAAATCGCTCGCGCAGCAGCGCATCGACTATCTCGACGTCGGCACGAGCGGCGGCGTCTGGGGCCTCGAGCGCGGCTACTGCATGATGATCGGCGGGCCGAAGGCGACGGCGCAGCGGCTCGATCCGATCTTCAGGACGCTCGCGCCGGGCATCGGCAACATCGAGCGCACGCCCGGCCGCGAAGGCGCGGGCGACACCAGCGAGCAGGGCTACCTGCACTGCGGCGAAAGCGGCGCCGGCCACTTCGTGAAGATGGTCCACAACGGCATCGAGTACGGCCTGATGGCGGCCTATGCCGAAGGGCTCGGGATCCTGAAGGCGGCCAACGCCGGCCGATCCGAACACGCGCAGGACGCCGAGACGACGCCGCTGCGCAACCCCGAGCACTACCGCTACGACATCGATCTGCCGGCGGTCGCCGAGGTCTGGCGCCGCGGCAGCGTGATCTCGTCGTGGCTGCTCGACCTGACGGCCGCCGCGCTCGCGAGCGACGCGGCGCTCGGCGGTTTCGCCGGCCGCGTCTCCGATTCGGGCGAGGGGCGCTGGACGATCAAGGCCGCGATCGACACCGCGGTGCCGGCGCCGGTGCTGACGACGGCGCTCTACGAGCGCTTCGCGTCGCGCGGCAACGCGGAGTTCCAGAACCGGGTGCTGTCGGCGATGCGCTTCGGCTTCGGCGGCCACCTCGAGAAGCACGGCGCAGAGGAATGACGCGAATGACACCTGGGGCCGCGCGATGACGACACCCGCCGCCCAGGCTGCCGACGCGCTAGTGTTCTTCGGCGCGACCGGCGACCTCGCGTACAAGAAGATCTTCCCGTCGCTGCAGGCGATGATCCGCCGCGGCCACCTCGACGTGCCGGTGATCGGCGTCGCCAAGGCCGGCTGGACGATCGACCAGCTACGCGAGCGCGCGCGCGACAGCGTCACAAAGCACGGCGGGCTCGACGCGCAGGCGTTCGAGAAGCTCTGCCGCCTCTTGCGCTACGTCGACGGCGACTATGCCGACGCATCGACCTTCCAGGCGCTGCGCAAGGCGCTCGGCGGCGCGAAGCACCCGGCGCACTACATGGCGATCCCGCCGGCGCTCTTCGCATCGGTCGTCGAGCAGCTTGCGCAATCGGGCTCGACGGCGGGCGCGCGCATCGTCGTCGAGAAGCCCTTCGGCCACGACCTCGCATCGGCGCGGGCGCTGAACCGCGTGCTGCTGCAAAGCTTCGACGAGGCGCACATCTTTCGCATCGACCACTACCTCGGCAAGAACCCGGTGCACAACATGCTGCACTTCAGGTTCGCGAACAGCTTCCTCGAGCCGTTCTGGAACCGCGACCACGTCCAGAGCGTGCAGATCACGATGGCCGAGGCATTCGGCGTGCAGGGCCGCGGCGCGTTCTACGACGCGACCGGAACGACGCGCGACGTCGTGCAAAACCACCTGTTCCAGCTCCTGACGAACCTCGCGATGGAGCCGCCGGTGCGCGCCGACAGCGAATCGATCCGCGAGGAGAAGGTGAAGGTGCTGAAGGCGATGCCGCCGGCCGGCGCGGGCGACATCGTGCGCGGCCAATTCGCCGGCTATCTCGACGAGCCCGGCGTCGCGAAAGGGTCGAAGACCGAGACCTTCGCCGCGCTGCGGCTGGCGATCGACTCCTGGCGCTGGCAGGGGGTGCCATTCTTCATCCGCGCCGGCAAGAGCCTGCCGGTCACCTGCACCGAGGTGCTCGTGCGGCTGCGGCGGTCGCCGTCGTTCTATTCGGCGCACAACGCGGCGTGCAACCACGTGCGGTTCAGGATCAGCCCCGAGATCGAGATCGCGGTCGGCATGAACGTGCTTTCGCCGGACGACGGGGTGCAGAGCCTGCCGGCCGAGATGACGGCGAGCCGCCACCCCGGCGCGCAGGAGATGGACGCCTACGAGCGCGTGCTCGGCGACGCGATGCGCGGCGACGCGACGCTCTTCGCCCGCGAGGACTACGTCGAGGAGGCGTGGCGCATCGTCGACCCTGCCCTTGAGGCCGACACGCCGGTGCACGCCTACGCGCCGGGCAGCTGGGGGCCGGACGAGGCGAAGACGATCGCGCCGCCCGGTGGCTGGCACGACCCCCGAGTGGGCTGATGCAGATCGAAGTCCTGCCCGACGCGTCAGCGGTCGCGGCGCGCGCCGCCGCGCGGATCGCCGCCGAAGCGCGCGCCGCGGTCCAGGCGCGCGGCGCCTTCGTCTTCGCCGTCAGCGGCGGACACACGCCGTGGCTGATGCTGCGCCGGCTCGCGGACGAAGATATCCCTTGGGCGAAGGTTCAACTGTTCCAGGTCGACGAGCGCGTCGCGCCGCCGGGCAGCGTCGATCGCAACCTGACCCACATCCAGGAGTCGCTGCTCGCGCACGTGTCGCTTGCGCCGGCGCAGGTGCATGCGATGGCGGTCGAGGCGGCCGATCTAGACGCCGCGGCGCGCGACTATGCGGCGCGGTTGACGACGCTCGCCGGTTCGCCGCCGGTGCTCGACCTCGTCCACCTCGGCCTCGGCGCCGACGGCCACACCGCGTCGCTCGTGCCGGGCGATGCGGT
>JACSRM010000026.1 GCA_014879745.1 Burkholderiaceae bacterium | reverse complement strand
GATCTTGCACGCCTGCTTGGCCGGGCCGTAGGGGAACAGCTCGTAGAGGTACTTGCTGTTGCCCTTGTCGGGGCCGAGCTGCTTGCCGATCGCCTTCGTCAGCACGCGCACGGCGGGGGCGATCTGGTACTCGTTGTAGTAGTCGCGCAGGAAGTTGACGACCTCCCAGTGGTTGGGCGACATCTCGACGTTCTCGGTCTGCGCGATCGCCTTGCCGATGTCCTCGGTCCAGTCGGCAAGGTTGACGAGATAGCCCTCCTCGTCGGTCTCGTAGGTCGTGCCGTTGACTTCGATGCCCATGATTGCTTCTCCTTCGACGGAAGATTGGATTTACAGCCAGGTCTGGTTGTTCGGATGCTCGGCGACGAGGTCGACGAAGCCGGCGTAGTCGATCGCGGTCACGCCGTCGATCAGGCGCGACGATACGGCACGCGCGGCGGCATCCGGTTGCAGCACGTAGACCTTGTGCCGCGCGACCGCGGCGGCGATGCCCGAGGCCTGCGCGGCGGCCGCCGTCGCGGCGTAGACGGCGTCCTCGATCAGCAGCAGCGCCGAGCCCTCCTGCGCCAGGCGCAGGCAGCTCTGCAGCGACGTGGTCTGCGCGTGCGAGCGGTTGACGATGTGGAGCATGGCGCGCTGCTTCCGGTCAGAACGAGAGGACGACGTCCTGCTCGGCCATCAGCGCCGCCATCTCGGCGCTGCCCAGCACCTCGACCGGCACGATCAGGTCGTCCTCGGTCAATCCGCGTGCATTCATCGATTCGCGCTCGACGTAGAGCTTTTCGACGTCGTAGCCCTCGAGCGCGCGGTATGTCTTCGAGTGGTTCTTGATGCCGATCGCCTGCGTGTCCTGACCCTTGACGAGTTCGTAGACGCCGTCGTCGACGAAGACGAGGCTCACGTCCTGGTCGAAGGTCGCGGCGATCAGCACGACCTCGAGGCTTTCGAGCGCGAAGATCGTGCCGTACGGCGCGCGGCGGTTGACGAACATGAACTTCTTCATCTTTCGCGCCCCGTCCTCAGTCACCGAAGGTCACGAAGCGGTCGGCCTTGATGCCGCTGTCGACGAGCTGGCCGAGGCCCGAAATGCGAAAGCCCGGCGCGAGCACCTCGTCCTTGATGCCGCGGCGAAGCGCGGCGGCGACGCAGACGACGAGGTCGACGCCGTGCTCCTTCGCGAGCGCCGACCAGCGGTTGACGATGTGGCGGTCGTCCTGCGGCGGCTCGGTCAGGCGTGTGCCGTTGTAGACGCCGTCGTGATAGAAGAAGACGCGCTGCACCTCGTGGCCCTTGGCGATCGCGGCGGACGCGAACTGGTACGCCGTGTCGCTCGCCTGGTGCGTGTACGGGCCGGCGCTGACGAGCAGACCGAACTTCATGTCGTCTTGTGTGCGCTGCGGTTCAGAACCGGATGTGGGTCGACGCGTTCAGGCTCGAGCGCGAGCCGCGCCAGTCGTCGATCAGGTACTTGGTGAACGGCAGGTCGCACTTTTCGAAGAAGCGCGGCCAGCCGATGCGCTCGACCCAATCCGACAGCCGCTCCCAGGCGCGGGCGTCTTCCTTGTAGGCGTAGAGGATCTTCTTCACGACCGCCGACACCTCGGGCCAGCGCGGCGGGTTGTTCGGGATGCCGGCGGCGACCATCTTCATGAAGGTCGGCTTGGCGCGCGCGTTCGAGTTCTTGCCGCCGACCCAGATCGCGAACTTGGAGTGCTCGGGGTCGTTGATCTGCATCGGCGGGCAAGGCGCGTAGCAGGCGCCGCAGCAGATGCACTTCTTCTCGTCGACCTCGAGCGTCGGCTTGCCGTTGACCATCGCCGGGCGGATCGCGGCGACCGGGCAGCGCGCGACGACCGCCGGCCGCTCGCAGATGTTGGCGACGAGGTCGTGGTTGATCTTCGGCGGCTTGGTGTGCTGCATGACGATCGCGATGTCGGCCTGGCCGCCGCAGTTGATCTCGCAGCACGA
>JACSRM010000142.1 GCA_014879745.1 Burkholderiaceae bacterium | reverse complement strand
GGCCGACAGCGCGATGCAGCGCAGCGACGCGCCATCCGGCGCGGCACGCAGTCGGTGCAGGACTTCGAAACCGTCGAAGTCGGGAAGCTGCATATCGATCAGCACGAGTTCGGGGCGCTGCGCGAGCGCGAGTGCGACGCCCTGCGAGCCATCGGCCGCGCTCAGCATCTCGATCCCCGGGCGCCGGGTGACGAGTTCGCGCACCAGCAGCACGTTGACGGCGTTGTCCTCGATATAGAGCAGGCGTCCCCGCGCGGCGTGGGTGCCGGCGTCTGCCGCTTGCAGACCGGCCTGTGCCGGCAGGCGCGCCGGCCCGCGGGCGGCCCCGGCCCATGTCGCGCCGGGCAGCGTGACGCGGAAACGGGTGCCGCGTCCGGGTTCGCTGTCGACCGCCACCTTGCCGCCCATGCGCTCGACGAAGGTCTTGACGATGACGAGGCCGATGCCGCTGCCTTCGACGGCGTCGCTTTCGGCGCCGAGCCGGTTGAACGGCTCGAACAGGTGCGCGAGCTGATCCTGCGTCAGCCCGCGTCCGGTATCGCTGACCTCGATCGTCGGATGCTGCCCGGCGTGGCGCGTGCCGATCGCGACGCTGCCCTGCGGCCGGTTGTACTTGATGGCGTTCGTCAACAGATTGATGAGCACCTGGCGCAGCCGTGTCCGGTCGGCGAGCACGATGCCCTCGAGGCCCTCGGTGTGCAGCGTGACCTCGTGCTGCACCGCCATCGGCTCGACCAGCGGCAGCGTTTCGGCGACGAGCTCGGCGATCGAGACCGGCCGCGGATCGAGCTTCATCTCGCCGGTATCGAGCGCGGTCAAATCGAGCATGTCGTTGATGAGGGCGAGCAGGTGTTCGCCCGCCGAACGGATCAGCGCCAGGCGCTCCTTGTCCGCCGCCCGGAGCGAATCCTCGGCCTGCATCAGCTGCGTGAAGCCGAGCACGGCGTTCAGCGGTGTCCTCAGCTCGTGGCTGACGCGCGACAGGAACTGCGACTTCGCACGGCTTTCCTGCTGCGCGAGCGCGCTCTCCTGGCGCGCTGCCTCGGCGAGCTTGCTCTCGGTGACATCCCAGTTGACGCCGACGCGCCGGATCGGCAGGCCGGTATCGTCGAGCACGGCCATCGAACGCGAAGCGATCCAGCGCTCGCTGCCGTCGGGCCAGCGGACGCGGAACTCGTAGCGGGCGACGCCGGCGTGGGTCCTGGCGTCGGGGCGCGAGTCGAATACCAGGGCGCGGTCGTCGGGATGAAGCATCGCGAGGCGTTCCTCGCGCGAGGGCGGCCGATCGCGCGGCGCGATGCCGCGCAGGCGATACATCTGCGCATCCCAGCGCTCGTCGGCTTCGACGAGACTGGTCTCCCAGGTGCCGATGCCGGCGCTGCGCGTCGCGAGCGCGGCGCGCTCGTCGGCGCTGCGCAGCGCCTCTTCGGCACGCTTGCGCCGGGTGACGTCGAGCGTCACGCCGAACAGCGTCGCCCGCCCGTCGAGAAATCCGCGGCGCACCCGATCCTCGAGCCAGCGGGTTGCGCCGCCGGGCAGCCGGACGCGGTAGCTCAGTTCACCGACGCCGCGCGGCGCCGACCCGAGCGCCGCGCGGGCCGCGAGCAAGCGCTCGCGATCGGCCGGATGAATGATGTTGGAGAGCCACTCGTCGCGGCTCGGCGGGACCGGCGTCACCGGCCGGCCGACGAGCGCGAACATCGATGCATTCCACTGCCCCTTGCCCGAGCCTTCGTCGGTACTCCAGATGCCGACGCCGGCGGCGGCCGCGGCGGCCTCCATATGCTGCAGCAGTTCGGTGGCGCGTCGTCGCTCCGAGGCCTGGCGGGTGATGTCGAGCGCGATGCCGACGAAAGCGACCGGCGTGCCGTCGGGCGCACGCTCCACGACGCGGCGCGTCATCACCGTTCGCCACGCGCCGTCGACCCCCTTGAAGCGGCCCTCGATATCGGTCGGCTGCTCGGAGCCGAGTGCGGACGCCGCGACGGCAGCCACGTGCGCGGCGTCGTCCGGGTGGATGCGGGCGCGGAAGTCGGCGAGCGAGATGCCGTCGCTGCCCAGCGGCAGACCGAAAACCTGGTGCGCGCGCTTGTTGTACGTGATCCAGTCGGTCTGCAGATCGTGGCGCCAGAGGGCGATATTGCCGAGCTCGATCGCGAGTTCGAGCTGTGCGCTCGTGCTGCCCAGCGCCTGCGCGAGTTCGTATGCCTGCGTATCGTCGAGCAGGATGCCGATCGCGCGTTCGGCGCTGCCGTCGGCCGCGGCAAGCACCTCCCATTTGGCATGCACCCAGCGGATGCTGCCTTCGGGAAGCACGATGCGGTAGCGGCGATCGTAGTGGCCGGGTTGCGGGGTCAGCGAGCCGAATGCGAACTTCGCACGGTCCTCGGGATGGATGCGGCTCACGGCCGGCTCGAGCGCCGGCACGCCGGCGGCCGGATCGAAGCCGTAGATGCGAAAGACCTGCGCATCCCAGCGGCCGCCGCCGGTTCGCAGGTCGCGCTCCCAGGCGCCCAGGCGCTCGAACGATCGCCCGAGCGAAAGCCACTCCTGCAGTTCGATCGTCTTGCGCTCGAGCCGCCGGGCGTCGCTCACGTCGGTCATCACGAACAGCCAGCGTGCGGCGCCTTCCGTGCCGGGGCCGAGTCGATGCGCAGCGGCGCGCAGCCAGCGGCGGCCGTCGCTGCGCTCGTCGCCCGGCGACGCCACGTCGATCGCGATCTCGATCCCGCCGAACGCTTCGCCGCGCGCGACGTATTCGCACGCAGCGTCCCAGCGCGGCCGGCTCTCCGCCGCGAGCGGCAGCAGCTTTGCCAAGGCCTGTCCGGCAAGCGTGCCCGAGGGGCGGGCCAGCAGGCGCTCGAGTGGCGGGTTGCACCAGACCAGCCTGCATTGCGCGTCCGTCACCAGCACGAACTCGCGCGTGCTCGCGGCCCAGGCTTCGAGGGTGCCGGCGGGTGGTGCGGCAGAGGGGTTGGCGCCGGTCGGCAGGGGCATGAGGGTCGTTCGGTCGCGTCGCGGTCGGCTTCAGTGTATTCGCCGCCGTGGAATGGCCGGGCCGCGCGACGCGCAAGAAAAAACCGCGGCGAGCCGCGGTTTCCTGGTCACCGAAGGTCGAACTCAGAGCGGCTTGATATTCGCAGCTTGCAGGCCCTTCTGGCCCTGCTTCACTTCGAACTGCACGCGCTGGTTCTCGGTCAGCGTCCGAAAGCCGGTGCCTTCGATGTCACGGAAATGGGCGAACAGGTCGGCGCCGCCAGCGTCTTGCGCAATGAAGCCGTAGCCCTTGCTCTCGTTGAACCACTTCACGGTGCCGGTTTGGGTAGTCATCTAGCTTTTCCAATCTAAACAGTAGAACTATGCGCAGCGAATGCGTGCGCATGCAAAACGATACTCGGGCGACGAACCAGGTGGGACTCGAGCGCAACCCGGCGCGAGAACCGCCGCGGGACAGCCAGAAATGCCTCGAAGTGCGCGCGACTTGCGTCGTTTCGCGCGGCGATTGTAGCGTGGCGATGACGGACGTGATGGCGGGCGATCGAGGCGGCGCCGTCGCCTGCGCTATCGTCGGGGGCTTGCGCTGGCTCGCAAAACCTTTCGCATGCGGCTCATGGATTTCGAACTCCGAGGCGACTACGTCACGCTCGACACGCTGCTCAAGGCGACCGGGCTCGCCGGCAGCGGCGGCCAGGCCAAGGCGATGATCGCGGACGCGATGGTCGAGGTCGACGGGCGCACCGAATTGCGCAAGACCTGCAAGATCAGGGCCGGCCAGACCGTGGCCGTGCAGGGCACGCGGGTGCGTGTCACTGCCCCGGCAACGGCGCCCGGGGTGAGCCCGAAGCGATGATCCGCGCGCCCGCCTGCGGCGCGGCCCGGCGTCCGCACGCCTGTCTCGGCACTACTTCTTTTTCTTGCCGCGCTCTGGAATCACGGTCGTGATCGGCGCCGCCAGGCTGCCGGGGGATGCCGGTTTCGGCGCGACGCCCTTCTTCGGCTTCTTGGCTTCCTTGTTGCTGCGTTGCTGTCCCTTGGGCATCGTCTGGCTCCATGCATCCGTGAAGTCCGCAGTATCGCGCAGCGGCGTCGCGCACGGCACCGGATCGAGGCCGCAGGACAGGCGGCAAGCAGCGTCCTGAACGAGGACCGGCCGTCGTTGCGGCCGGGCCCGTGCAGTGGCAGGGTTGCCGGGATCAGTTCGCCTGCGCGATGCCCGCGATCGCCCACTCGCGGCTGCCGTCGAGCGGCTTGACGAGGTGCCAGATCTCGTCGAACGGCGCGGCGGGCGCGCCCGATTCTTCGCGGATCAGGCCGTGATAGCGCACGCTCACGACCTGGCGCGCATCTTCCTGCTCGAAGTCGATCACCTCGGCGGCAAGTTGGACGACGTCGGTCTGCTGCGCCGCACCCTTGCGGTCCTGCAGGTCGAGCTTGAAGACGGCGAACATCTCGGGCGTCGCGAACTGGCGCAGATCGTCGAGGTCGGCCTTGTCGTTCGCTGCCTGCATGCGGATGAAGATCAGCTTGGCGATGCGCTCGAAGGCCTCGGCGTCGAAACCGGCCGGCAACGCGCTTGCCATTGGCGCCGGGACCAGCGAGGCTGCCGCCGCCGTCGCGGACGAGCCGCCAGCCAGGGGCGCCTGCGTCGGTGGCAGGGCGGTATCACGCCGGCTGTCGACGCCGGCGTAGCGCATGCCCTGAGGGGCGCCGCCCGCCTGCTGCGGCGCGAAGCGGCGGGCCAGGAAGCGCACCAGCCAGAATGCGGCGACGGCGAGCAGCACGATCATCAGGATGTTGGCCATCTCTTCGCCCAGGCCGAGGTGGCTCATCAGCGCGGCCAGGCCGAAACCCGCGGCCAGCCCGGCGATCGGCCCCATCCAGGAGCGGCCCGGCGCAGCGGCCGGCGCGGCGCCGGGCGTGCCCGGAGCGGCGGCAGGCGCTTGCTGCGACGGGGGGGTGGCGGGCGCCTGGCGGGCGGGCGCCTTGCGCTGCAGGCCCGACATGCCACCCCCGCCGAGGCGCTTGGCTTCCGCCTCGGCGGCGGCAAAACCGAGGCCGGACAGGGCCACGGCGAGACTCAAGACAAGCTTCAACATCCGTTTTATCTCCAGACTGGGTGAGGGGACCCCTGCTTCGGCCGACAAGACCTTTGCAGTGCGGGTGGCGGCCTATGCTACATGGAACCCGCCGGTGAAGATGCACGGGCCAGACACGCACCCCTGCACGTGCGGCGGGCCCATGCGTTGCTTTGTCGCCGAATGCGATTGACAAGTTCCGCATCGAAGGTGGAAACTTCGCGCCCTCGCGTCCGAACGCCGTTCGGGCCCCGTTGCAACCCAAGCCGACAGGAGGTGCGCCATGAATCGATCCCACACCCCCTTCCCGTCGGCCGCCGCCTGAAGCGCATCCCCTGCCGCTGAAGCGCCCGGTTGCAACCGCTGCGTCCCCGTCGTAGGGCGCAGCGGTCGATCCGCCAGGCTCGAACCCTATCCCTCGCCGCGGCTCGCGGCCGACCACCGACAGCCAGCCGGCCCGGCGCGCTTGCGCATCCGGGCTCCCGGCCCGTGGCCATTCGCCATTCGAATGGCGCGGGCGTCGAACCTGGATTCGAACCGAAGATGAACGAAATCGATGCCGAGCGCCTGCGCTCGATTGGAATGACGCCGGCCTGCCTGCAGCAGGTGCAGCGGTCCCTGATGGAAGAGAACGCCGAAGAATTCGATGCCGATCGCGAGACCGATGGCTCGCTGATGCGCCTCGCCGAGGTTCATCGCGAGACGGTGCAGCTGCACGACGGCGACCGCGAGCATGCGGCGCGCGTGATGCCGCGCCTGACGCGCTCGCTTGCCGAGCACGGCACCGCACTGGCAGTCGGCGACTGGGTGCTCGCCGGGCGCGATGCGCACGGCGCGTGGTGGGTGCAGCGGCGAATGCCGCCGCTGACGCACCTCGCCCGCCGCGACGCCGACGGCAGGCGCCATCCGGTCGCGAGCAACGTCGATACCGCGCTGCTCGTGATGGGGCTGGACGACGACTTCAACCTGCGCCGTCTGGAGCGCTACCTGGTCCTCGTGGAGGCCGGCGGCGTGCTGCCGGTGGTCGTACTCAGCAAGGCCGATGCGGCACCGCCAGAGCGCATCGCGCAGGCGCTGGAGCAACTGCGCGGGCGCGTCGGCGCGGCGATCGAGCCGCTGGTTGTCGATACCCGCTCGCCGGATGCCGCGCGGCAGCTCGCGCCCTGGCTTGGCGCGGGGCAGACGCTGGTGCTGCTCGGCTCGTCCGGCGCCGGCAAGTCGACGCTCACCAATACGCTGGCTGGCGCGCCGATCCAGGATACGGGTGCCGTGCGCGAGCACGACAGCCGCGGCAAGCACACGACGACGTCGCGCTCGCTGCACCGCCTGCCGGGCGGCGCCTGCGTGATCGACACCCCGGGTCTGCGCGCGCTGCGTCCCGACGTCGATGAAGCGACGCTTGCCGCGAGCTTTGCCGATATCGAATCGCTCGCGCTGCGCTGCCGGTTTCGCGACTGCCGGCATGCGGCCGAACCCGGCTGCGCGGTACGCGAAGGCGTGGCGCCGGATCGCCTGCGCAACTATCACAAGCTGCTGCGCGAGGCGCGCCGCGACACGATGTCGGTACTCGAACGCCAGCGGATGGTTTCCGAGTGGAAGGTCCGCGGCCGCGCCGGGCATGCGCGGGCCAAGGCCAAGCGGGCCGTCGCCTAGCCGCGAACGTCGGCCACCGGCTGGGTTCCGAAGTCCGACCGCCGCAGATAGGCGATGACCTTCGCCGCCGCGGCGGCCGGTGAATCGAGGTGGCCGCCGGTCTTCAGCTCGACGAAGCGCGCGAGGTCGGGGAACAGCGCCGGGTCGCCGGCGCGCAATTGAACCTGCATGTCGGTATCGATCACCCCCGGGGCCAGCGAGACGATGCGCGCAGGGTGGGGCATGTTCGCCTGGTCGAGCGCGACCGATCGCGAGAAGTGGTCGAGGCCCGCCTTCACCGCGCAATAGCCCGCCTGGCTCGCCATCGCCGACCGCCCGAGTCCCGACGAGATATTGAGCACCTTGCACTGCCCGTCGCGGCGCGCGCGCCAAGTCGCGGTGGCACGCAGAAAGGCCGAGGTCAGCAGCAGCGGCGCTTCGAGCCCGACGCGCAGTGCGCGCGCCAGTTCCTGCGCGTCGACTGCTTCGAGCGGCGCGCTGCTCGTGAGCGCGGCGGCGTTGTTGATGAGCGTCGCGCTGTCGAAGATATCGCCCGGTTGTGCGGCGAGCCAGTCCTCGACGCGGCGTGCGGCGCCCGCGGCGTCGGCCAGGTCGAGAGCCCATTGTTCGAGCGTCGCGCCGGCCGCGGCGGCCTTTTCCGCAAGGCCGGCATTCGTCGTTCGCGACAGGCAGACGAGCGTGGCGCCGGGCTGCAGCAGTTGCTCGGCCATCGCCGCGCCCATGCCGCGCGACGCACCGGTGAGGAGGGTGAGATGCCTGGATGCCATGCCTCAGTGTAGGCCGCGCGCGATTCCACGCGCTGATAGTTCCACGTGCTGATAGCCCACGCGTTGATGGAGTTTCTTCGGGCTCATACGCCTCGTCGGGCAAGACCGCGGGTTGCGCGGCCGCACCGCAGTGCGGCAGAATGGCCTACGGCTAGGTACTCCAGTACGGACGGCAACCGGAGATGAGCGTATGAGCCCAGCGATACGACAGGATCCCGACGCAATGGGTGAACTGTTCATCTGGACGAATATCGACCCCGCTTACGAAGACGACTTCAACAAGTGGTACGACCGTGAGCACATGGCCGAACGAGCGGGTATCCCCGGCTTCATGTGGGCCCGCCGCTATCGCTCGCAAGCTGGACCGCGCCCCTATCTCGCTCTGTACCGTACCGAGACGATGCACGTCTTCCGCAGTCCCGCCTACCGACAGGCCTTCGAACACCAGACGCCCTGGTCGCTGGCGAACTTCGAACGCATGCGCAATACCAACCGGCGTGTCACCGTGGTATCGCCGTTGCATGGCGTCGGCACCGGTGGTGCACTGGCGCTGCTGCGCTTGGGCAGTCTGCAGAATGCCCAGCGGGCTGCCGCGATGGTGGCATCGCCCCGGATGGACCTGGGGGGGGTTCTTTGCCTGCGCGTGTTGACGCCAGACCCCGAACTCTCGACGCCGCTGCCGTCGGAAGATCCCAGCAGCCGGGTACTGGAGCCATTCCTCGTGATCGATACCGTCACCGAGCCTGCAGCGGCTGACGCGGCGCAGCATTTCGCCGCTGCACTGGACCTTGGCGGAGAGCACCTGCAGATCTTTCGCCTGTTGTGGGAGCTGCGGTCCTGCGACCTCGCGGCCGCCCGTTGAGCCTTGCCAATCCCGAATTTTTCCGGAGGAGACACACGGTGAACAAGCTGATCCTTTTCGCAGCTGGCCTGTTCGTGGCCAGCGCCGCCCATGCCGTGAACTGGAACATGTCGGCCGAGCAGCCGGACAGCAACTATCTGACGCAGAACATTCATCAGTTCGCCGAGGATGTGAAGAAGTCGACCAACGGAGCGCTCGACATCCGCGTGCAGTCCAATAGCGTGCTGCTCAAGCGTCCCGAAGTGAAACGCGGTGTCCAGCAGGGCGTCGTGCCTATCGGCGAGGTCCTCGTCTCTGCACTGGGCAACGAGGATCCCATGTTCGAGGTCGACAGCGTTCCGTTCCTGGCCTCCTCGTTCGACGAGTCGGAAAAGCTGTGGAAGGTAACCCGGCCGAAGCTTGCCGAGCGTCTGGACAAGCAGGGAATCGTGCTCATCTACGGTTCGCCGTGGCCGCCGCAAGGCATCTACTCGAAGAAGCCCATCAAGACGCTGGCGGATCTCTCGGGCACCCGCTTCCGTGCCTACAGCGCGTCGACCAGTCGTCTGGTCTCGCTGATGGGTGCGATTCCAACCACGGTCAACACGCCGGAAGTGCCACAGGCGTTCTCGACCGGCGTCATCGATGCGATGCTGACGTCCCCCGCCACAGGCGTGGATTCGCGGGCCTGGGACTATGTGAAGTACTACTACGATGCGAAGGTCTTCATTCCGCAAAGCTTCGTGATCGCCAACAAGCGCGCGTTTCGGCAATTGCCGCCGGAGGTGCAGAAGGCCGTGCTCGAAGCCGGCCAGAGAGCCGAGGCGCGCGGCTGGAAGGCGGCCCGCGACAAGACAGAAGAATTGACCGCCACGCTGGCGAAACACGGGATGATCGTGCAGCCGATGCCGCCGGAACTCGCAAAGGAGATGAAGGCGATCGGCGACACGATGGTCGGCGAGTGGCAGCAGAAGGCGGGAGCCGATGGCAAGGCGGTGCTGGACGCCTATCGCAACTGAAGCATCATGTCGAGGCTCGATCGGATTGCCACCGTGGCTGGCGCCGTCGCGGCGGTGTTTCTGGCGCTGATCGCGGCGATCATTGCGGTGCAGATCGTCGCCCGGCTGTTCGGGCGCCAGATTCCGGCATCTGATGACTTTGCGGCGTGGTCGATGGCAGCGTCGATCTTCCTCGCGCTTCCGTACGCAATGCAACGCGGCGATCACATCCGGGTCACGCTGGTGCAGAACTTCCTGCCGAAAGGTGGCGCCACCAAGGCCTACGAGATCGTGGCCACGGCGATCGGTCTGGCATTGTCGGGCTGGGCGACCTGGCATGCGGCCGCATTCGTCTACGAGTCCTACGCCTACGGCGACGTTGCGCAGGGGATGGTCGCCGTGCCACTATGGATTCCGCAGGTAGCGATGCCGATCGGGCTGGCGCTGCTGACGGCGATGCTGGTCCAGCGCCTGCTCAAATGCCTGCGCGGCGAAGCTCTGGAAGAGGATCAGGGTCATGGCTGACATGACCCAGGCGGTCGTTCTGATCGGCGGCCTGTTGGCACTGCTGGCGCTGGGCGTCTGGGTCTCGCTGGCCCTGCTCGCCTGCGGCATCCTGGGTATCGTGGCGTTCGCCGACGCGCCTGCGGGGGTCATATTTGCGACCAAGAGCTGGGATGCGGCGTCGAGTTGGGCGCTGACCGCGTTGCCGTTATTCATCTGGATGGGTGAGATCCTGTACCGCACCCGTCTGGCCGAGGACATGTTCAGCGGCCTCGGTCCATGGGTGCGGCGGCTGCCTGGACGACTGGTCCACGTCAACGTCCTGGGCTGTGGAATCTTTGCCGCGGTCAGTGGTTCGTCGGCGGCCACCGCCGCCACGATCGGCCGGATTTCGCTGCCGGAGCTCAAATCGCGCGGTTACGACGAGAGCATCAGCATCGGTTCATTGGCCGGCGCCGGCACCCTGGGGCTGCTGATCCCGCCGTCGATCGTGATGATCGTCTACGGCGTGGCGGCGCAGGTTTCCATCATCAAGCTGTTCATCGCCGGCGTGCTGCCGGGTCTGATGTTGATGGTGCTGTTCTCGGGTTACATCGCACTCTGGTCAATCCTTCATCCCGACCGGGTGCCGCCCAAGGAGGACCGGGTCTCCTGGGGCCAGATGATCGCGCGATTGCGCCTGTTGTTGCCGGTGACGCTGTTGATCATCGGCGTGATTGGCGCGATCTACGGTGGCATCGCCACGGCCACCGAGGCCGCCACGGTTGGCGTCGTGGGGGCATTGCTGATTGCCGGCTTCGGTGGCTCGCTGACACGCAAGTCGTTCTTCGACAGCCTGATGGGCGCAACCCGCACGTCGTGCATGATTTCCTTCATCCTGATCGGTGCGGCCTATCTGACCAGTGCAATGAGCTTCACCGGCCTGCCGGCCAATCTGGCTGCGTGGATCTCGTCGCTGGGACTGAGCCCCTACGCACTGATCGCAGCGCTGACCGTATTCTTCATCGTGATGGGCATGTTCCTCGACGGGATCTCCATCGTGGTTCTGACCACTGCGGTACTGATGCCGGCGATCTCTGCCGCGGGTATTGATGTGATCTGGTTCGGCATCTTCCTCATCCTGGTCGTCGAGATGGCTCAAATCACCCCGCCGGTCGGATTCAATCTGTTCGTGATCCAAGGCATCACCGGGCGCAAACTGCCCGAACTGGTGGTAATGGCGCTCCCGTTCTTCCTGCTGCTGGTGCTCGCTACGGCGCTGATAACGGTCTTTCCGCAGATCGTCTCGGCTCTGCCGAACGCAATGCGCTAGAAGCGCGAGCAACAGAATTCGGGGCCTGCGCCGGGGCGCGTTGCCAAACGAGGGTTGGCGCCTTTCAAGGCAAAGGTGGCGCGTTGTTCGATTCAACGCGCTGGTTGCCGGAGCACGGGAAGAAGTCAGCCGCGCTCGAGAACACAAGGCGTGCGCCGCTTGCCGGATGCGCGAATTCGAGCCGGCTCGCATGCAGTGCCAGACGCCGCGCCATCGCCTGCACCGCGGGCGGCGCGTAGAGCGTGTCACCGACGATCGGGTGGCCGATCGCCATCAGATGGACACGCAACTGGTGCGTGCGTCCGGTCATCGGCCGCAGTTCGACATGTGTCGTCCCGGGGCCGGCGTCGTGCGCGAGGATCCGGTAGCGCGTCAGCGACGGCTTGCCGTGCTCGCTATCGATCATCTGCCTGGGCCGCCGGGGCCAGTCGGCGGCGAGCGGCAGGTCGATCTTGCCCCAGCCGTCGCCTGCCGGGGCGGTCAGATGCCCGGCGACGATCGCGACATAGCGCTTC
>JACSRM010000146.1 GCA_014879745.1 Burkholderiaceae bacterium | reverse complement strand
GTGAAGTCGAGCCCCTCGTCCTTGAAGAAGCCCTGCGTCTCGGCGATCGTCAGCGGCAGGTAGTACAGCAGGTTCTTGCCGCCGACCGCGATCGTGACCTTGGGCTGCGCCTGCGCGCGCACGATCGACGGCGCGGCGATGGCGGCGGCACAGGCGCCGAGCATGAGGGTTCTGCGTTGCATCAGCGATCTCCTTCCGGTTTGCAAGGGACCGACTGTAGCGGCGTCCGCAACCGTCTGCGCAGCGGGTCGGCCCGGATCCGGGACCTCGGCAGGGGGTTGGCAGCGTCCGCCAGGCGTCGGCCGTGACTTCGGGGCGGCCCGGCCGTCCGGCAGCCCTAAGGAAGCCGCGCGCACTGCCGATAGCATGGATCTCGACTCTTCGCCTGCCTTGGCCAAGCCGCCCGGAAAGCCCGCCATGCCCGTCGATTTCGCACTGCGCCTGCTCGATATCGACATCCCGTCGCAGCCCGAGGCGCTCGTCAAGCTCTCGCTGCTGCTGGCCGAGGAGGAGGTCGATTTCAAGGCGCTCGCCGCCTTGATCGAGACCGACATGGCGCTCGCCGCGGCCGTGCTCAAGGCCGTCAACTCGTCGCTCTACGGCCTGTCGGGCCGGGTGCAGAGCGTGCAGCAGGCGATCACCTATCTCGGCACCCGCGAGGTCGCCGCGGTCACCTTCGAGATGGGGCTGCGCGCGATCTTTCCGCACTCGGCCGAACTGGCGCCGCTGTGGGACCGCGCCGCGCGCCGCGGCGTGCTGATGGGCCGCATGGGGGTCGCGCTCGGCGTCGACCCGTGGGCCGCGCATTCGGCCGGATTGTTCGAGGAATGCGGCAAGGCGGTGCTGTTTCGCCACGCGAGCGAGCGCTACCGCGCGATGCTGCATGCCGCGGACGACGACGTCGCCCTGCTGCTGCTCGAGCACGAGGCCTTCGGCGTCAGCAACGATGCGCTCGGCGCCGCGCTCTGCGAGAGCTGGGGCCTCGCCGCCGCCGCGGTCGCGAGCGTGCGCCACCACGTCGAGGTGCAGGCGACGCACGAGCTGCCACCGCACGTGCAGCGACGCTCGATCTGCGCGCTGTCGGCGATCGCGCACGCGCTGATGACGGCGCCCGAGACGCTCGAGGCGGTCGCCAACGCGGTCGCGCCGCAGGCGCAACTCGACGAGACGCTCGTGCTGCGCGGGACGCGCAAGGTCGCCGATCAGCTCGCCGCGGCGGCAGCACGCGGCTGACCGGCTCCGTACCCGCCGGGCGGCGGGGTCAGGAAATCCCGATGGTCGTTCGCGCCGGCAGCGGCTAGTCTGCAAGCCACGGGCGCGGGGCCGCGCCCGCGCCGTGCAACCGCAGGGGCAACGATCATGGGCACGCCTGTCTCAGCCGACTCCCTCGCCCTGCAACGCTTCTACCGGTGGGAGCGCGAGACGCCCGATCAGGTTGCCTTCGTCCAGCCGATGGGCGGCGCTGCGGTGCGCGAATTTACCTGGGCGCAGCTTGCCGGCGAGACGCGCCGCATGGCGGCGCATCTGCAGGGACTCGGCTTCGAGCCCGGCGCGCGGATCGCGATCCTGTCGAAGAACTGCGCCTGGTGGCTGATGAGCGATCTGGCGATCTGGATGGCGGGCTACGTCTCGGTGCCGCTGTATCCGACGCTCGCCGCGGAGACGGTGCGCCAGATCCTGACGCACAGCGAATCGCGCGCCTGCTTCGTCGGCAAGCTCGACGGCTGGGAGGCGATGAAGCCGGGCATGCCCGAGGGCCTGCCTTGCATCGGCTATCCGCTGTCGCCGCAGACCGGCTACCCGGGCTGGGACGAGATCGTGGCGCGCAGCGCGCCGCTCGCCGGGAACCCGGTGCGCGCCGCCGACGAACTGTGCACGCTGATGTACACCTCGGGGACGACCGGCCAGCCCAAGGGCGTGATGCACAGCTTTGCGACCTTTGCGTGGTCGATCACGCATGCACTGAAGCGCATCGATATCGGCTGCAACGACCGGCTGTTCTCGTATCTGCCGCTCGCGCACGTCGCCGAGCGCATGATCGTCGAGCACAGCTGGCTGGCCGCGAATCCGAGGATCTACTTCGCCGAATCGCTGGAGACCTTCGCCGACGACCTGCGGCGCGCGCGGCCGACGGTCTTCTTCTCGGTGCCGCGGCTGTGGGTCAAGTTCCAGCAGGGCGTGCACGCGAAGATGGCGCCGCAAAAGCTCGAGCGCATGCTCGGGCTGCCGATCATCGGCGCCCTGGTGCGCAAGAAGGTATTGAAGGCACTCGGGCTCGATGCCTGCCGCTATGCCGCCGGCGGCGCCTCGCCGATGCCGCCGGAGCTGCTGAAGTGGTATGCGCGCCTCGGGCTCAATCTCGTCGAGGTCTACGGCATGACCGAAAACTGCGGCGTCTCGCATGCGACGCTGCCGGGCGATCCGCGCCCCGGCACGGTCGGCTTTCCCTATGACGGCGTCGAGGCGCGCATCGACCCGCAAAGCGGCGAGATCCAGGTGCGCAGCGCCGGCATGATGCTCGGCTACTACAAGCAGCCCGATCTGACCCGCGAGACCTTCACCGCCGACGGCTGGCTGAAGACGGGCGACAAGGGCGCGCTCGATCCGGGCGGCGCGCTGCGCATCACCGGCCGCGTGAAGGATCTGTTCAAGACCGACAAGGGCAAATATGTCGCGCCGGCGCCGATCGAAGACCGGCTCGTCAACCATGTCGCGGTCGAAGCCTGCGTCGTCGCCGGTGCGAATCTCGGCCAGCCACTGGGCATCCTGATGCTCGCGCCCGATGCGGCGAAGAAGGCGCTCGATGCCGACGGGCGCAGCGCGCTGCAAGCCTCGTTCGAGGCGCACCTGGCGACCGTCAACGCGGCGCTCGACCCGCACGAACAACTCGCCTTCCTGGTCGCCGTCGCGACACCGTGGACGGTCGAGAACGGCTTCGTGACGCCGACCATGAAGGTCAGGCGCAACCGCATCGAGGAGGTCTACGCGCCGGCCTACGCGGGCTGGGTCGCACAGCAGCGCAAGGTGATCTGGTACGCCGCGTGAATTGGCGCGGCGGCGCGGGGCTTCGCCGGGTCAGGCAACCTCGTTGAGCGTGCTGCCGGCGATGCCGCCGGTCGTCGACGCGCCCGCCACGAGGATGGCCGGCGGCTCGATCGGCGATGCGACCGGCGGCACCTGGACCCTGGCCGTCTTCAGCATATCGGCAAAGGCGGTCTTGGCGGCCTCGACATCGCCCTGGTGCAGGGCCTTGCCGAGCTGCGCGAACGGGCTGCCGCGCTCGAGCGTCGCGCCTTCGGGTGCATTCTTGATGACGTCGACGTAGGCCGCCTTCGCGGCATCGACGTCGCCGGCGCGCAGCGACTTGGCGAGCGAGCGAAAGGCCTGGCCTTCGGCGGTCGGTGCGCGCGTCGGCTGCGCGGTGATGGGCTGCATGGCGCCGGTATTGACTGACAGGCTCATGTTCGACTCCGTCGGAGTGGATGGTGGGGCCTGCAAGTCTGAAGCGTTTCGTTCGCGGCGAACCTCGAAAAAGTCGGCCGTTCCAACCCCATTTCGGCCGCTTCGGCGCAGACCCGCGGCGCGACGGGCGGCGCAGGCTGGCGGTCCGTTCTCGACCCTCGCCGAGCGCCGTACCGCAATGGTCCGCCGACGCGCAGAGGCTGAGAGTTTTTCGGGCGTGCCAGAGCGGCGCGCCAAAACGCGTCCGATCAAGGCGCAAAGCGCAGCCATAGCTCGGGCTATGGCGAGCATTTGCAACGCCGAGCGGGCGTGTTTTGGCGTGTCGAGCGGGCATGACCGAAAGACTCTCAGCCTCTCAGTCCTCGAAGAGGATCAGCTCCACCTCGGCGGCTTGATGGCGCAGCGGGACGAGCGCCTGGTAGGCGGGCGAATCGTGCCAGCCGGTCGCGGCGTCCAGCGTCGCGAAGCGCAGCACGACGGTATCGGTGTGGCGGTGCGTGCCGTCCCACACCGCGCGGCGCACGCCGCGCAGCACCAGTTCGCCGCCCCAGTCGGCGAGCGTCGCGGGCACCTTGGCGCGGTACTCGGCCCAGCGCTCGGGATCCCTGACGCTGATGTGGCCGATGACGTAGGCGGTCATGCCGGAGTGCCCGCGCCGGGTTCGTTCACGGGCGGCTAGACGCCCATGTACTTCTGCAGCAGTTGCGGGTCCTTCTTCAGCTCCGCAGCCGACCCTTCGTATGCAATGTGGCCGTTGGCGAGGAAGTAGACGCGGGTCGCGAGCGCGAGCGTCGCGGCGATATTCTGTTCCACCAGCACGATCGTCTGCCCGGCGCGTGCGAGGTCGCGGCAGGCGTGCACCAGACCCTGCACGATGACCGGTGCGAGCCCCTCGAAGGGCTCGTCGAGCAGGACGAGCTTCGGATTGCGAACCAGCGCGCGGGCGATCGCGAGCATCTGCTGCTCGCCGCCCGAGAGGTCGGTGCCGCGGCTGCCGCGGCGCTCCTTCAGGCGTGGAAAGAGCTCGTAGATCCGGTCCAGCGGCCACTTCTCGTCGGCGCTCATCCCGGCGAGGACGATGTTCTCCTCGACATTCAAACTGCCGAAGATGCGCCGGTCCTCGTGCACCAGCTGCATCCCGGACTTGGCGATCTGGAACGACTTCTTGCCGGCAAGCTCCTCGCCGTCGAGTTTCACGCTGCCTGTCTTGGGCTTGACGACGCCCATCAGGCTCTTGAAAGTCGTCGACTTGCCGGCGCCGTTGCGGCCGAGCAGCGCGACGACCTCGTTCTTCTCGACGCGCATCGACACGTCGAACAGGATGTGGCTGTCGCCGTAGTAGCTGTTGAGCCCGTTGACTTCGAGCAGACTCATGCCGCCCCCGCCTCTTCGTGGATGCCGCCGAGGTAGGCCTCCTGGACTTCGGCGTTGTTGCGAATCTCGTCGGGCGTGCCCTCGACGAGGACGCGGCCTTCCTGCAGCACGGTGATGCGCTCGACAAGCTCGAACATCGCGTCCATATCGTGGTCGATGACGATCATCGTGCGGCCGGCGGCGATCGACTTCAGGAGCGCAACCGTCTCGACGCGCTCCTGCGGGCTCATGCCGGCGAGCGGCTCGTCCAGCAGCAGCAGGCTGGGCGACGTCGCCAGCGCGAGGCCGATCTCGAGCCGCCGCTTCTCGCCGTAGGCCAGTTCGGACACCGGCGTCTCGAGCCGGTCGCTCAAGTGCACGAGCTTGGCGGTACGCGCGATCTGCGAATCGAGGCCCTGCACCTTCGGCACCGACTTGAACAGGTCGAGCTTGAACTTGCCGCGCAGCTCGCCCAGCGCCGCGATCGCCAGGTTCTGCCGAACCGTCAGCCGGTCGAACAGCTGGTTGATCTGATAGCTCTTGGTGAGGCCGAGCTGGCAGGCGTCGGCGACACCCAGATGGGTGATATCGCGGCCGTCGAAGATGATCTGTCCGGAGGTCGGTATCACCTCGCAGGTCAGCATCTTGAAGAAGGTGCTCTTGCCGGCGCCGTTCGGCCCGATGATGCCGCGCAGCTCGCCATGATCGACGCTGAAGTCGATATCGCTGTTGGCGACCAGGCCGCCGTAGCGCTTGGTCAACCCCGTCACCTGCAGGATCGGGCCGGTGCCGCTGGCGGTGGACTTGCGCCGCAGCAGTGTGTCCTCGCCCGGATGGGCGGTCGCGACCGCTGGCGCCGCCGGCGCCGGCAGCGCGGACGGTCGCGGCCGGATCAGCTTGTAGAGGTCGACGATCGCTCCGACCAGCCCGTGACGCAGGAACACGACGAGCAGCACGAACACGATGCCGAGGATGAGCTTCCACGTCGCGCCGAGCTCGAGCGTGGTCTGGAACAGGTCGCTCAAGTAGAGCCACACCGTCGCACCGAGCAGCGGGCCGAACAGCCAGCCGGCGCCGCCGATCGCGGTCTGCATGACGATCTCGCCCGAGGTGTGGAACATGAACGCATCGGGCGGCATGAAGCCTTGCAGCATGCCGAGCAGCGCGCCGCCGAAGCCCGAATACATCGCCGCGACGACGAACACCGTCATCTTGTAGCCGTGGATATCGTGGCCGAGCGCCTGCGCCCGCAGCGGGTTGTCGCGGATCGCGCGCAGCAGCAGGCCGACCGGCGAGCGCACGATGCGCAGCGCAATCACCAGCCCGACGAAATACCAGAAGGCGAAGAAGCCGTACATCTCCCAGCTGCTCTTGAACGTGAACTCGAAGAAGCCCAGGCTCAGGTTGGGGGGCGGCACGCCGGGCAGGCCGTTCTCGCCGCCGGTGTAGGCCGACAGCGGGTTGAATTCGAGGAAGAAGAAGACCTCGGCGATCGCAACCGTGATCATCGCGAAATAGATGCCGGTGCGGCGCAGCGCGAGCAGGCCGATCAGGTAGCCGATGATGCCGGCGATCACCGTGCCGGCGATGGCCGCACCGATCGTATTGGTGAACGAGGTCTGCGTCAGCAGGTAGGCGGCGAACATGCCGCCGGTGCCGAAGAAGGCCGCCTGCCCGAACGACAGCAGGCCGGTGAAGCCGAACAGCAGATCGAAGCCGATGCCGACCAGGCCCCAGATCAGGATGCGGTTGATCGTCGTCGGGTTGAAACCCAGGTGCGGCAGGATGAAAGGTGCGGCGATCAGCGCGAGCAGCGCAATGATCTCGACGATGAACGGGCGTTGTCTTGAAGGCATCGCAAAAAAGCGGCTTATTCGCGGCTGGCCGTGCCGAGCAGCCCGTAGGGGCGCAGCACGAGCACGAGCGTCATCGCGACGAACAACATGACGTAGGAATAGGCGGGGTCGATCATCGAGGTCAGGCTGATGATCTGGCCGGCGATCAGCCCGCCGAGCACCGCGCCCGCGAACGAGCCGACGCCGCCGATGACGACGACGACGAAGGTCTGCACCAGGATCGCATCGCCGACATCGGGTGCGACGGAGACCACCGGCGCATTGACGATGCCGGCGAAGCCGGCGGCCATCGCGCCGATGCCGAAGACGAGCATGAAGACCCGCTGCACGTTGATGCCGAGCGAATCGACCATCACCGCGTCCTCGATGCCGGCGCGCACGATCATGCCGATGCGGGTGCGGTAGAGCACGAAGTACAGCACCAGCAGCGCGACCGTGACGATCGCGAGCAGCCCCAGCCGATACGTCGGATAGACCATGAAGCCGAGGTTCGTGATCCCGGACAGCGGCTCCGGCGGCGGCACCGTCTTGGACAGGCTGCCGAAGAAATAGCGCACCGCCTCGACGAAGACGATGCCGAGGCCGAAGGTGACGAGCAGCTGGTCCTCGGCCGGCCGGGCGTAGAAGTGCTGGATGATGAGCCGCTCGGTGATCACGCCGACCAGCATCACGAACAGCGCGCCGGCGGCGACGGCGACGATGAACGAGCCGCTGTACTCGTAGGCGACCCACCCCGCATAGCCGCCGAGCATGAACATCGCGCCGTGCGCGAGGTTGAGCACGCCCAGCGTGCCGTAGATGATCGTCAGCCCCGACGAGATCAGTGCCAGCAGCGCGCCCAGCACGAGCCCGTTGAAGCACTGCGAGATGAAGTTGCCCCAGCTCAACACGTCAGTTCGTCCTCTTCATCCGAACATCCAAGAGATGCGCTTCGCGGCCCGCTGCCACCGCCGCTGCGACACGGCGGGGCAACGCGGGCCGGCATGCCGGGTCAGGTGTAGTCGCCCAGCTTGCAGCCGAAGTCGCCGGGCTTTTGCATCAAACCCGCACCCGGCACGACTTCGACAACTTCCCAGAAGTCCTCGGGGTTCTTCATGTCCTTCTTCGCCTTGCCGCGAACGATGACGACCGGGCGCACCAGTTGATGGTCCTGCGGCCGGTAGTGCACGTCGCCGACGATCGACGGGATGGTCTCGCCCTTCTCGTACTGCTTGATGACGTCGGGCGGATAGAAGGTGCCGGCTTCGGTGACCATGCGCGCCCATTGCGCGAAGCTGCTGTAGGCGTTCTCCGCGCCCCAATCGGGGCGGCTGCCGTACTTCTTCTGGAACGCCTCGACGAACTGCTTGGCGAGCGGATACTTGTCTTCCATCGTCCACCAGAAGTCGGTCGCGGCAAGCACGCCGGCCGTGATGTCGACACCGGCCTCGGGGGCCATCATGGGAATCTGATAGGGCAGCACGAGCGTCATCTTCGGCAGCAGGCCGAACTGCTTGGCCTGCTGGCTCGACAACACCGCGTCGCGGCCCCAGTTCACGTTGATCAGGAACTCGGCGCCCGAGTTGGCGATATTCGTCAGGTACTGGCTGAAATCCTGCGTGCCGAGCGGCGAGACCTGGTTCGTGACGATCGTCCAGCCGCCTTCATTCTTCAGGTAGTCCATCACCGACTTGGTCGTCGTGTGGCCGTAGGTGTAGTCGGGCGTCATGAACGCCGCCTTGCGGTTCTTGCCGAACTGCTTGACCATCACCGGGCCGATCGCGTTGGCCGCCGTCTCGCCGTAGAAGTTCTGGCGGAAGCCGTAGCGCACGCAGTCCTTGCCGGTCGTGTCGTTCGAGCCGGAAATACCCGTCACGTACAGCACCTTCTCGCGCTCGGCGAACTTGTTCATCGCGACCGCGACCGCCGACGAGGTCGACCCCGTCATCAGCACGACCTTGTCCTGGTTGATGAAGGTCTGTGCCGCCTGCAGCGCCTGGTTCGGCTTGGCGGCGGAGTCGGCATGCTTGAGCACGACCTTCTTGCCGAGCACGCCGTTGTTGATCTTCGGCGCGAGTGTCTTCATCAGCGGATGGTTGGTATTCATGTGCTCGACGGCGAGCTCCCAGCCCTTCAGCTCGTCGTTGCCCTGCACCGCATAGGTGCCGGTCAGCGGCACCATCGCGGCGACGTTGACGGTCGGGCCCTGCGAACCGGCCGGCCAGGTGCCGATCGGCGGCTGGTCGGCGGCCAGGCTCACGCCCGGCAGCAGCAGGCCGCCGGCCACCCCGGCTCCGGTCAGCAGGACCTGGCGGCGTGCCGCATCGCCGAGGTTGTCAGCTTCGAACTTGCTCATCACGACTCTCCTTGAAAGAACGACTCGAAAGATCCGCCCGTTGCGCACGGGACACCGATGACGCGCCATTGCAAAGAAGCCGGCTCGCGCATGCAAGAGGGCAACTACTGACCGCGTTCATTGACACGATAGAGAAAAATGTATCGCGGCACGACATCATGGTTTAATCTACATCGTTGCGCGATATAGCGTCAATGCTCGCTTTCGCACCCATCCCCATGAAACTACCGAGAAGTGTTGCTTTGTGTCCCCCGCAGCGAAGAATGCGCCGCCGCGTCAGGTGCGCGTCAGGTGAAGCCTGTACGAAGCACATAGCCGTCGAACGGCTGTCGCCCTCGCGGCGCTGAGGGGCGATCGCGCATGGGCAAATCACTCCGGCAGGCGGCGGCGCCGTCCCGCATTTCGCCCGACGAGCTCGTCAGGCTGGCGTCGTTTCGCATGCTGCTGCGGCAGTTCGATTCGTTCAGCACGCAGGCGTCGGCGCAACTCGGGCTGACGTCGGTGCAGTACCAGGCGCTGCTCGCGATCGCGACGCAGCAGGACGATGTACCGATGACGGTGAAGCTGCTCGCGCAGCAGCTGATGATCAAGCACAACAGCGCGGTCGGCCTGGTCGATCGCATCGAGCAGCTCGGGCTCGCGCTGCGCAGACAGTCCGAGAGCGACCGCCGCAGCGTCGTCGTCGCGCTGACGCCGCGCGGCCGCAGCGCGGTCAACCGGCTCGCGGCCGGGCACCGGCGCAAGCTGCAATCGATCGCGCCCGCCATGGGGCGCTATATGCGTCATTTCGCGAAGCAGGCCGTCGTGGCCGCGGCGCCGAACGCCCCCCCGGCGCGGCCGCCGAAGTCGCCCGCCAAGCCGCGCCGCTGACGCCCGCGCGTCGCGGCGCCCGCGTTCAGTCGAGCACGACCTCGGTGCGCACCGTGCCGGCGCGATCCGCGCGCGCGGTGAGCGCCAGGCGCGTACCTTTCGGTGCGCGCACGACCCACTCGCCGACCGCGCGGTCGGCGGTGACCTCGCGGCTCGGCACGAAGGCCTGCAGCGAGGTCTTGGGCGCGTGGCCCTCGAGCTGCGGGCCCTCGATGCGCCGCTTGCCGGAAAGCAGCGCGACGCCGGCGGCCGCATCGTCGGGCAGGTGGATCTCGAAGATCACGCCGCGCACCGTCTTGTTGGCGAGCGCCTTGCGCGTCACGTAGGCCGGCAGCCAGCCGCTGTTGCAGACCGCGAGACGCACGCGCCAGGTATCGTCGCCGAGGGCGCGCACCTCGGTGCGCAGCAGTTCGAGCCGGGGCAGGGCGAGCGCGATCTGCGTCATCCACGCCGGAAAGCGCGCCGCCTCGCGTTCGCGCAGATGCGGCGGCGGGTTGCGCCAGTAGTTGAAGCGGTCCCAGCCGCCGATCTCGATCGCGCCCAGCTGCGGATGATGAAACGGCTTCCAGTCGTGGTGCGCGAGCCCGCCGCACTGCTCGTCGCTCCACTTCAGGAGCTTCAGATCGTCCTCGATCGGATGTTCGCGGTACCAGTCGGTCCACTTGTAGCCGCTGATGCCGGCCTCGGCGTTCGGCGACCAGATCTCGACCACCCAGAACAGCGCCCCGAGGTGCTCGTAGACCCAGTCCTGCGTGCCGCTGATGACCTCCTTCGGGTGGTACCTGAAGTCGTGGAAGATGCTGACCGCCGGATAGCCGCTCGCCTTCTCGCCGATCGCGCTGAAGCGCTTGTAGGCCCACAGGTCCTCGGGGATCATGTCGTCGTCGCTGTGCGTGCCCATCGGCCGCAGGATGACGCCGCTGTGCGTGTGGTAGCTGATCGCGGCGCCGATATTCGGATGCCGGACGATGAAGTCGACCACCGCGCGCACCTCGGGTTCGCTCGTCGGGTAGGGGCCGGCGCCGACCTGTTCGTGCTCCTGGCGCCACTGCGGCGGGAAGTTGCGGTTCAGGTCCAGCCCTTCGGGGTCGCGGTTGACGGTGATCGTGAGTCCGTCGTAGGCCTCGAGCGTGCCTTCGGGCATGAGGCGGAAATATTCGCCGCCGAACTCGCCCGGCTCGCGCGGCACCATCAGGCGCGGCTCCTGCGGATGGCGCTTGTAGGTGCCGTTCGGATCGGCGATGCGCATGAAGAGGATGTGGCCGTCGCCGTCGACGTCTTCCACCGTCAGGCCGTCGATATGCTCCTCGTCGTATGGGTAGCGCCGCGTCGAAGACCGGATGTGGCGCGGCCGGTCGGCAAGCGCCAGCTCGGCGCCGTCCGGATTCAGGCGCGGGCACAGATAGATCGTGCGCGTATCGAGCAGCTGCGTGATGCGGCGTCCCTCGTCGCCGTCCGCGCCGTAGGCATCGACGAGGCGGTGCAGGTAGTAAAGCACGGCGGTGCTCGCCGTCACCTCGGCGGCGTGGATATTGCCGTCGGCCCAGAACGCCGGCTTGTCCTCTGGCGCGCCGGTCGCGAGATTCGTCACCGTCACGACCCAGATGTCGCGCCCCTCGTAGCTCTTGCCGATCGCCTCGACGCCGACCAGCGACGGGTGCGCGGCGGCGAACTCGTGCAGCAGCGCGGTCAGCGCCTCGTGGCGGTAGAAGGTGTCGAAGCGGGGTTTGACGGGTGTCGGCATGAGCGATTGATCCTGAAGCAGTGAAAGCGCGGCGGCATTGCGGCCGTAT
>JACSRM010000027.1 GCA_014879745.1 Burkholderiaceae bacterium | reverse complement strand
ATCGTCGCCGTGCGCGGCCACGTGCCGAGCCGCGCCTGGCGCCAGACGCCGGCGCTGTCCAACCCCAAGCTATTCGCCCGCGACCGCCACATGTGCGCCTATTGCGGCAGCTGCTTCAACGAGGACCATCTGACGCGCGAACACATCGTGCCGACCTCGCGCGGCGGCGACGACACGTGGATGAACTGCATCACCGCCTGCCGGCCGTGCAACGGCCACAAGGGCAACCGCATGCCCGAGGAAGCGCACATGTCGCTGCTGTACCTGCCCTACGTGCCGAGCCTGCACGAGGACATGATCCTGCGCGGCCGGCGCATCCTCGCCGACCAGATGGAGTTCCTGCTCGCGAGCGTGCCGCGCAACAGCCGGCTGCACGCATAGGGCCGGTTCACGCCGCGGGCGGCGGTGCAGTCGCACTTCATCCTCTACGTCGCCGACCAGGACCGCGCCACGCGCTTTTACGCGGGCGCCCTCGGCATCGCGCCGCGCCTGAACGTCCCCGGCATGACCGAGTTCGCGCTGCCCGGCGGCGGCGTGCTCGGCCTGATGCCCGAGGCGGGGATCAAGGCGCTGCTCGGCGATGCGATCGCCGACCCGGCCGCTGCCGGCGGCGCGCCGCGCTGCGAGCTGTACCTGATCGTCGATGAACCGGCTGCGTTTCACGCCCGGGCGCTGGCGGCGGGCGGGCGCGAACTGAGCGCGCTCGCACTGCGCGACTGGGGCGACCGCGCGGCGTACTCGCAAGACCCCGACGGTCACGTGCTCGCGTTTGCGGCGAGCGTCGCGCAGTGACAGAGTCGGGCTTGTCGGATGCCACGACCCGGCATCCCCGCGAATCGAATCGAATGCAAAGCCACCGGCTGATCCAGCGCATCCTCGCCGCCGTCGCGATCGTCTTCGGCGTCGTGACGATTCTCTCCGGCGGGCGCGTGCTGCTCGGCGCCGACCCCGGCTACGTCGTCTACAAGCCGCTGCTCGTCTACAACACGGCGATGGGGTTCATCTATGCGGGGGCCGGCATCGCGGCGTGGCGCAGCGTCGTTCGCGGCCGGGCGGCGGCTGGTGCGATCTTCGTCCTCAACCTGATCGTGCTTGCCGCGGTCGGCACGCTCTACTCGAACGGCGGCGGCGCGGTCGCGATCGAGAGCGTGCATGCGATGACGCTGCGAACCGTCGTCTGGCTCGTGCTGTTCGCCGGCTTCGCGTGGATCGTTCGCGCCGACACGGTGCGGCGCTGAAGCGATGGCCGCCAGTGCGATCCGGATCCGCGAGATCGACCACCTCGTGCTGCGCGTCGTCGATCTCGACGCGATGCTGCGCTTCTATTGCGACGCGCTCGGCTGCGCGGTCGAGCGCCGCAAGGACGACATCGGCCTTGTCCAGTTGCGCGCCGGCCGCTCGATGATCGACCTCGTGCCGGTCACGGGCCAGCTCGGCCGTGCGGGCGGCGCGGCGCCGGGAGCCGAAGGCCGCAATCTCGACCACTTCTGCCTGCGCATCGAGCCGTTCGACGAGCCGGCGATCCGCGCCGAGCTGACGCGCCGCGGCATCGAGGTCGGCTCCGTCGCGACGCGCAACGGCGCCGAGGGCGAAGGGCCTTCGGTCTACGTCCGCGACCCGGAGGGCAACACGATCGAACTGAAGGGGCCGCCGGATGTAGCAGCCACCTGGCGCAGCGGCTGAGCGTCAGGTCGTTCGGGACGGCCCGGACCTCGGCTCGATCTGCGCGCCCTTCGAGACAACGGCCTCCTCGCCGATCAGCCCGCGCGGGCGAAACATCAGCACCAGCATCAGCACGAGGCCGATCAGGATGATCTGCGCCGCGCCGCCTTTGATCTGCAGATCGGCCGGCAGCACCATCTGCGCGGCGGTGCCGCTCGCCGTCCACACCGCCCACATCAGCACCGCGCCGAGGATCGCGCCCTTGTTGTTGCCGCTGCCGCCGACGATCAGCATGGCCCAGATCTGGAACGTCA
>JACSRM010000483.1 GCA_014879745.1 Burkholderiaceae bacterium | reverse complement strand
CGGGAAGGCGCGCACCGGGTGCACGTCGTCGTGGCGGCTGCCGTCGGCCAGCACCAGCGCCAGCCGGCCGTGGGCGTCGCGTTGCAGCGTGGGCGTGTTCATCATTCCTCGAGCCAGGTGTGGCGCTGCTGCTGCGCCTCGTGCAGCCGCCAGTAGGCGCCGCGGGCGGCGAGCAGTTCGGCGTGGGTGCCGGTCTCGACGATGCGCCCGCGATCCAGCACGACGAGGCGGTCGGCGCGCTCGAGCGTCGACAGCCGGTGCGCGATCGCGATCGTCGTTCGCCCTTGCACCAGGTTGTCGAGCGCCTTGCGGATCTCGCCTTCGGTCTCGGTGTCGACCGACGAGGTCGCTTCGTCGAGGATCAGGATGCGCGGGTCGATCAGCAGCGCGCGCGCGATGCTGATGCGCTGGCGCTCGCCGCCCGACAGCCCCTGGCCGCGCTCGCCGACCAGGCTGTCGTAGCCGTGCGGCAGGCGCAGGATGAACTCGTGCGCGTGCGCCGCGCGCGCGGCGGCGACGATCTGCGCGCGGCTCGCGTCCGGCCGGCCGTAGGCGATGTTGTCGGCAATGGTGCCGAAGAAGAGGAAGGGCTCCTGCAGCACGACGCCGATCTGGCGCCGCCAGTCGGCGACGGCGAAGCGGCGCAGGTCGCAGCCGTCGGCGAGGATGCGGCCCTCGGTCACGTCGTGGAAGCGGCAGATCAGGTTCACGAGCGTGCTCTTGCCCGACCCGCTGTGGCCGACGAGGCCGATCATCTCGCCCGGCTCGATGTGCAGGTCGAGCTGGCGGATCACCGCGCGCGGCCCGTAGCGAAAGCCGACGCCCTGCAGCCGCAGCTCGCCGCGCAGGCTGCCGACCGGCTGCGGCGCCGCCGGCTCGGGCACGTTGCTCGTGTGGTCGAGGATGTCGAAGATGCGCTTGGCGCCGACGGCGGCCTTCTGCGTCACCGAAACAATCCGGCTCATCGAGTCGAGGCGGCCATAGAAGCGCCCGATGTAGGCGATGAACGCCGTCAGCACGCCGACCGTGATGCGGCCGCGGGCGACGAGCCAGATGCCGAACGCCCAGACGACGAGCAGCCCGACCTCGGTCAGCAGCCCGACGGTCGGTGAGAACAGGCTCCAGGTGCGGTTCAGGCGGTCGTTGACGGCCAGGTTGCGCGCGTTCGCGTCCCGAAAGCGCTGCGCCTCGCGCCGCTCCTGCGCGAACGCCTTGACGACGCGGATGCCGGGGATGGTGTCGGCGAGCACGGTCGTGACCTCACCCCAGACGCGGTCGATCTTCTCGAAGCCGGTGCGCAGCCGGTCGCGCACGAGGTGGATCAGCCAGGCGATGAACGGCAGCGGCAGCAGCGTGACGAGCGCGAGCGACGGGTCGATCGAAAAGAGGATCACGGCGGTCATCACGATCATCAGCACGTCGGTCGCGAAGTCGAGCGCGTGCAGCGAGAGGTAGACGCTGATGCGGTCGGTCTCGCTGCCGATGCGCGCGATCAGGTCGCCGGTGCGCTTGGAGCCGAAGTAGTCCAGGCTCAGGTGCAGCAGATGCTCGAAGGTGGCGGTGCGCAGGTCGGCGGCGATGCGCTCGCTCACGAGTGCGAGCAGCCAGGTCTTCACCCAGCTCAGCGCCCAGGCCACGAGCGCCGAAGCGAGCAGGCCGCCGAGCAGCAGCGCGACGAGCATCGGGTCGATCGTCTTGCCGCTCTGGAACGGGATCAGCACGTCGTCCATCAGCGGGATCGTCAGGTAGGGCGGCACGAGCGACGCGGCGGTCGCGATCAGCGTCAGCGCAAAGCCGCCGGCCAGCATCCGGCGGTAGGGGTGGGCGAAGCGCCACAACCGCAGCAGCACCCAGGTCGACGGGCGCTCGACCGGTTCGGCGGCGAAGTCGGCCTCGGGCGGCGCGGCGTCGTCGGCCGCACCCGGGTCGGCGCGCCGGCGCTGCACGCGCTCGAAGGCCTGCACCAGCGCCAGCGC
>JACSRM010000149.1 GCA_014879745.1 Burkholderiaceae bacterium | reverse complement strand
CTGGACGCACTTGCTCGGCCGCCCATCGTTTGCCGATCGTGTCGTGCCGGTCAGCGTCGGTCTGCTCGATGAATATCCGGTGCCATCGGAGCAGACGGTGCGCTTGCACGTCATCCCGCAGCACTGGTTCTGGACCTGGACCGCGATCCTCCTCATGCTGCTCGCCGCCTTCGTCGCGCTTGCCGTCAAGAGCGACGTGCTCCGCGATACGGGCCCCGCGACCGGCGCGATGCGCAAGCCCTACAGCCTCGCCAAGCTGCAGGCGGCGTGGTGGTTCTTTCTCATCCTCACCTCGTATCTTTTCATCGGGCTCGTGACCGGTGACTACAACACGTCGATCACCAGCACGGTGCTGTCACTGATGGGCATCAGCGCCGCCACGGCGGTGGGTTCTTCCGTGATCGATGCCGGCGCGGGCAACTCGAATCCGGGCGCGGCCGCGGCGCCGCCGGCGGCGCCACCTGCCACCCGGGGCCGCTGGTGGCTGGATATCGTGAGCGATACCAATGGCGTCAATTTCCACCGCTTCCAGATGGCCGCGTGGACCGCCGTGCTGGGCGTCATCTTCGTTCACGATGTTTATGTCAGCCTCGCGATGCCGGAGTTCGACAATACGCTGCTCGGCCTGCTTGGCATCAGCTCCGGCACCTATCTCGGACTGAAAGTGACGACCGAGAAGTAGATTCCGGGTTCGATGCGGCGCCCACCCTGCCGGGGCCGAAGCCGGCCGCGGGTCGGGCGCGGCATCGTGCGCCCGTGGCGGCGTATCAACTATGCCCCAGCACCGGATGCGGCTCGTAGCCCGCTTCGAGTTGCGCGACCTCTTCGGCGCTCAGCGTCAACTCGACCGCCGCAACCGCCTGGTCGATCTGCGGCAGTTTGGTCGCACCGAAGATCGGCGCGGTGACGCCCTTGTGCAGCAGCCAGGCGTAGGCGAGCGTCGCGTTGCTGACACCTTTCGCCTTCGCCAGCGTGCCCAGGCGCTCGACGGTCGCGAAGTCGCTCGCTCGGTAGTAGAGCTTGGGCGCGATCTCGTCGCTGCGCGCGCGGGTCGTCGCGCCGGCCGTTGCGTCGTCGGCCCTGCGGTTGCCGGCGAGGAAGCCGCGCGCGAGCGGGCTCCAGGGGATGAGGGCCACGCCCTGGTCCCGGCACAGCGGGATCATCTCGCGCTCCTCCTCGCGGTAGGCGAGGTTGTAGTGATTCTGCATGCTCGCAAACGGCGTCCAGCGGTTCGCGCGCGCGACTTCTTGCGCCTTCGCGAACTGCCAGGCCCACATCGAACTCGCGCCGATGTGGCGCACCTTGCCGGCCTTGACGACGTCGTGCAGCGCCTCCATCGTCTCTTCGATCGGCGTCGCCGGGTCCCAGCGGTGGATCTGGTAGAGGTCGATGTAGTCCATGCCGAGGCGCTCGAGGCTCGCGTCGACGGCGTGGAAGATGCGCTTCCTCGACAGGCCGTGCGTGTTCGGCGGCGGCCGGCGGCCGCCACCCTTCGCCGCCATGCCGCTCGAGAACTCGAGGCCGACCGGGTGGAAGAGCTTGGTCGCGACGACGATCTCGTCGCGGCGGCAGAACTCGCGCAGGAACCTGCCGGTGAGCACCTCGGACTCGCCGGCCGAATACATGTCGGCGGTATCGAAGAAGTTGATGCCGCACTCGACGGCGTGCTTCACGATCGGCCGGCTCGCCGCCTCGTCGAGCACCCACGGCCGCCACGCAGGCAGTCCGTAGCTCATCATGCCCAGACACAGGCGGGAGACGACGAGGCCGGTGCGGCCGAGGCGGGTGGTCTGCATGTTGGCTTCCTCCTTCGATGCGGTCCGGCCCGATCATGCGCCCGTCGCGACGTTCGCGCCGGGGCCGCCGGCCGCTGCGCGCTCGGCGTCGCGCAGGCCGCGCAGCGCGAGCAAGAAAGCGGCGGCGTTCCAGCTCTGGCCGGCCATGCCCAGCGGCGCGAGGCTGCGCCCGTGCAGCCATTCGGTGAAGCGCCAGCCGTCGAGCGCATTGACCTGCGCGAGGCGCGCCAGTGCGTCGCGCGCCGCGGTGTGCATGCCGACACGGGCGAGCACCTGCACCCAGAACCCTCCGATCATCGGCCAGATGCCGCCGTTGTGATACTGGTGCGGATGGTTCTGCCCGTGGCGCGCCATGTACGGCCGCCACAGTGCGTGCGTGCGTGACAGCGGGTGCAGCACGGCGCGGATCGGATACGGATCGTCAGCTCGCGCGGCGGCGATCGCACCGACGATCCTGCGTGCCGCCGTTTCGTCGGCCAGGCCGTGGAGGATCGCGAGCAGGTTGCCGAAGACATCGCCCTCGGCGCCGTAGCTCGCGAAGTTGACGAAGCTGAGGTACAGGCCGCTGTCGCGGCGGCCGCGCCGCGCATAGTGCTGCAGCAGCCGCGCACGCCGGTACTCGGGTAGGTCGCGCGCGTACGGATGGAACAGGTGGTTGAAATGGTGCCGCGTCGCCTGCGCCTCGGGCAGCCCGAAGCGGCATTTCACCGCGTACCAAAGCGCATTGCTGTAGAGCACGAAACCCGAGCGCGGCATGATATCGGCCCAGTCGCTCGCCTCGTTCTGCTGCACCAGCCACAGGCGCTGATGCTCCTGCGCCTGCAGCCAGGCGATGGCGTGCCCGATCTCGCGCTGCCAGCGTCCGCGCACCGCGTCGAGCGGGCTATTGCGGCGCACGTGGTCCGCCGCGAGCAGCCACCACAGCGTCGCGTCGATGCAGCCGAGGTACCAGAAGTCGGCGTCGCGCCCGTCCGGATCCACATATTTTGCGATCTGACCGTTCGGCGCCTGCTGCGCGGCAAGCGCATCCAGGCTCGCGACCGCACCGCGCTCGAGCGCATCGACGCCGCTGCCGCACATCGCGAGCGCGCAGATCGCGGCGTCGCGCCCGAAGATGCGCGTATAGCGGCGCGCCTCGGCGGCCGCGGTCGGCGACGCGGCAAGGATGCCCTGCGGCACGAGGTTGCGCCCGAGCAGCGCGAGCGACGCTTCGCGACAGCGGGCGATCAGGGCGCCGGCATCGGCGTCGTTCACGGCGGCGATCATCGTCCGGCCGCGGATGCAACGCAGGCGGCGCGCTCAGGGTTCGCCGCGGTCACGCGGGAACCAGCGCTCGATCAACTGCGCGGCCCGGTCGCGCGCGCCGAGGCCGAATGCGAGCGCGACGGCGAATACGACGCCGGCGAGCAGGATCAGGAAGGTCTCCTGGATCAGGCCGCCGCCGATATCGAGATGGTCGATCGCGAGCAGCACGACGAAGGTCATGATGCCGTACTGCGCGAACCGCGCGAGCAGTTCGCCGTCGCCGAGCTGGACCCGTTTGCAGTAGCCGCGCACCGCGCCGCCGATGAAACGTGCGAAATAGCTGCCGAAGATCACGACCAGCAGCGCGACGAGCAGCCGCGGCAGGAAGAGCACGATGCGGCCGAGCAGCTCGGTCACCTGCGCCAGCCCGAGGCTGTTGGAGGCGATGATCAGCGAGGCGAGGATCACCGCAGCGTAGGCAAGCCAGCCGAAGAGATCGGTCGCATCGCTCTTGCTGCCGCCCTGGCGCAGGAAGTCGTCGATGCCGGCGCGCTCGGTGAGCACGTGCAGGTTCAGCGCCCGCAACGCCCTCACGACGCTGAAGCGGATCGCCTTGGCGATCAGCCAGCCGGCGACCAGCAGCCCGACCGCGATCGCCAGGCGCGGCAGGAAGGTGCCGAGCTGCAACATGAACCCGCGGACCGGATCGAGCACGACGTCGATGGTTCCCATGGCCTAGTTCCTCGATGAGTTGTCGACACCGGCGAGCGCGGCGATCCCGGCCAGCGGCACGCCGATCCGGTCCGGACGATTGTCCATTTCATAGCGCAGCTCGTAGAGCGCCTTCTCGAGTTCGAACATGCGCAGCAGCACGGCCGCCGCGGCGAAGGCGGCGCGGTCCGCATAGAAGCCGGCCTCGACGACGGTATCCGCATAGCTCTCGAGGAAGGCGGCGCGCATCTCGCGTTCCCAGCGCCGGGCGAGCGGCGCGAGCCGCTCCTGCCCGGGTTCGCCGGCGGCGGACGCCTGCAGCGCGGCGTGGCGCGCGTAGTCGAACGAGCGCAGCATGCCCGCCACGTCACGCAGCGCCGAGGTCTTCACGCGGCGCTCCTCGAAGCCGCGGCCCGGCTCGCCTTCGAAGTCGATCAGCACGAAGTCGTCGCGGCAGACCAGCACCTGACCCAGATGCAGGTCGCCGTGCACGCGCGTCTTCAGCGGCCGCAGCCCGGACACGGCGGCGGCGTCGATGCCCGAGAGCAATGCGGATTCCGCGCCGATCGCCTGCGTCACCCCGTCGCGCAGCGGCTCGGGCCAGGGCTCGGCGCGGTCGCGCAAGCGGGCCAGGGTCTGCAGGCATTCGTCGCGCGCGCGGCGCGCCCAGCGGGCGACATCCTCATCGCTCGCCGGCTCGGGGTCGAACGCGGCATCGCCGGTGCGGCGGGCCAGCGCGACGTGCAGTTCGGCAACCCGGCGCGCCAGGACGCGCACGCGCCCGGCCATCCCCGACACCCCCGCCGCCGGCGCGACGGGCTCGGCGGCGCCGGTCTGAGCTTGGTCTTCGCCACGATCGGCGGCCTCCAGCAGGCGGGCCAGCGCGTCGACCATCGCATGCCAGGCATCGCCCTGGTTCGCGACCTGCGCCTGCAGCAGCGCGAGTGTCCAGACCTCGCCGTCGCTCGCCTCGTAGTCGAGGCTGCCTGCGACCGCCACGCAATGCCCATAGTGCACAACGTCGGTCAGGAAACGCCCCATCTCGAGTTCGGGATTCACGCCCGGATGCAGCCGGCGGTAGCCCTTCAGGAAGAGTCGGTCGCCGAGCAGACCGATCGAGTTGCTGCTCGTCGTCAGCCGGTGCAACGCCGGCTCGCCATCGAGCGCATCGCCGACCACCTCGGCATGGTTGGCGCCCGCGGTGAAGCGCAGTCGGCCGTGCTCGGTGCGCACGCTGCGGCCGGCGCCGATCGCGCCGACGAGCGCGCGGCAGAACGCCACATCGGCCAGCGCGTCGGCCAGCACGCCGACCTGGGCCTGCTGCCGCACCTTGGCGACGGCAACGCCGGCGAGCGCGCGCAGGCGCTCCTCGTCGTGGTCTTCGTAGGCGATCGCGAGCGGCAGGAAATAGCGCGCCGACCGCGCCTCGGCGCCGACATCGGCGAGTGCGAGCAACCATTCGAAGCCGTCGTCCTCGAGAATCGCGCTGTCGGCGAGCCGAACCGATTCGATCGGCTCGGCCTTCGCGGCGTACCAGCGCTGGCGGGCCACGAACGGCGGCAGCAGCGCATGCTCGAGCTGATGGCGCGTCTTCTCGGCGACGCCGATGCGCCACGGCACGACCTGGCCGCGGAAGAAGCTGTTCCAGCCGTCGAACAAGACCAGCGTCGGCAGATCGTCGAGGCCGCTGCTCTCGGCATGCCAGCTCGGCGGCGCGGCGTCGGCCGACAGGCGAAACCAGAAGAAGCCGTGCGCCGGCAGCGTCAGCAGATATGTGAGGTCGCCGATCGGCGGAAACGCATTGCGCCCGCTCATCTCGACCGGCACCCGGCCCTTCCATTCGCGCAGCTCGAGTTCGACCGGCTGCGCGCTGCGACTGACGTTGGCGACGCACAGGATCACGTCCTGCTCGTACTCGCGCACGTACGCAAGCACCTTGCGATTGCCGGGATGCAGCATCGTGAAGCGCCCGCGGCCGAAGGCCGGCGTCGTCGCGCGCACCGCGAGCAGGCGGCGCGTCCAGTTCAGCAGCGACGATCCTTCGCGTGCCTGCGCCTCGACGTTCACCGCCTCGTAGCCGTAGATCGGATCCTGGATCGGCGGCAGGTACAGGCGCTGCGGGTCGGCGCGCGAGAAACCGCCGTTGCGGTCGCTCGTCCATTGCATCGGCGTGCGCACGCCGTCGCGGTCGCCGAGGAAGATGTTGTCGCCCATGCCGATCTCGTCGCCGTAGTACAGCACCGGCGTGCCCGGCATCGACAGCAGCAGGCTGTTCATCAGCTCGATGCGGGCGCGGTCGTTCTCGAGCAGCGGCGCGAGCCGGCGCCGGATGCCCAGGTTGATGCGCGCCCGCGTATCCGACGCGTACATGCGGTAGAGGTAGTCGCGCTCCTTGCTCGTCACCATCTCGAGCGTCAGCTCGTCGTGGTTGCGCAGGAAGATCGCCCACTGGCAGTTCGGCGGAATGTCGGGCGTCTGCTGCAGGATCTCGACGACCGGATGGCGGTCCTCCTGCGCGATCGCCATGTACATGCGCGGCATCAGCGGAAAGTGATACGCCATGTGGCATTCGTCGTCGTCGCCGAAATACTCGCGCACGTCCTCGGGCCACATGTTGGCCTCGGCCAGCAGCAGCTTGCCGGGGTACTTTTCGTCGATGCGCCGCCTGATCTGCTTGATGACGCCGTGCGTCTCGCGCAGGTTCTCGTTCGGCGTGCCGTCGCGCTCGATCAGGTAGGGGATGGCGTCGAGCCGGAAGCCGTCGACGCCGATCTCGAGCCAGAACTCCATCGCCGCGAGCACCGCCTCGACGACGGCCGGGTTGTCGAAGTTCAGGTCCGGCTGGTGGCTGAAGAACCGGTGCCAGTAGTACTGGCCGGCGACCTCGTCGTAGCTCCAGTTCGACTTTTCGGTATCGGTGAAGATGATGCGCGTGCCGGCGTAGCGCTGCGGATCGTCGCTCCAGACGTAGAACGCGCGCTCGGCCGAATCCCGGGGCGCCCTGCGCGCGGCCTGGAACCAGGGGTGCTGGTCGGACGTGTGGTTGACGACAAGCTCGGTGATGACGCGAAGGTTGCGCCGGTGCGCCTCGGCGACGAAGGCGCGGAAGTCGTCGAGCGTGCCGTAAGACGGGTGGACGCCGGCGTAGTCGGCGACGTCGTAGCCGTCGTCGCGCAGCGGCGACGGATAAAACGGCAGCAGCCAGATCGTATTGACGCCGAGCGACTGCACGTGGTCGAGCCGCTGCGTCAGGCCGGCGAGATCGCCGATGCCGTCGCCGTTCGAGTCGGCGTAGGCCTTGACGTGGAGTTCGTAGATGACGGCGTCCTTGTACCACTGCGGATCGTCGTGCCCGCCCGCCGCGGCCGGCGCCGAGACATCCGTGCTGCGGTCGGCCTTCAAGCGCGCCCTCTCATGCGAAGTAGTCGAAATCGTGCTCGCGCTTCAGGTGGCGGCGCATGCGCATGACATGCACCGGGCTGCGGCGCGGGTCGAGGCTGACGAAGTTGCGCTCGCCATGCCACAGGAAATGCGCACCGCTGATCGCATCGGCCATCTGGTAGCTCTGCTCGCCGGCGAGTCCGAGCGCCGCGGCGTCGAGCGTGAGCCAGCCGCTTTGAACGTGGTGCGGATCGAGGTTGACGACGCAGACGACGATATTCGTCAGATCGGCGGTCGCCTTCGCGTAGGCGATCATCTGCTCGTTGTCGATGTCGAGGAAGCGCAGCCCGGCGTCGCTTTGCAGGGCCGGGTTCTCGCGCCGCAGCCGGTTCAGCAGCGCGATGAAGCCGGCGAGCGAATCGGCGCGCTCGCGGTCCCAGGCGCGCAGCTCGAACTTCTCGGAGTCGAGATATTCCTCGCCGCCCTCGCGCAGCGCGGCATGTTCGAGCAGCTCGAAGGCCGGGCCGTAGATGCCGAAATTCGCGCACAGCGTCGCGGCAAGCGCGACGCGCGCCATGAACATCGGGCGGCCGCCGAACTGCAGCGCGGCCGGCAGGATGTCGGGCGTATTCGGCCAGGCATTCGGGCGGAAATATTCGCGGCCCGGAGCGCGGCCGAGTTCGGTGAAGTACTGCGTCAGCTCGTGCTTGCTGTTGCGCCACGTGAAGTAGGTGTAGGACTGGCTGAAGCCGAGCTTGGCGAGCCTGTGCATCACGCGCGGACGGGTAAACGCCTCGCACAGGAAGATCGCATCGGGCCAGGATGCGCGCAGCCGCGCGATCACCCACTCCCAGAACGCGAACGCCTTGGTGTGCGGGTTGTCGACGCGAAAGATGCGCACGCCGTGCCCGGCCCAGTATTCGAAGACGCCGGCCAGCGCCAGCCACATCGCGCGCCAGTCCTCGGTCTCGAAATCGAGCGGGTAGATGTCCTGGTATTTCTTCGGCGGGTTCTCGGCGTACTGGACGCTGCCGTCGGCCCGCTTCCTGAACCATGCGGGGTGCGCGTTCAGCCACGGATGGTCGGGCGCGCACTGCAGCGCGATATCGAGCGCGAGCTCGAGTCCGTGCTCCGCTGCGCGGCGAATCAGGCGGTGCAGGTCGTCGAGCGTGCCGAGATCGGACAGGATCGCGTCGTGCCCGCCTTCGGCCGCGCCCACGGCCCAGGGGCTGCCGACATCGCCGGCCGCCGCGTCGAGGGCATTGTTCCTGCCCTTGCGCCGCGCGCGCCCGATCGGGTGGATCGGCGGAAAGTAGAGCACGTCGAATCCCATCCGCTGCACATAGGGCAGCCACGCTTCGCAATCGGCGAACGTGCCGTGTCGCGTCACATCGCCGCTCGCCGAGCGCGGAAAGAATTCGTACCAGGCCGAGCAGCGCGCACGCTCGCGTTCGACGGTGACGCGGTAGACCGCGTCGGCGGTCAGCGCGTGACGTAGATCCGGGTGGCGCATCGCGATCGCGGCGCGCGCCTCGTCGAGGCCGATGCGCCGGAGGACGCCGGCCGCCGCCCCTCGCGCATCGTTCGCCGCCTGCGCGAGTTCGTTCGACCAGCCGTGGAGCAGTTCGCCCTCGCCAGCCGGCGCGGCGCGCTGTGCCGCCTGCTCGATCAGCGCCGCGCCCGACAGCGCGGCGATGCGCAGGTCGTCGGCCTCGATGCGGCGCGCGAAATCGTGCCGCCACGACAGAAACGGATCGACCCAGGCGCGCACCGTGTACTGCCACTCGCCGAGCGCATCGACGACGAAGCTTGCCCGCCAGCGGTCGTTGCCGAGCGGCGTCATCGTCGTCGCCAGCCACGGCGCATCCGCGGCGCGCCGCGAAAGCAGCTGGCAGGCGACGATGTCGTGACCGTCGGTGAAGCAGTCCGCCTCGACAACGACCGCGTCGCCCATGACGCGCTTGATCGCGAAGCGCCCGCCATCGACCGCCGGCGCGACATTCTCGATCGCGACGCGCACCCGCCCGTCGGCGACTCCGATGGCCCTGACTTCGGCGCCGGCCGCCGTCACGCCGGGCCCTCGGGTTCGAACATCACGACGCCAAGCGGCGGCAGCGTCAGATTGAGCGATTGAAAGCGCCCCTGCGACGCCACCGGCACCGTCTCGCAGGCGCTCAGATTGCCGACGCCGCTGCCGCCGTAGAGTGTCGCGTCGCTGTTGAGCAGCTCGCGCCAGCGCCCCGCGACGGGCACGCCGACGAGATAGTTCGCGCGCGGCAGCGGCGTGAAATTGGCCACCACCAGCAGCCAGGAACCGTCGCGCGCCCGGCGCAGATAGGCGAGCACGCTGTGCTCGGCGTCGTCGGCCTCGATCCATTCGAAGCCGGCGGGCTCGAAGTCGATCTCGTGCAGCGCCGGCCGGGTGCGGTAGAGGCGGTTCAGGTCCTCGATCCAGCGCTGCAGGCCGCGGTGGCGGTCGCCGTCCAGCGATTGCCAGTCGAGCGCGCCTTCGTGCGTCCATTCGCGGCGCTGGCCGAACTCGCCGCCCATGAAGAGCAGCTTCTTGCCCGGGTGCGCCCACATGTGGCCGAAGAGCAGGCGCAGATTGGCGAACTGCTGCCACTCGTCGCCCGGCATCTTGCCGATCAGCGAGCCTTTGCCGTAGACGACCTCGTCGTGCGACAGCGGCAGCACGAAGTTCTCGTCGAACGCATAGATCATCGAGAAGGTGAGCTTGCCGTGATGCCAGCGCCGGTGCACCGGGTCCTCGCGCAGGTAGGCCAGCGTATCGTGCATCCAGCCCATATTCCACTTCAGGCCGAAGCCGAGGCCGCCCACGTTCGTCGGGCGCGAAACCATCGGCCAGGCGGTCGACTCCTCGGCGATGACCTGCACGCCCGGGTGGTCGCGATAGGCGGCGACGTTGAGGATGCGCAGGAATTCGATCGCCTCCAGGTTCTCGCGCCCGCCGTTGCGGTTCGGGATCCACTCGCCGTCCTGGCGCGCGTAGTCGAGGTACAGCATCGACGCCACCGCGTCGACGCGCAGCGCATCGATGTGGAATGCATCGAGCCAGAACATGGCGGAGGACAGCAGGAAGGCGCGCACCTCGTTGCGGCCGTAGTTGAAGATCGACGAGTTCCACTCCGGATGGAAACCCTGGCGCGGGTCGGCGTGCTCGTAGAGCGCCGTGCCGTCGAAACGCGCCAGGCCGTGGGCATCGGCCGGAAAGTGCGACGGCACCCAGTCGAGGATGACGCCGACGCCGACCTGGTGCAGCAGATCGACGAGGAACTTGAAGTCCTCCGGCGTGCCGTAGCGCGAGGTCGGCGCGAAATACCCCGTCGTCTGGTATCCCCACGAGCCATAGAAAGGATGCTCGGTGATCGGCATCAGCTCGACGTGCGTGAAACCGAGGCCGGTGACGTAGGCAGCCAGCTGCACCGCGGCCTCGCGGTAGCCGAGCAGCGAGCCGTCGGCGTGGCGCCGCCACGAGCCGAGGTGCACTTCGTAGATCGACATCGGCGAGGCGAGCGCATCGCGCCCGGCGCGCAGTCGCATCCACGCTGCATCCTGCCAGGCGAAATCGTCGTCCTGCCAGGCGATCGACGCCGTCGCCGGCGGCTGCTCGGCGTAGCGCGCGAAGGGGTCGGCCTTCTCCAGCAGCGCGCCGCCGCGGGTGCGGATCGCGTACTTGTAGCGCTGGCCGTGCTGCACGCCGGCGATCTCGATCTCCCACAGCCCGCAGCCGTCAGCGCGCGCAGCGGCGGGGTGGCGGGCTGCATCCCAGCCGTTGAAATCGCCGATCACGGAGACCGCCGTCGCGTCCGGCGCCCATACGGTGAAGCGCGCGCCGCGCTGCGTGAAGCGGCAGCCGAGGATGCGGTACAGGCCCGCGTGCGTGCCTTCGCGGAAGTAGAAGATATCCTGCTCGCCGATGCCCGGCGGCGCGCCCGAGGCGGCGGCGCTCGCCGTGCCGGACGCTTCGGCCTTCGTCGCACGGGACAGCGCCGCCGCGGGTTTTGCGGCGCCGGGTCCGGGCGCCGCGTAGCGTCCCGCCGACCGGGATGGCGCCGGATGCCTCACCATCGCCGTCTTGGCAGCCCGGGCGTACCGCCGGCGCCGCTTTCGAGGGGGTCGGACATCGCGGCAGCGCGCGTTCTCGGATGCTGCTTCAGGGTCACGGATTCTGGTGCATGCTTGGATACGGCCTTTCCGTCCCGTGCGACGCCGCAGCGCAGCCCGCGCCGGTGACGCGGGTTACCCTTCGCCATGCGGCCGCAAAGGTCGGGGCCGTGTACTGCATATTGACACATCTTTTTTCCACAGAGCAGTCAGGGATCAGATGAGCACCCGGTGAGATTCAAGACGCTGCGCCTTCAACTGCGCTTTCTGCTGCCGCTCGTCGCGACACTTGCGATCGCGGCCTATCTGGCGGTGCACGTCATGGATGGCATGACGCTGCACTGGTTCAGCCGCGATGTGAACAGCCGCGGCCGGCTCGTCGCCACCGCGCTGTCCGATTCGGTTGCCGATGCGATCGACAGCGGGCGGATCGAACGCCTGCGTCCGCTGTTCGACCGCACCGTGCAGGGCGA
>JACSRM010000295.1 GCA_014879745.1 Burkholderiaceae bacterium | reverse complement strand
ACGACGTCCTCGACCTCGTTCGGGTAGACGTTGAAGCCGCTCACCAGGATCATGTCCTTCTTGCGGTCCACGATCTTGAAGTAGCCGCGCTCGTCGACGGTGCCGATATCGCCGGTGCGGAAGAAGCCGTCGGCCGTCATCACCTTGGCCGTCTCGTCCGGCCGCTGCCAGTAGCCGGCCATCACCTGCGGGCCACGGATCGCGATTTCGCCCGGCGTGCCCATCGGCACCTCGTTGCCGTCGTCGTCGAGCAGCTTCAGCTCGGTATTGGGCATCGGCAGGCCGATATTGCCGCTGTAGGCGGTGCTGTCGACCGGGTTGCAGGTCGCCGACGGCGACGTTTCCGACAGGCCGTAGCCCTCGACGATCGGGCAGCCGGTCTTCTCGAGCCAGATCTTGGCCGTGCCGCTTTGCACCGCCATGCCGCCGCCGACCGAGATCACGAGGCTGCGCCAGTCGACGCTGCCGAAATCGGGGTGATGCGCCATCGCATTGAACAGCGTATTGACGGCCGGAAAACTGTGGAACTTCTGTCCCTTGAGATCCTTGAAAACCGCCGGCAGATCGCGCGGATTGGGGATCAGGATATTGCAGCCGCCCATGCGCATGCCCAGCATCATGTTCGTATTGAAGCCGAAGATGTGATAGATCGGCAGCGCGCAGATCGTCACCACCTGCTCGCCGGCCGGAATCTTCTTCAGTGCCGGCTGGTACCAGGCCTCGGATTGCAGAATATTGGCGACGAGGTTCCTGTGCAGCAGCACCGCGCCCTTGCTGACGCCGGTCGTACCGCCGGTGTACTGCAGCACCGCGATATCGTCCGGTCCGACCGTCGCCGCGCGCAGCGCCTTGCCGCGGCCTTGGTTGAGCGCGTCGTTGAAGCGCACCGCGCCGGGCAGATCGAACGCCGGCACCATCTTCTTCACGTTGCGCACGACGTAGTTGACGATCAGCGACTTCGGAAAGCCGAGCATGTCGCCGAGCGCGGTCAGGATCACCGTCTTCGTCGGCACGCTCGCAGCGACCGCCTGCAGCGTGGTGGCGAAGTTCTCGATCATCACGATCACCTTCGCGCCCGAGTCCTTCAGCTGGTGCTCGAGCTCGCGCGGCGTGTACAGCGGATTGACGTTCACCACCACGTAGCCCGCGCGCAGGATGGCGGCGACCGCAACCGGGTACTGCGGCACATTGGGCATCATGACCGCGACGCGGTCGCCCTTTTCGAGCCCGAGACCCTGCAGGTAGGCGGCGAGGGCGCGCGACTGCTGGTCGACCTGCCCGAAGCTGATCGCCTTGCCCATGAAGCGGTAGGCGATCGCGGCGGCGTGCTTCTTGAAACTCTCTTCGAGCAACTCGACGAGCGAGCGGTACTGCGTGACGTCGATTTCGGCCGGGACGCCCGCCGGGTATTGCTTCAGCCAGGTCTTTTCCATGTTCTCCTCCGTTGGCTTCGATTCTGGCGTAAGCCTGACGCGGTCTCCATGGGGTTTTCCGATAGCGGCTGCGCTGACTCAAGTTGCCCCGAGCGGAGTCGAAAACAGCGGGAATTCCCGAATACCGTCCGGATCGCGCCTTGTCCGTCGCCACCGTCCATCCGCTTCCGCCCGAAGCCTTGCGCCTCGGTGCGCCGCTGCCGTTCGCGCTGCGCGACGCCAGCGGCGCGCTGATCGCGGCGCGCGGCGCGGTGATCCGGACCGAGGCGCAACTGCAGGCGCTCGTCTCGCGCAACCTCTTTCTCGACGAACAGGACAGCGAAGCGCTCGCCCGTGCGCTCGCCGGCAAGGTCGATTCGATGATGCGCAGGAACGCGCTGCTCGGGCAGATCGCGCAGGCCCGGCCGGACGACGCGCCGGCCGGCGCCGCGGTGCGTCGTCTGCACGATCCGATCGGCACCTGGAGCACGCTGCACACGCGCGCCAGCGTGCTGCTGCGCGAGACGCCGGGGGACGACTTCGCCGCGCGGCTGGCCGCGCTGCAGGCCGAGACGCTCGAAGCGCTCGACCGCGATACCGACCTCTCGCTGCTGATCCTGATCCAGGGTACGGCGAGCGAATCGCGCAACTACAGCGTCGGCCATGCGCTGCTCGTCGCGGCGGTGTGCGAGCTCGCCGCGCGCCACCTCGTTGCCTGGCCGGCGGCGTGGCGCGAGCCGCTGCGCTGCGCGGCACTGACGATGAATATCGCGATGACGGCGCTGCAGGACGTGCTTGCGCTGCAGGAGTCGGCGCCGACGGCGCAGCAGCGCGCATTGATCGACGGCCACGCCGGGCTCGCCGCACAACGCCTGCGCGCCTGCGGCGTCGACGACGCGCTCTGGCTCGACGCTGTCGCCCAGCACCACGCGACGCGCCCCGGCAGGCTCGCCGAGCTGCCCGCCGCGGCACAGCTTGCGCGCCTGATCCAGCGCGCCGATATCTTCGCCGCGCGCCTGAGCCGGCGCCGCACGCGCCAGGCCCTGTCGGGCATGGCGGCGGCGAAGGCGACCTATCTGGACGAGAACCGGCAGGCCGACGAAGCGGGCGCGGCGATCGTCAGGGCCACCGGCATCCACCCGCCGGGCAGCTTCGTGCGGCTCGCGAGCGGCGAGATCGCGGTCGTGCTGCGCCGCGGGCGGCTGGCCAACGAGCCGGTCGTCGCGAGCGTGATCTCGGCCGCCGGCATGCCGCTGTGCGAGCCGGCGCGGCGCGACACGCGCATCGCGCGCCACGCCGTCGCGGCCGGCGTCGCGCCGCAGGACGTGCGGCTGCGGTTGAACCTGGAGCAGCTCGCGAGCCTGGCCTGATCAGGCGCCCTGCAGTTCGGTCAGCAGCCCCTTGGCGTGCCGGCAGCGCGGCGCGTAGCGGCCGACGCGCTCCGCAATCTGCGCGATGTGCTCGGGCGTCGTGCCGCAGCAGCCGCCGGCGATATTGAGGAAGCCGGCACGCGCGAAATCCTCCATCAGCCCGGACGTGATCTCGGGTGTCTCGTCGAAGCCGGTCTCGCTCATCGGATTGGGCAGGCCGGCGTTCGGATAGCAGCTGATGTAGGTGTCGCCCGCGATCTTCGCCAGCTCTTCGATATAGGGCCGCATCAGCGCTGCGCCGAGCGCGCAGTTGAGCCCGACCGCGAGCGGCCGGGCATGGCGCACCGAATGCCAGAATGCGCCGACCGTCTGCCCCGACAGGATGCGCCCCGAGGCATCCGTCACGGTGCCCGAGACGATCACCGGCAGCCGCTCGCCGCTTTCCTCCATCAGCTCGTCGAGGGCGAAGATCGCCGCCTTCGCGTTGAGCGTATCGAAGATGGTCTCGATCAGGAACAGGTCGCAGCCGCCTTCGAGCAGGCCTTCGGCCTGCTCGCGGTAGGCGTCGCGCAGCTCGTCGAACGTGACGTTGCGCGCCGCCGGGTCGTTCACGTCCGGGCTGATGCTCGCGGTGCGCGGCGTCGGGCCGAGCGCTCCGGCGGCGAAGCGCGGCTTGTTCGGCGTGCTGAATTCGTCGCAGGCCTGGCGTGCGAGCCGCGCCGCGGCGACATTCATCTCGCGCGCGACGTCGGCGAGGCCATAGTCATCCTGCGCGACCCGGGTCGCGCCGAAGGTATTGGTCTCGATGATGTCGGCGCCGGCGCGCAGATAGTCCTCGTGGATGCGAAGAATCAGCTCCGGCCGCGTCAGCTGCAGCAGCTCGTTGTTGCCCTTCAGATCCTTCGGATGATCGGCGAAGCGTGCGCCGCGATAGTCGGCCTCGGAAAGCTTCTCGCGCTGGATCAGCGTGCCCATCGCGCCGTCGAGGATGACGATGCGCTCGCTCAGGATACGCGCCAGCGCGGCGCCGCGGGTATAGGCCGGTTTGTTCATGCGGCGCCTCCGTCCGATCGTGTATTTCGAAACGTCTTGCGGTCGGCGCCTCGGCGCATTCGCCCGCTTCGATCCCCGCTGCGCGGGGCCCCTCTTTCGCGACTCATGCGCCATTGTAGGAAGGGCGCCGCGCACAGGTGCCGGCGCGGGCTTTGGCCGCGCCGCCCGCGCGCGGCTCAGGTGAGTTCGACGGCGCGCGTCTCGCCGAACAGCGAGGCGCGAAAGTCGAGCGCGCGCGGGCCTTCCTGCTTCATCGCCCATTGCGCGAGGGCGCGCGCCGACATCGGCTTGGCGAACAGATAGCCCTGCAGTTCGTGGCAGCCGAGCGCGCGCAGCAGCTGCTGCTGGGTCTCGGTCTCGACGCCTTCGGCGACGACCTTCAGGCCGAGCGCGTGGGCGAGCTTGACGACGGCATCGACGATCGCGTGCGCGTCGTCGCTCGTCGCCAGGTCGAGCACCAGGCCGCGGTCGATCTTGAGTTCCTCGGCCGGCAGCTTGCGCAGGCGGCCGAGGTTCGAGTAGCCGGTGCCGAAATCGTCGATCGACAGGTGCACGCCGAGCGCGGCGAGCTCGTCGATCACGCCGTGCGCGTCGTGGCTGTCGTCGGTGGCGACGGTTTCGGTGATCTCGCAGGTCAGCACCTGCGCGTCGAGCCGGTTGCGCTGCAGCGCGGCGCCGATGCGCCGGGCGAGATCGGGCTGGCGCAGCTGGTGCACCGACAGGTTGATCGCGACCCGCATCCGCAGGCCCTGGTTGCGCCAGGCGCGGATCTGGCGGCACGACTCGTCGATCAGCCAGTTGCCGATCGCGTGGATCAGCCCGTAGCGTTCGGCGAGCGGGATGAAGACCTCCGGGCTGACCGTGCCGCGCTGCGCGTGGTTCCAGCGCATCAAGGCCTCGACGCCGGTGATCTCGCCGCTCGGCGCGTGGATCTTGGGCTGGTAGAAGAGTTCGAGCTCGCCACGCTCGCTCGCCAGGCGCAGATCGCGCAGCAGCTCCATCTCGTCGCGCTTGCCGCCGAGCATGCTGGCGTCGAAGAAGCAGTGCGTCGCGCCGCCCTGGTGCTTGGCCGCGCTCAGCGCCGCCGCGGCGTGCGGGATGAGGCGCGACAGCGCGCCGTGCTCGGGGTACATCGCGATGCCGATCGAGGCCGAGATCGCGAGTTCGCGCTCCTCGATCCGGCACGGCCGGGCCAGATCGGCAAGCAGCACGCCGGCGCGCGCCGCAGCGGCCTCGGGATCGGGGTTGGCGCCGATCAGCAGCAGGAATTCGTCGCCGCCGGCACGCGCCAGCACTTCACGCTCGGTGCACTGCGCGCTCAGGCGCTTGCCGACGACGCGCAGCAGCGCATCGCCGATATGCTGGCCGAAATGCTCGTTGATGCCCTTCAAGCCATCGAGGTTGATGAAGAGCAGCGCGAGGCTTTGATCGGCACGGTCGGCACGCGACGCGGCGCGCCTGAGGCGCTCCTCGAACATCAGGCGATTCGGCAGCCGGGTCAGCGGATCGGTATAGGCGGCGCGCTCGGCTTCCTCGCGCGCATTCGCGAGCAGGCCGCTGAAGCGGTCTTCGATCACGGCGGCAAGCAGCAGCAGCGCAAGCACTGCCGGGCCGCCGAGCAGCGCAAGAATCGTCAACGCCTCGCTGCCGATCAGATTCGCGGCATTCGGATCGGCCGCCGCACCGGCGGCCAGTTCGGCGGCGCGCAGCAGCTCCACGTTCACGACGGCGAGCGTCACCCCGAGCAGCAGCGCGGCGAGCGTCGAACGCTGGCGTCCGGCGCCTGCCACGAACGACGGCGCAAGCACGGCACCGATGCCGAGCGTGCCCAGGACAAAGGCGACGCCGATCGGCGCGGCGTGCCATGTCACCCGCGGCTCGACCGCGAGCGATTGCAGCGCAAGCAGCGACGCGCCGCACAGCGCCGCGCTCGAGGCGCCCGCCACGCCCCAGCGCCGGACCGGTGACGTTTGCGTGGCCAGCGGCTGCACCGCCAGGCCGGCAACGGCGGCGAGTGCGAAGGCGGCGAGCAGGGTCGGGATGCCGAACGCCGCCGAGGCCGGCAACGCCTGGCCCGACAGCAGGATGAACTGCGACGACAGCAGCCCGGTGGCGAGCGCGAGCGCGGCACTGAACTGGCGCCGCAGGCGCACGCCGGGTTCGGCATGCGCCCGAACCCGCAGCAGGCCAAGCATCGCGAACGACGCCAGCATGGCGACCGCCGCGGCTGCGCCAAGCAGATCCGCGCGCGAGCTCCAGTCCAGGGTTTGCGCCATCAGCGAGCGCGCATGGGGTTCGCCATCGGAGCTGTATCGGCGCCGCAGCGGCGCACTTGAGCCGGCACGCGAAGGCGAGTTCCGCTAGGCTTTCGCGGTCTTTGCCACTCCTGCGAGGAAGCCATGCAATACCGTCGTCTGGGCCGCAGCGGCCTGAAAGTGAGCGAGCTCTCGCTCGGCTCCTGGGTCACGTATCACAACCAGGTCGATGTGAAGGCGGCCATCGAGATGCTCGCCGCCGCGATGGACGCCGGCGTCAATTTCTTCGACAACGCCGAGGCCTATGCGCTCGGCAGGAGCGAGGTCGTGATGGGCGAGGCGCTCGAGGCGCTGAAGTGGCCGCGGCTGAACTATGTCGTCTCGACCAAGTTCTACTGGGGGCTCGAGCGCGACGGCAATACCGTCAACCGCCGCGATACGCTGAACCGCAAATACTTGATGCAGGCGATCGACGGCTCGCTCGCGCGCATGGGGCTCGACTTCATCGACCTCGTCTATTGCCACCGGCCCGACCCGGCGACGCCGGTCGAGGAGACGGTGTGGGCGATGAGCGACATGATCACTCAGGGCAAGGCGCTCTACTGGGGCACGAGCGAATGGCCGGCAGCCGATATCCGCGCCGCGTGGGATATCGCCGATCGCCACCACCTGCACAAGCCGGTGATGGAGCAGCCGCAGTACAACCTCTTCCACCGCACGCGCGTCGAGCAGGAATATGCACGGCTGTACGACGATATCGGCCTCGGCCTCACGATCTGGAGCCCGCTGGCGAGCGGATTGCTGACCGGAAAATACCGCGCTGGCGTGCCGCCCGGCAGCCGCGGCGCGCTCGAGAATATGGGCTTTCTGGTCAAGAACCTGACCGACAGTGCGAAGAACGATGCCGTCGCCAGCCTCGTGCCGATCGCGCGCGAGCTTGGCGGCAACGTCGCCCAGCTCGCGATCGCCTGGGCGAACCGCAACCCGCGCGTCAGCAGCGTGATCCTCGGCGCCTCCAGGATCGCGCAGTTGCAGGACAACCTCGGCGCGCTCGCGCTGACCCCGAAGCTGACGCCCGAGGTTCTGGAGCGTATCGACGCCGCGACGCTCAGCCTGGCGGCTTGAGCTGCGCCAGATCCTGCGGCGTGCCGACGTTGTGCCACTCGCCGCGCAGCACCTCGCCGCCGAGCCGGCCGGCGTCCGCCGCCGCAAACAGGCGCGGGCCGAGCGCCGCACGCTGGCCCGCGCCGACGCCTTCGACGAGCGCCGGGCGGCACAGCGCGATATTGGCGTAGGTCCAGGGCCGTGCGACGGCACTGCGCGTGACGCGCCCGCCGGCGTCGAGCGCGAAATCGCCCTGCGCGTGGTAGGGCGGGTTGGGCACGAGCCAGAGGTGCGCGAGGTCGTCGCCGGCAGCGAAGGCTGCGGCGCGCCCGGGATCGAAGTCGAAGCCGGGCGCATGGATATCGGCGGAGACGAGCCAGAAGCAGTCGGATGGGGCATCGACCAGCAGCGGCAGGGCGGTCGCGATGCCGCCGGCCGTCTCGAGCGCACCGCCGTGGTCGCGCCCTTCGAGCGAATAGCGCAGCGAGACGCCGAAGCGCGCGCCGTCGCCGAGGGCGGCGACGATCCGGTCCTCTAGCCAGGCGGTATTGACGACGACCTCGCGCACCCCGGCGCGCGCGAGGGCGAGCAGATGCCACTCGATCAGCGGCCGGCCGCGCACCGCGAGCAGCGGCTTGGGCGTTGCGTCGCTCAACGGGCGCATGCGTTCGCCGCGGCCGGCGGCGAGGATCAGCGCGCGGATCGTCACGGCGCCGCGCGCGGAGCCGGTCGAGGCGGCGCGCCGGCGGCGGACAGCCGCGTCATCGAAGTCAAAGCGCCGGCCCCAGGCCGAAGGGCGCCGGCACCTTGTCGACGATGCGGGTGAACAGCTCGCGATAGTCGTCGGCCGGCGCGTGGCCGGTGAGCGGATCGCGGTTCTCGCGGAATGCGGCGTCGAGCGTCGCCCAATCGTCGCTGCGCAGCACCTGTTCGGCCACCGGCAGCACTTGCGTCTCCTCGATGCGCATATGTTCGAGACAGAAGGCGACGTAGGTCTCGAGCGCCTGTTCGAACGCCGGACGGCGCGCCTCGCCCATCATCTCGAAGCCGAGCAGCGCATGCTCGAGATCGCGGATCGCCGCGCTGCCGCTGCGATGGTCGCTCGTCAGCCGGTCGAGCACCGGGCCGAGCGCCGGCACGCGCTCGCGCAGGAGCGGAAAGAGCAGGTCCGACTCCTTCGCATGATGCAGGCGCTGCGGAAACTCGTCGACGTAGAAGAGCATGGCCCGAAACAGCGTGAAGTCGAGCGGCGTGCCGTGCTTGCGATAGGCGGCAAGCAGCACGCCCATCGTGCGCAGCATGACCGCCAGCGCGGCGTGCTCGTCGTGAATGATCTTGAGTGCGGCCGGTGTCATGCATGCGCTCCTTGCCGGGATCGAGTCGCAGGTCGGTTCGTCGTTCACACGGTCGCGCCACCGCCCGCGCTTGCCGCGCCGCGGATGCGCGCGACGAGCGCGCTCGTCGAGTAGCCGTCGACGAAGGCGATCGAGCGTGCCTGGCCGCCGAAGCTTCGCACGAGATGCGTCTCTTCGAGCATTTCGATATCGTAGTCCCCACCCTTGACGTAGCAGTCGGGCCGCACGAGCCGCATCAGCGCGATCGGCGTCGGCTCGTCGAACAGCGTCACGAGGCTCACGCTTTCGAGCGCGGCGAGCACGCAGGCGCGGTCGGCCTCGGCGTTCAGCGGCCGATCCGGCCCCTTGCCGAGGCCGCGCGCCGATGCGTCGCTGTTGAGGCCGACGACCAGGCTCGCGCCGAGCGCGCGCGCCGCGGCGAGATAGCTCACGTGGCCGCGGTGCAGGATATCGAAGACGCCGTTCGTGAAGACGACCGGCCGCGCCAGCGCACGCAGGCGCGCCGCGAGTTCGTCGCGCGTACACAGCTTGTCGAGAAAGTCGGCCACCGCCGATTGTCGCCTGCGCGGCAGCCGTCATCGCGCGTTGCGGCATAGACTGCGGCGCTTCATCCCCCAACCTCGGCCACCGACGGAGACGCGCGCCATGATCACGCTTTGCGGCATCACGATTTCGAACTACTACAACAAGGTCAAGCTCGCGCTGCTCGAGAAGGGCGTGCCGTTCACCGAGGAAGTCTGCAAGACCGGCAGCCGCGACGAGGCCGTGCTCGCCTGCACGCCGCTGGGCAAGGTGCCCTTCATCCGCACCGAGCGCGGCGCGCTGTGCGAGAGCGAGGCGATCCTGGGCTACCTCGAAGCGGCCTTCCCGACACCGCCGCTGCTGCCGGCGGACGCCTGGGAGCGCGCCAAACTGCACGAGCTCACGACCTTCATCGACCTGCACCTCGAACTCGTCGCGCGCCAGCTCTACGGCCAGGCCTTCTTCGGCGGCGCGGCGCTGTCCGACGCGAACAAGGAGCGCATCCGCAAGGAACTCGTCCGCAATATCGCCGGCTTCAAGCGGCTCGCGAAGTTCGCACCGTATGTCGGCGGCGACGCGTTCACGCAGGCCGATTGCGCCGCCTACGTCAGCCTGCCGCTCGTCGCGCTCGCGAGCCGCATCGTGCTCGGCGAGGACTTGCTCGCGGCGGGCGGCGTCGACTGGAAGGCCTACACCGCGCTGATCGGCCAGCGGCCGAGTGCGCAGAAGGTCGACGCCGATCGCAAGGCGGGTCAGGCGCAACTCGCAGCGGCTGCGAAGGGCTGACGATCGCGGCACTCTGCGGCGCCGCCCCTGTGCGGTTGCGGTCGCGGTCGCAGGCAGGCGACGCGTGGCCGGCGTTACGGCATCGCGCGCGGCGGAGACGATGTTCCGGGGCGCGACCCGGAATCCCGATCCGCGCTGCCGCGCGCGGCCGGCGCAGGGCGCGGCGCGTCGGCCGGCGCGACTGCCGTGGCGGGCGGCGCTGCCGGCCGCGGCGCGGGGCGCGCGGCTGGCGGCGCCCCGGGCGGCGGCGATCCGTTCGGTCTGGGCGGCTGCGTGCCGGGGCCCGGCGCCGGGGCACCGGGAGCGGGATGCGGCTGGGCGCCATTGCCGCCGGCAGCGGGGCGAGGCGGCGTCGGACGGGTTCCCGGCCTCGGTCCGGCGCTCGCGGGCGGCGGCCTGCCCATCATCGGGTTGCCGGTCATCGAGCCGGGAAGAATGGGTGCTGGGCGCGACCCGGGCCCCGCGCCGGGCCATCCGTTCGTCGTCCCGGGAAGGTTGGGGCTCGGCGCGAACGCCTCGCGCCCGCCCGGCCTGGAGACCCCGCGCCGCTGCCCGGGGTCGGGAACCCAGACCTGGGGTCCGCGGTTGTTGACGATGATCGTATTGTTGTTGATCACGATATTGCGGTCGTGCCAGTTCGGGCCGCGGCCGTGCCAGACCCACGGCGGCACGCCGACCGGCCGGCCCCATCCGATGCCCGGGCCCCATCCCGGGCCCCAGCCCGGCACCCAGCCCGGCGGCCGATGCCATGGCGGCGGCGCCCAGACCCAGCGCGGCGGCGTTCCCCACCACCAGCTGCCGTAGACGAACCTCGGATCGAAGAACGGCACATAGACGATCTGCGGCTGCGCCGGTTCGATGACGATGATCCGATCCTGCACGACGACGGTCTGCTGCGGGTTGCTGCTGAGGTTGCCGGCCGCCTGCGCCCTCGCGCGCAGCGCCTGCACGGTGTCCATCACGGCGGCCTGCTGGGCGACGAAGGCGTCGCCGAGCTTTTGCGTCCAGTCGAGCTTGTCGTCCATCATCGCGAGGACCGACGGAAACCGCACCAGCGCGACGACGCTCGGGTCCCACGGCTGCGTCTCGGCGGCGGCAGCCAGCGCGTCGGGCGCCATGTCGCGGTTGCGATCGACGAAGCGCGCCGCCTGCACCACTTCGAGCGGGTAGGTCGATGCGATCAGCACCTGCGTCAGCAGCGCGTCCGGGTAGAGCGCGATCGGCGCGAGCAGCTCGTCCAGCGTCTGCTGATCGAAGGGCGGCGCCGCCGTTTGCGCACGCGAGGCCACATTGGTCAGCGCAGCCGCCAGTGCGAGCAGCAGGAGGGCGAGCAATCGCCAGCGTCTGGCAAGCGAACTCAGGGCATCGTGCATTCGCGCGCTCCATCACACGCCGGGCCGGCGGGTCCGCCCGGCCCGGCACACCTCCACCCAACGCGCATGGCGCGGCGCACGTTGACCCGACGCCGGTCGATGCGGCTGCCGGCTCAGGCCGGCTGAGCGACGGCGCCCAGCGTTCGCGTCACGTCCTTGCGATAGCGGTTGAGATCCTGGACGCTGGCGAAACTGCGTTCCATCAGCAGCGACAGGTTGTGCAGGATGCGCTCGACGACCTTGCCTTCCCAGACGCCGTCGAACCGGATCTGATGATCGAGCCATTGTTCGAGCCACTGCGGATCGGGCAGGCGGCTCTGGACCGTATCGCGCGGATAGAGCGACTGGTTGACGTGCAGATTGGTCGGATGCAGCGCCTGCGCGGTGCGCCGCGCGCTCGCCATCAGCACGCCGACCTTGGCGAACGCCGCCCGCGCCTCGTCGCCGAAGCGGGTGAGCGCGCGCTTCATGTAGCGCAAGTAGGCGCCGCCGTGGCGCGCCTCGTCGCGCGCGAGCGTCTCGTAGATCGCCTGGATCACCGGCTCGGT
>JACSRM010000028.1 GCA_014879745.1 Burkholderiaceae bacterium | reverse complement strand
GATGATCGAAAGCATCAACAGGGCCACCGCCAGCAGGCCTTTCTTCGACATCGGCGCGCGCCGGCGTTCCGCGACATTTGGAATGCCCGGTTCACCCGGCAGCGGTTCGATCTTGTTGCCGTCGAGGCTGCCGAGGTCGGCACGATCTACAGGCTCAAGAGGGTCAGTCATGATGTCGCTCCTCTGACGCGCCGCGGGGACCAGGTGCGTTGACCTCGGCCTTCATCACGCGCTGTACGCCCGGCACGGTGGTTCCGCCGTCGGGTGGCACGCCGTCGAGGTCGAAGGCCTCGTTCCAGACACCGACCACCGCCATGCCAGCGCGAAGCATCAGCCGCCGGCTGACGCGGTCGACCACCAGCAGGTCGTCTTCCATGCGTCCGTTGACGATGGTTTCGCTGCCATCACCGAGCACGCCGAACACGGCGGGCACTTCGCGATTCCCTGGGAAGCGGAAATACGTGAAGCGTCCGTCGTCGAAGACCAGCGTCGGCACGATGTCTTCCGAGTCGCTGCCTACAGCGATCGAATAGCTCGAGTTCATCAGCTCAGGCTTGGCCTGAAGCCGCGCGGCAACCAGTTCCTGCGGCGATGGCGGTGGTGGCACGGACGGCAGGGCAGGCTGTGCCGGCGAGTCACGGACGGCCAAGCGTGCCGAGGCAGTTGGCGCAGCAGGCGCCTTGACCACCAGCCGATACACCGGCGGTCTCGGGTCGTTGTCCGCCAACACCACGAATCGGAACGAGTGCGTGCGCCGGTCGGTGACAACGGCCAACGTGTTCGCGGCGGCGGCGGTGCTCTTCGCCTTGACAAACAGGGTGCGCCCGCCCGACTGCGCGGCAATGCACCACGCCGCGTCGGTTTTGGCGCAGTCGCCACCGAGTCCCGCCGCGACGTCGGTGATGACCTCACCCGGATCGAGTACTACCAGCGTCACCACGCCTCGCTTGACCGGCACTGTCACGACGGCGGCAGGGTTGTACAGCACTTCGCGAAGTCTTGGGTCCGGGCCGTCCGCGCGGGCCGCCGATGCCGACGCGGCGAACAACAGCACGAGCCAATGCAGCCTTCGGCAGTTCATGGCTTGGCTCCCGCGGGCGGCGTGTTGATCTCGGGATCCGAGCGATACGCAGTGACGACAAAGCCGAACGGGTTTTCCAGTCGGTCCCGCTCCTTCGCCAGCACCTTCGGTTGGTATTCGTAGACCACGCTGGCCACATGCCGCGTCGTCACGTCCGGCACGCTGCGTTCGGTTAGGCCCAGAACCTTGTCGTAGGTCACCGTGGCTTCACCCTTGTTGCCCTTGCGGCCGGCGGCGGCCAGGCGCACGCCGACGACGTTGATGCGCCATTCCTCGCTGGCACCCACCTTCTTCTGCCGGGCGTTGTCGCCTTCGAACTGGCGGTTGTAGTCGGCGAACACTGCCGGCACCGCCATGCGCGCAACCTGGTCGAAGTCGCGTTGGAGGAACATCCAGCTGTAGCCCTCGCGGGCCCGCACGAAGGTGGCCAGGTTGTGCTTGTCCAGCGCCTCCATTGGCGGGATCGTCTCGACGCTCAGGCGCTGCTGGATGGTGGCTTCGCCGGTGACCCGGTCCACGACGATCGGGATCTCGACCACGCGCCGCAGCGGACCTTGCACAAACACCGCGGCGATGCCGATCAAGCCCAGCATGAGCCCGGCAACTGCCACCCACCAGGCACGGCGCTCGGAGCGCTCGAGCATCAAGGCGCGGTCGACCTCCCAGACGCGGTTGGCGTCCAGTGCCCGGTCCTGCTCGAGGAACGCTTCACTACGTTCTGCGGCAGACAATGCAGCGGCCTGGCCCGGCCCCAGACCGGGTTGCAAAACAGCACTCATGATTCCTCCGCGCTAGGGTAGGTAGTCGGCTATCCGACCCGTGCGACCGAGCATCTGGTACTGTCGCTCGCGGTCACGCGATCGCGCGATGCGCTCTTCGCTGTCGGCCATGCCTTGCAGCATCTGCACCTGCGACATC
>JACSRM010000029.1 GCA_014879745.1 Burkholderiaceae bacterium | reverse complement strand
GATGTCGCAGGTGCAGATGCTGCAAGGCATGGCCGACAGCGAAGAGCGCATCGCGCGATCGCGTGACCGAGAGCGGCAGTACCAGATGCTCGGCCGCACGGGTCGGATAGCCGACTACCTACCTTAGCGCGGAGGAATCATGAGTGCTGTTTTGCAACCCGGCCTGGGGCCGGGTCAAGCCGCTGCATTGCCTGCTACTGGTGCGGGTGACGCGTTCGTCGAACCAGATTGGGCGCAAGACGCCAACCGTATCTGGGAGGTCGACCGCGCCTTGATGCTCGAACGGTCGGAGCGCCGCGCCTGGTGGGTGGCGGTGGCTGGACTGATGCTGGGCCTGGTCGGAATCGCGGCAGTGTTCGTGCAGGGCCCGCTGCGGCGCGTGGTCGAAATCCCCATCGTCGTGGACCGGGTCACCGGCGAAGCCACCATCCAGCAGCGCCTGAGCGTCGAGTCGATTCCGCCGATGGAGGCGCTGGACAAGCACAACCTGGCCGCCTTCGTGCGAGCGCGGGAGGGGTACAGCTGGATGTTCCTGCAACGCGACTTCGACCAGGTGGCGCGTATGGCGGTGCCGGCGGTGTTCGCCGACTACAACCGCCAGTTCGAAGGCGACAGCGCCCGGCAGAAAAAGGTGGGCGCCAGCGAAGAATGGCGCATCAACGTCGTCGGCGTGCGCCTAGCCGCCGCCGGCCGCAAGGGCAACCGTGGTGAGGCCACGGTGACCTATGACAAGGTCCTGCGCCTCACCGAACGCAGCGTGCCCGATGTAACGACGCGGCATGTGGCCAGCGTGGTCTTCGAGTACCAACCGAAGGTGCTGGCAAAGGAGCGTGACCGGCTGGAGAACCCGTTCGGCTTTGTCGTCACTGCGTATCGCTCGGATCCCGAGATCAATACGCCGGCCGCGGGAGCCAAGCCGTGAGCTGCCGACCGATGCATTGGCTGATGATGTTGTTCGCCGCGTCGGCATCGGCGGCCGGCGCGGATGGCCCGGATCTAAGACTTCGCGAGGTGCTGTACGACCCTGCTGCTGTCGTCACGGTACCGGTCAAGCGAGGCGTGGTGACGCTGGTGGTACTCGATCCGGGCGAGGTCATCACCGATGTCGCGGCGGGACTCGGTGGTGATTGCGCCAAGGCCGATGCAGCGTGGTGCATTGCCGCGCAGTCGGGCGGGCGCACCCTGTTCGTCAAGGCGAAGAGCACCGCAACCGCCGCGAACACGTTGGCCGTTGTCACCGACCGGCGCACGCACTCGTTTCGGTTCGTGGTGCTTGCGGACAACGATCCGAGACCGCCGGTGTATCGGCTGGTGGTGAAGGCGCCTGCTGCGCCAACTGTCGCCTCGGCACGCTTGGCCGTCCGTGAATCGCTGGCGCAGCCTGCCCTGCCGCCCGTGCCACCACCGCCATCGCCGCAGGAACTGGTTGCCGTGCGGCTTCAGGCCAAGCCTGAGCTGATGAACTCGAGCTATTCGATTGCGGTAGGCAGCGACTCGGAAGACATCGTGCCGACATTGATCTTCGACGACGGACGCTTCACGTATTTCCGCTTCCCCGGGAATCGCGAGGTGCCTGCCGTGTTCGGCGTGCTCGGTGATGGCAGCGAAACCATCGTCAACAGCCGCATGGAAGACGACCTGCTGGTGGTCGACCGTGTGAGCCGGCGGCTGATGCTTCGCGCCGGCATGGCGGTGGTCGGCGTCTGGAACGAAGCTTTCGACCTCGACGGCGTGCCGCCCGACGACGGAACGACTGTTCCGGGCGTGCGGCGGGTGATGAAGGCCGAGGTCAACACACCTGGTCCCCGCGGCGCTTCAGAGGAGCGACATCATGACTGATCCTCTTGAGCCTGTAGATCGTGCCGACCTCGGCAGCCCCGACGGCAACAAGATCGAACCGCTGCCGGGTGAACCCGGCATCCCGGATGTCGCCGAACGCCGGCGCGCGCCGATGTCGAAGAAAGGCCTGCTGGCGGTGGCCCTGTTGATGCTTTCGATCATC
>JACSRM010000030.1 GCA_014879745.1 Burkholderiaceae bacterium | reverse complement strand
CATCGACGTGCGCGGCGACGCGCTGCAATGCGTGCTGATCGACAAGCTGCCGTTTCCGCCGCCGAACGACCCGCTCGTCGAGGCGCGCGTGAAAAGGCTCGAGGCCGAGGGCCGCAACGCGTTCGCCGACTATTTCGTCGCAGAGGCGGCGGTCTCGCTCAAGCAGGGCGCCGGGCGACTCATCCGCAGTGAATCCGACCGTGGCCTGCTCGTCGTCTGCGACCCGCGCCTGGCCGGCATGAACTACGGCCGCCGCCTGCGCGAAGCGCTGCCGCCGATGACGCGCGTCGCGAACGAAGGCGAGGCGCTGGAGTGGCTGGTGCAACTGCGGCGGTGATGGCTGCGCGCGCCGTCATGCGGACACGGTACCGGCAGCGCGTGGCCTGCGGCGGACCATGGCCTTGCGCGCGCGGTGCGAAGAGGTGCCGCGCGCATCGCCGCGCCGCGCCGAAGCGGCGTACGCTCCGGCAGATCGCATCGCAGCGCAAGGGCCGAGCTTGAACCCGATCCGCATCTTCTTCTTCGCCGCGCTAGCGGTCCTCACAGGTCTGTGGCTGCTCGCCGATACCGCGTTGCCGCAGCCGTTCACCTGGTTTTCGTTCCGCGCGGTATTCGTGCAGTGGACCGGCATCATCGCCATCGGCTCGATGAGTCTGGCGATGCTGCTCGCGCTGCGGCCGCGCTGGCTCGAACCGCGTCTGGGCGGGCTGGACAAGATGTACCGCCTGCACAAGTGGTTGGGCATCGCGGCGCTCGCGAGTTCGGTGCTGCACTGGTGGTGGGCCCAAGGCACGAAGTGGATGGTCGGCTGGGGCTGGCTTGCGCGGCCGCAACGCGGTCCGCGGCCGGACGACTCGCAGCGCGCTGCGATCGAGGCCTTCTTCGGCAGCCAGCGTGGCCTGGCAGAGACGCTCGGCGAGTGGGCCTTCTATGCCGCGGCGCTGCTGATCGTGCTGGCGCTCGTGAAGCGTTTCCCGTACCACCTGTTCGCCAGGACGCACACCCTGCTCGCGGCCGCATTTCTGGTGCTGGCCTGGCACGCGATGGTGCTCGTCAAGTTCGACTATTGGCGCCAGCCGATCGGCTGGCTGCTGGCGGTGCTGCTGGCCGTCGGCAGCGTGGCCGCGCTGCTCGCGCTCACTGGCCGCATCGGCGCCGGGCGCAAGGTGGGCGGCACGGTCGAATGGCTGCAGCACTACCCGGCACTCGACGTGATCGAGTCGCGCATCGCGCTCGAACCGGGCTGGCCCGGGCATGCCGCCGGTCAGTTCGCATTCGTCACCTCGCAACCGCGCGAGGGCGCGCACCCCTACACCATCGCCTCGGCGTGGAACCCGCGGGACGGCCGCATCACCTTCATCACCAAGGCGCTGGGCGACCACACGCGGCGCCTTCGCGAGCACCTGAAGCCGGGGCTGGCGGTCACGGTGGAAGGCCCCTATGGCTGCTTCGATTTCGACGACGGTTCGAAGCACCAGGTTTGGATCGGCGCCGGCATCGGCATCACGCCGTTCGTCGCACGCATGAAGCAGCTCGCCGCAGCGAAACACGACACAGCGATAGATCTGTTCCACCCGACCGCCGTGGCTGACCCCGCGGCGCTCGCCAAGCTCGATGCCGATGCGCGCGCCGCGGGGGTGAAGCTGCATCTGCTCGTCGACGCCAGCGACGGCCGGCTCGACGGCGCCCGCCTGCGCGCCGCGGTGCGGGGCTGGGCCGACGCGAGCATCTGGTTCTGCGGGCCGTCGGCGTTCGGCCAAGCCTTGCGTGCCGATCTGCTGGCGCACGGTCTGCCGCCGGAGCGCTTTCACCAGGAGCTGTTCGAGATGCGGTAGGAACCCTGCCCCGGACCCGGCAGCTTGGCCCGGGTTGGACGCCGGGCGCCTGATTCACGGCGCGACGCGAATCACCAGAAGTGCCACCACGCCGACTGGCGCCGACCGAGGCCGCCGTCGATGAATTTGCTGTTCGGGAAGTTCTGCTTGAGCACCCGCTCGGCGTCGGCTTGC
>JACSRM010000031.1 GCA_014879745.1 Burkholderiaceae bacterium | reverse complement strand
CGCACCGGCGCGGCGTGGTCGAGTTCGTCGAGGACGAGTTCGCTCAGGCGCCGTTCGCGCGCGAGCCACGCTGCGACGCGCGGGGCGTGGCTGTCGTCGGCGGTGTCGAGCCGCAGCACGAGTTCGCGCAACAGCGGCGTGACTTCGAGCACGCGGCAGCGCGTCCAGTCCGATGCCGAACCCGCGACCGGCGCGGCGCGGCCGTCCTGCGGCAGGACGTAGACGGTCAGCAGTTCGGCCGCCTCGACGACGCTGACGACGTGCTCGACGCCGGGCGGGATCCAGATCGCGCGCCAGGCGGGGACGAAATAGGTCGCGTCGGCGGCCGTGATGCGGGCGACGCCAGAGGCGGCGATCGCGACTTGCGCCCAGGGGTGGCTGTGCGGCGCGATGTCAGTGTCGGGTTCGACGAACTGGGTGTGCGCGCGCACCGGGCGCGCGGGCGTCGGCGCGAAGCGCGCGGCGTCGGTCGGCGCGCGCATCGCGCGGCGGACGCGCTGCGGCGGCGAAGGTTTCGTCGTGACGCGGCGTGGCACTTGGCTGGATCTCGATAGAACTTGGCGCACTATCGTAACTGCGCCGCGCGGGCCGCCTCTACAGTGGGGCCATGCAATCCGCTTCGCCTTCCGCGGCGCCGTGGCGGCGCGACGCCAAGCTCGTCGCGCTCGTTGGCGGCGCGCACAGCATCAGCCACTTCAGCCAACTGTTGCTCGCGCCGCTCTTTCCGTGGCTGAAGGACGCGTTCGGCGTCGGTTTCGCCGAACTCGGCTTCCTGCTGACGATCTTCTTCGTCGTCTCGTGCGTGATCCAGACGCTGTCGGGCTTCTGGGTCGATCGCTTCGGCCCGCGCCCGGTGCTGATCGCCGGCCTCGCGCTGATCGGCGTCGCCGCTGTCGGCTACGCGGCGAGCACGAGCTACGCAATGCTCGCCGCGTTCTCGGTCGTCGCCGGCATCGGCAACGGCGTGTTCCACCCGGTCGACTATTCGCTCATCAACCGCAAGGTCGCGAAGGAACACCTCGGCCACGCCTACAGCGTGCACGGCATCACCGGCAGCCTCGGCTGGGCGCTCGCGCCGGCGGTGCTGGTGCCGATCACGGTTGCGTTCTCGTGGCGCGTCGCGCTCGCGAGCGCGGCGGTGCTCGTCTTCGCGGTGCTCGCGGTGCTCGTCGCGTTCCGGCGCCACCTCGAGTTGGAACCGCTGCCGCCGGCGCCGAAGGTGGCCGAAGGAGGCCTCGCGGTCGAAGGCAGGCTCGACTTCCTTCGCATCCCGGCGGTCTGGATGTGCTTCGGCTTCTTCTTCTTCTACGCCGGCGCGCTGTCGGTGATCCAGAGCTTCGCGCCGGCGGCGGCCGGGCGGCTGCACGCGGTGCCTGCCGAACTGGCGGCGATGTGCCTCACCGTCTACATGGTGTGCAGCGCGGGCGGCATGGTCGCCGGCGGCTTCATGGCGTCCAACCACGAGCGCAGCGAACGCATCGTCGGCTTCGGCTTCGGCGTCGCGGCGATCGTCGCGCTCGCGCTCGGCTACGTCGCGATGCCGTCGATCATGGTGCCGGTGCTGTTCGGCGTGATGGGCTTCGTCACCGGCACGGCTGGGCCGTCGCGCGACATCATCGTCAAGCGCGCCGCGCCCGACAACGCGACGGGCCGCGTCTATGGCGTCGTCTACTCGGGGCTCGACATCGGCCAGGCCGTCATCCCGCTGCTCATCGGCCACCTGATGGACCTGCAGCAGTACGCGTCGGTATTCCTCGCGCTCGCGGTGCTGCAGGGTGTGCTGATCGTCAATGCGTTCAGCGTGCGGCGGGTGCGGCGCACCGTTGCGTTACCGGCGCCGGCCTGATCCGGCTGCGCGATCGACCGTACAGAGGTCGGGTCAGCCCCAGCTTGCTGGCACCCGAGCCTGCAAAGGGCCGTGCGGGGCGCCCGCGGCGCTTCGGTGAGGCGGTCGACTGCGTCGACTCCCCTGCGGTACTCGGTCTCGTGGCCCGCCGCGAAACTCGCTGCGT
>JACSRM010000032.1 GCA_014879745.1 Burkholderiaceae bacterium | reverse complement strand
CGGCGAGGTTTTCGGCGCGCTCGACGCCGGACAGGTGATCGCACGGCTCGACGCGGCGCAGATCGCCAACGCCCACATCAACGACATGCACGCCGTCTGGTGCCACCCGCAACTCGAAGCCCGCGCCCGCTGGACCGAGGTAGCCACCCCCGCCGGGCCGATCCCCGCGCTGCTGCCGCCCGGATCGAGCGACGCCTTCGCGCCGCGCATGGACGCCGTCCCGGCGCTCGGCGAGCACACCGACGCGATCCTCGCCGAACTCGGCTGCAGCCACGCAGAGATCGCTGCGCTGCGCGCGGCCGGGGCGATTTGACAAGCTCGAAGGCGGGTCGATCCGCTGCCTGCCGAGTCGGCCGTGGAAAACAGGGCTCGGGCGACGGTGCCGCGTCAGGCTCGAAACGGGTTCTCGACTCGCAGCCTGCCGATGCGCTGGCCGTGCTGCAGGTCTTCGCTGAACAGGCGGCCACACCCGGCCTGCAACGCGGCCGCGACGACGAGGCTGTCGTAGAAGGAAAAGCCCTGCCGCTGCTGGATGCCCAGCGCCGATGCGTACAGCTCGGGACTGGGCTGCACCTGCCACAGCGGGACCAGGGTCTGCTGCATGAAGGATTCGGCATCTTCGGCGCGCGCGATGACCTTCAGCTTGCGCGTCAGCACGCTCAGCACTTCCTGCACGACCTGAAAGCTGACGATGCCGGTGCCTTGCGCAAGCGCATCGGCGACCAGGCCGCGAGCGACGGCGTGCTTTGCGGCATCGGTCTCGTCGAACAGGTAGACGAAGACGTTGCTGTCGAAGAAGTCAGCGCTCATTCATCTCGTCCCGGGTGAACTTGCGCCCCCCGGTGCGGACGTAGGCGCGCATGCGGTCGATGCTCTCGAGCGCCCTGGCGGCCTGCCGCCTGCGCGCGTACTGCTCGAGCCAGCGGCGGAACTGCTCGTTCAGCGTCGTGCCGTCCGCCGCGGCCTGCTCTCGCGCGGCCTCGATCAAACGGTCGTCGGCGCTGAAGGTGATGTTCTTCATCGTGTTCACCATGTCGTGTAGTCGCAGCAGTGTAACAATGGCCGTGTCGAGATTCAACCTGGAAACGGCAGTTGAACGCGCTCGCCGGTGCCGTGATCGGCGTGTCAGGCAAGGCGCGACGACGCTGCAGGCTCGTGCCTGCGAGAAGGAGCAACGCCGCATGGCGCGTCGAGCGCGGTGCTGGCGAGTGCGTAGCGCAGTAACCTGAAACGTGAATTCGAACGGAGCCTGAAACGTCTGTGTTCACGCGGCGATCGTGAGAATCCGCAGCGGTCAACTGCCGTTTCCAGGTTCAATCCAGAGCCCGCGGTTGTGCGGCCTTGATCGGTCACCGAGCCAGTGCTGGCGCGGCCTTGCAGCACGTCAGAGCACTGCGGGACAGGTCGAGGGCCTCGACCTGCCGGGACTGTCTTCTGGGTTACATCGGCGAGTGAACCGCACCGATCATCGGGCCGCCAAGGCCTCCTCCGACACCCGCGGTCGTGGCCTGACTGCCGGATTCAGGATGACTTGCTCCGGTGCCGCGACAGCACGATTGCGGCCCTCGTTCTTGGCCCGATAGAGTGCCTGGTCCGCCTGTTCGAGCAGTGCGCTCAACAACTCGGTCGGATCGTCGAGTGTGGCGGGGATGTCGGCGGCAGCGTAGCCCGCCGAGATCGTGTATTCGATGCACAGGCCATCCCTGTGGCGAACCTTCTGGCGTGCAGCTTCATCGACCAGGCGCGCGGCGAGTTCGCCGGCCTGCCGCGAGGTGCAATCCGGCAGCAGGATGCAGAACTCCTCGCCACCGTAGCGCCCGACGATGTCGGAAAGACGAACCGCCCCGGCGATGAGCCGCGCCGCGTGCGCGAGCGTCGTATCGCCAGCGGCGTGACCGAGGGTGTCGTTGATGGCCTTGAAGCGGTCGATGTCGGCCATCACGATGGCGCACGATCTGGCGGCATGCCGGCCCACCAGGTTCGACGCAAGTTCGAAGAAGGCCGTGCGCGTGTACA
>JACSRM010000153.1 GCA_014879745.1 Burkholderiaceae bacterium | reverse complement strand
CCGACGCGCGCCGCGCGCTCGGCGCCAGCGCGATCGAGCGCCTGCGCCAGCGGGTCGCGGCTAGTGAGCTCGAGCACAGCGGCGAGATCCGCATCTGCGTCGAGGCGTCACTGCCGCTGTCGTACCTGTGGCGCGGTGCGACGGCGCGCGAGCGGGCGCTTGCGATGTTCGGCAAGCTCGGTGTGTGGGACACCGAGGCGAACAACGGCGTGCTGATCTACCTGCTGCTGGCCGATCGCTCGATCGAGATCGTCGCCGACCGCGGGCTGAACCGGCATGTCGGCGCGGCGCACTGGCAGGCGATCAGCGCCGGCATGAGCGAGGCGTTCCGTGCCGGGCGCTTCGAGCAAGGGCTCGAAGCCGCGGTGGATGCGGTGTCGCAGGCGCTGCGCGAGCACTTCCCGCTCGCGGCAGGCGCGCGCAACCCGAACGAATTGCCGGACGCGCTCGTCGTGCGCTGAAAGCGACAAGCCCCGCGCGGCTTTCGCTGCACGGGGCCGGTTCGAGTATCCGGTGTGCGGCGCGCCGGCCGCGGCCTGCTACTTGCTGCGGCGGAACTTGCGCAGCGCGGCGATCTGCGCCGCCATCGCGGCGAATTCGCCCTGCGCCTTCGCGAGGTCGATTTCGTTCTTCGCGTTGCGGATGTCTTCCTCGGCGCGCTTGCGGGCCTCGTTGGCCGCCGCCTCGTCGAGGTCGCGGCCGCGGATCGCGGTGTCGGCAAGCACCGTCACGGCGCCGGGCTGGACTTCGAGGATGCCCCCGGCGACGAAGACGAACTCCTCCTCGCCGTTGTCGGCGCGCTCGATGCGCACCGCGCCCGGCTTGATGCGGGTGATGAGCGGCGTGTGGCGTGGCAGGATGCCGAGCTCGCCCTCCTCGCCCGGCAGTGCGACGAACTTCGCGTCGCCCGAGAAGATGCTGCCTTCGGCGGAGACGACGTCGACGTGTAGGGTGGCCATGCTTCAGTCCTCCAGGGCGCGACGGGCAGGCGTCATTGGATCTTCTTCGCCTTCTCGAAGGCCTCGTCGATCGTGCCGACCATGTAGAAGGCCTGCTCGGGCAGCGAATCGCACTCGCCGTTGATGATCATCTTGAAGCCGCGGATCGTCTCCTTCAGCGGCACGTACTTGCCGGGCGAGCCGGTGAAGACCTCGGCGACGTGGAACGGCTGCGACAGGAAGCGCTGGATCTTGCGCGCGCGGGCCACCGCCAGCTTGTCCTCGGGGCTGAGTTCGTCCATGCCGAGAATCGCGATGATGTCGCGCAGTTCCTTGTAGCGCTGCAGCGTGCCCTGCACCGCGCGCGTCGTCGAGTAGTGCTCCTCGCCGACGACGTGCGGGTCGACCTGGCGCGAAGTGGAATCCAGCGGATCGACCGCCGGATAGATGCCGAGCGAGGCGATGTCGCGCGACAGCACGACGGTCGCGTCCAAGTGGGCGAAGGTCGTCGCCGGCGACGGGTCGGTCAGGTCGTCGGCCGGAACGTAGACGGCCTGGATCGACGTGATCGAGCCGACCTTGGTCGAGGTGATGCGCTCCTGCAGGCGACCCATCTCCTCGGCGAGCGTCGGCTGGTAACCCACCGCCGAAGGCATGCGGCCCAGCAGCGCCGAGACCTCGGTGCCGGCGAGCGTGAAGCGGTAGATGTTGTCGACGAAGAACAGCACGTCGCGGCCTTCGTCGCGGAACGATTCGGCGATCGTGAGGCCGGTCAGCGCGACGCGCAGGCGGTTGCCCGGCGGCTCGTTCATCTGGCCGTAGACCATCGACACCTTGGACTGGCTCAGATCCTCCTGGACGACGACCTTGGAGTCGCTCATTTCGTGATAGAAGTCGTTGCCCTCGCGGGTGCGCTCGCCGACGCCGGCGAACACCGACAGGCCCGAGTGCGCCTTCGCGATGTTGTTGATGAGTTCCATCATGTTGACGGTCTTGCCGACGCCGGCGCCGCCGAAGAGGCCGACCTTGCCGCCCTTGGCGAACGGGCAGATGAGGTCGATGACCTTGATGCCGGTCTCGAGCAGTTCGGTCGACGGCGACAGCTCGTCGTAGCTCGGCGCCTTGCGATGGATCGACGCGGTGAGCGTCTGGTCGATGTCGCCGCGCTCGTCGATCGGGTTGCCGAGCACGTCCATGATGCGCCCGAGCGTGCCCTTGCCGACCGGCACCGTGATCGGCGCGCCGGTGTTGTTGACCATCAGCCCGCGGCGCAGGCCGTCCGACGAGCCGAGCGCGATGGTGCGCACGACGCCGTCGCCGAGCTGCTGCTGGACTTCCAGCGTCAGCGCGGTGCCGTCGAGCTTGAGGGCGTCGTAGACGCGCGGCATCTCATCGCGCGGGAACTCGACGTCCACCACGGCGCCGATGCACTGAACGATCTTGCCTTGTGCCATTTTCTTCAGTCCTTAGAACAGTATTCGATGGGTGCGCGCGTCAGCCCGAGATGGCCGCCGCGCCGCCGACGATCTCACTCAATTCCTTCGTGATCGCCGCCTGGCGGGTCTTGTTGTAGATGAGCTGCAGCTCGGCGATCAGGTTGCCGGCGTTGTCGGTCGCCGCCTTCATCGCGACCATCCGCGCCGACTGCTCGGACGCCATGTTCTCGGCCACTGCCTGGAATACGAGCGCCTCGATATATCGCGTCAGCAGCTCGTTGATGACGACCGCCGGATCGGGCTCGTAGATGTAGTCCCAGGCGTACTGCGCCTTCTCGGCCGCGGTCTGCTCGAGGTGGGCGCTCGTGAGCGGCAGGAGCTGCTCGATCACCGGCTCCTGCTTCATCGTATTGATGAAACGGGTGTAGCAGAGGTAGACGACGTCGATCTCGCCAGCGACGAAGGCGTCGAGCATGACCTTCACCGGGCCGATCAGCCGCTCGAGCAGCGGCGCGTCGCCAAGCTGCACCGCGTGGCTCACGACCTTGACGCCGATGCGGTTCAGGAACGCGTAGCCCTTGTTGCCGATCGCCACTGCCTGCGCGCTGCCGCCGCCGGCCTGCGAATCGCGCAACTGGTTCGTCACCGCGCGCAGCACGTTGGTGTTCAGGCCGCCGCACAGGCCCTTGTCGGTCGTGACGACGATGAAGCCGGAGCGCTGGCGCGACTCGACCTTGCGCATGTACGGCGAGCGGTATTCCGGATTCGCGCGCGAGAGGTTGGCCGTGATGTTGCGGATCTTGTCGGCGTACGGACGCACCGCGCGCATCCGGTCCTGCGCCTTGCGCATCTTCGACGCGGAGACCATCTCCATCGCCTTCGTGATCTTCTTCGTATTCTCGAAGCTCTTGATCTTGCCGCGCAGTTCCTTGCCTACCGCCATGCCGGTGCTCCTTGTCGCAGGTCGCGGGGTGTCAGCTGAACGACTTCTTGAACGCCGCGATCGCGCCGCTCAGCTCTTCCTCGGCGGCCTTGTCCATCGCCTGCTCGGATTCGAGCTTCGCGAGCAGCGCCGCGTGGCTCGACTTCAGGTGCTGCTGCATGCCGTGCTCGAAGGCGAGGATCTGCTTCACGTCGACGTCGTCCATGAAGCCCTTGTTGACGGCGAACAGCGTCGCCGCCTGCAGGCTGATCGGCAGCGGCGAGTACTGCGCCTGCTTGAGCAGTTCGGTGACGCGCGCGCCGCGGTCGAGCTGCTTGCGGGTCGCCTCGTCGAGGTCGGACGCGAACTGCGCGAACGCGGCGAGCTCGCGGTACTGCGCGAGGTCGGTGCGGATGCCGCCCGACAGCGACTTGATCAGCTTGGTCTGCGCCGACGAGCCGACGCGCGACACCGAGATGCCGGCGTTGATCGCGGGCCGGATGCCGGCGTTGAAGAGCGCCGTCTCGAGGAAGATCTGGCCGTCGGTGATCGAGATCACGTTCGTCGGCACGAAAGCGGACACGTCGCCGGCCTGGGTCTCGATGATCGGCAGCGCGGTCAGCGACCCGGTCTTGCCCTTGACTTCGCCCTTCGTGAACTTCTCGACGTAGTCGGCGTTGACGCGCGCGGCGCGCTCGAGCAGGCGGCTGTGCAGATAGAACACGTCGCCCGGGAACGCCTCGCGGCCCGGCGGGCGGCGCAGCAGCAGCGAGACCTGGCGATAGGCGACGGCCTGCTTGGAGAGGTCGTCGTAGATGATCAGCGCGTCCTGGCCGCGGTCGCGGAAATACTCGCCCATCGTGCAGCCCGAATAGGCCGCGACATACTGCATCGCCGCCGATTCGGAGGCCGACGCGGCAACGACGATCGTGTACTCCATCGCACCGGCGTGTTCGAGCGCGCGCACCACGTTCTTGATCGAGCTTGCCTTCTGGCCGATCGCGACGTAGACGCAGGTCATGTTCTGACCCTTCTGGTTGATCACCGCGTCGATCGCGACCGCAGTCTTTCCGGTCTGGCGGTCGCCGATGATCAGCTCGCGCTGGCCGCGGCCGATCGGCACCATCGAGTCGATCGACTTCAACCCGGTCTGCACCGGCTGGCTCACCGACTGGCGCGCGATCACGCCCGGCGCGACCTTCTCGATCACGTCCGTCATCTTGGCATTCACCGGCCCCTTGCCGTCGATCGGCTGGCCGAGCGCGTTGACGACGCGGCCGATCAGCTCCGGGCCGACCGGCACTTCGAGAATGCGGCCGGTGCACTTGACGGTATCGCCTTCCGAGATGTGCTCGTACTCGCCCAAGATCACCGCGCCGACCGAGTCGCGCTCGAGGTTGAGCGCGAGGCCGAAGGTCTGCTGGCCGTCGGGCGTCGCCGGGAACTCGAGCATTTCGCCGGCCATCGCGTCCGACAGGCCGTGCACGCGCACGATGCCGTCGGTCACCGAGACGACGGTGCCCTGGTTCTTGATGTCGCTCTGGCCGCCAAGGCCCTCGATGCGGCTCTTGATGAGTTCGGAAATTTCTGCGGGATTGAGTTGCATGGTGTTCTCCGGTGCACGCCGGGGCGCCGCTGGCGGCCCCTCAGGCGGTTAACGCGACTTTCATTTGTTCCAGACGGGCCCTGACCGAGGTGTCGAGCACCTCGTCACCGACGATCGCGCGGATACCGCCGATCAGTTCGGGCACGACGACGACCCTGGCCTCGAGCTTGCGGCTGAAGCGCTTTTCGAGCGTCGCGACAACCTGCGCGAGCTGCGCGGCGTCGATCTCGAACGCGCTTTCTATCGTCGCGTCCGACACGCCGCTGCGGGTATTGACGAGGGCCTGGAACTGCGCCGCCATCTCGGGCAGCGCCGCCAGCCGGCCGTTGTCGATGACGGCGTGCAGCAGGTTGCCGATCTTCGCGTCGAGCGCGCCGCCGACCGCGGCGGCGATGACGTCGAAAACCTGCTGGCCCTGCGTCTTCGGGTTGTCGGCGAATTCGCGCAGCCGGTCGTCTTCGGCGACGACGGCAAGCGCATTCATCTGCTGCGACAACGCCGGCGCCTCACTCGCGCTGACCGCCTTGAACAGCGCCTCGGCGTAGGGCCGGGCGATGGTTGCCAGCTCGGCCATCGTCAGACCTCCTGCCGCGGCGTGGCGCGGCGATGGTTCCGCACGCGAGCGCCCATGCTCAAAGCTCCGCCTTCAGCCGGCCGAGCAGTTCGGCATGCACGCTGGCGTTGACTTCGCGGCGCAGGATCGCCTCGGCGCCCTTGACGGCCAGGCCGGCGACCTGCTCGCGCAGCGACTCGCGCGCCTTGAGCGCTTCCTGCTCGGCCTCGGCGCGCGCGGCGGCGATGATCTTGGCGCCCTCTTCGCTGGCGCGGCCCTTGGCCTCCTCGATCATCTGCTGAGCCAGATGCTCGGCATCGGCCAGGCGGCGCGCCGCGTCGTCGCGCGCGGCGGACAGCTGCTGCTCGACGCGCTTGTTGGCCTCGGCGAGTTCGGCCTTCGCCTTGTCGGCCGCCGACAGCCCGGCGGCGATCTTCTTCGCCCGCTCGTCGAGTGCCGCCGTCACCGGCGGCCAGATGAATCGCATCGTGAACCAGACCAGGATCATGAAAACGATCATCTGGAAGATCAATGTCGCAGTGATGCTCACTTTGGTGCCTCATCAATCACGTTGGCTGACAACCTGCCGCAGCGGCGGGCTGCCCGATACAGCACGGGCCCGGGCCCCGGCTTACTGCGGCAGGCTCGCGAGCTGCGCCAGGAACGGGTTGGCGGTCGTGAACCACAGCGCGATACCGACGCCGATGATGAACGAGGCGTCGATCAGGCCGACGAGCAGGAACATCTTGGTTTGCAGTTCGCCCATCAGTTCGGGCTGGCGGGCGGCGGATTCGAGGTACTTGCTGCCCATGACGCCGATGCCGACACAAGCGCCCAGGGCGCCGAGGCCGATGATGAGACCAGCAGCAACCGCGACGAGACCGATGAGTTCCATGAAAGACTCCTGTTGAAATTGAAGGAACGGGACCGCAGAGAAAGAAAACCTTGCCCGATCAGTGCGCGTCGTGCGCCTGACCGATATAGACGAGCGCCAGCATCATGAAGACGAAGGCCTGGAGAATGATGATCAGGATGTGGAAGATCGCCCAGATGGTGCCGGCGATGATGTGGCCGACGCCGAGCAGGACGCCGCTGAGCGACAGCGTGAACGCACCGCCCATCAGCGCGATGAGCAGGAAGATCAGTTCGCCGGCATACATGTTGCCGAACAGCCGCATGCCGTGCGACACGGTCTTGGCGATGAATTCGATGATCTGCATCGCGAAGTTCGCCGGGTAGAGCAGGATGTGGTTGCCGAACGGCGCGGTGAACAGCTCGTGGATCCAGCCGCCGACACCCTTGATCTTGACGTTGTAGAAGAGGCAGATCAGCAGCACCGCGATCGACAGGCCCATCGTCATCGACAGGTCCGCGGTCGGCACGACGCGCAGGTAGGCATGATGCGGGTCGTGCCCGGCGGCACCGAAGATCTGGGCCCAGATCACCGGCAGCAGATCGACCGGCAACAGGTCCATCGTATTCATCAGGGTGATCCAGACGAAGACCGTGAGCGCGAGCGGCGCGGCGAACTTGCGGCTCTTGGCGTTGTGCACGATGCCCTTGGCCTGGGTGTCGACCATCTCGATCAGCCATTCGACGGCGGCCTGAAAGCGCCCCGGCACGCCCGACGTCGCCTTGCGCGCCGCGAGCCACATCACCCAGCACGTGAGAATGCCGGTGACCGTGCCCCAGAACATCGAGTCGTAGTTGAAGACCGAGAAGTCGACCAGGCCGGTGACCTTGCCGGTTCCGAAGTGCGTCAGGTGGTGAACGATATATTCACCGGCCGTCTGGGATTGAGCTGCCGCTTCTGCTGCCATTTCGTCGCGTCCGTCCAGTTCCAGTCCACTATCGGCGGCGCCACAACAACGCCAGCCAGTTCACCTGCAAGCAAACCGCCATCGCTATCAGCAACGCCGGCCAACTCAGCGCCGGCACCACCCGCGCCGCCGCCACCAGCATCGCAAGCGCCAGCACCAACTTCACTCCCGTCCAGACGAGGAAGCCCAGCGCTCCCTCGATCAGTCCGGTCCCCGCGATCCGCCCCACACCCCATGCCAGCAGCGCGGTCGGCAGGACAATGACCGCCGCGCCATAGAGCGCCGACCAGCCCGCGTCGGGCCCGAAGATTCCCCACGCCAGGGCGGCAACCGCCAGTCCCACCAGCGCCTGCGCCGCGACCACCCGCCATGCCGAGACCTGAGGGTGCTTTTCCCGCAATGCCCGCGCCTGCGCCGCCGACAACGGGACGGGTTCTTCGTCCTCGTCGTCCCAGCCGCCGTGATCGACGCGCTCGTTCATGGTGAGTGCCTGATCCGTCGCCTGCAAAGCCTCGGGATTATACGAAAGCTCCGGCAGGCCTCCGGATTCGTCCACGACCGCCGCGGGTCGTCAGTCTCGTGCCAGCCTGCTGGCGTTGCATTGCGCCGCTGCCGTTCGGCGCCGCGCCCGCGAACGGGTCAACGCGTGGTGCTGATCTCGAGCGTCATCCAGGCGCGCTGGCTCTGCCCCGGCTGCAGCGTGACGAGACCGAGTGCGCTCGGCGCCGGCTGGTTGATCGCATTCGCGACGTGGCTCACCGGCTCGACGCAGAAGTAGTCCTTCGCCTGCGGCGTATAGAGCACGAGGCGGGTCAGCGACGAACGCAGCGTGAGGGCAAAGCGCTCGTCGCGAATTCGCGCCGCGCCGATCCAGCCCTCGAAGCCATGGTCGTAGTCGAGATGCGCGATATCGGCGTCGACGCCGGGCTGCGGGACGAGTTGCGTCGGCAGCTTCGATGCGTCGATCTCCCAGCGCCCGCTGCACTCGACGTGCAGGCGGCTGCGCGCGCGCTTCGGGAAGTACGGATGCCAGCCAAGCCCGAACGGCGCCGCCTGGGCCGACCTATTCGTCACGCTCAGTTCGGTGCGCAGCGAGGTCGGCCCGAGTTGAAAGAGCTGGCGCGCCTCGAAGTCGAACGGCCAGCCGTCGTCGCCGCGGTGCTCGAGCACGAGCGCCACTTCGCCCGGCCCGCTCGGCCCGATGCTCGGCTCGACGCGCCAGGCGCCAAGATGTCCGACACCGTGCAGCGGATGCGGACCCGCTTCGAAATCGGGCGCCAGCCGGTAGGACCGCCCGTGCCAGTCGAAGCGCCCTTGCTCGATACGGTTCGAATACGGTACGAGCGCAAACGAAGCGGCGTCGTGCCACGACATCAGCCGCTCGGGCTCCTGCGACCGCAGCACCGGCACGCCGTGGTGCCACAGCCCGGCGATCGCGCCGCCGAGGTCCGGACGCAGCGCCAGGCGCAGCGCGCCGGACCGGATCTCGATGCCCTGCGCTGCGGCGCGAACGGTCGTCGATGAAGTCATATTCGTAGTGCCGTGCGACGCTCAGCGATCGCCGCCGGTGCGGGTCCCGCTCGCGAGGGAATGGACGTGCATCCGGTCCTGCGCCTTGAGCGCGACGATCGCCTCCTTCGCGCCGCGGATCAGGTGCGCGAGATCGGACCCGATCGCGACGAAGTCGAAACCGATCGCGCGGTACTCGGCGACGACCTCGGCGGTCGCACCGAACGCGCCGACCGGCTTGCCGATCGCCTTGCAGCGCTGCACCACCTGCGCCATCAGGTCCATCACCTCCGGATGGGTCGGCTGCCCGACATGCCCGATCGACGCCGACAGATCGGCGGGACCGAGGAAAATCGCGTCCACCCCCCGCACCGCGGCAATCGATTCGAGCCTGCCGATCGCCTGCACGGTTTCGGGCTGCACGATCAGCGCCAGCCCGCGGTTCGCGTTGCGCGCATAGGCGGCATCCGTGCCGAAGCGCGACGCCCGGCCGGAGGCGGACATCGCCCGCACGCCCTCGGGCGGGTAGCGCATCGAGGCGACCGCGGCGCGCGCCGCGTCGGCATCCGCTATGCATGGCACCATCAGCGTCGTCGCGCCGGCGTCCAGCACGCGCTTGATCGTGACCGCATCGTTGCTGGGCACGCGCACCAGTGGCGCCATGCGCGTCGCGGCCAGCGCCTGCAGCAGGTGCACGAGCGCCATCAGGTCGAGCGGCGAATGCTCCATGTCGATCAGGCTCCAGTCGAAGCCCGCGTGGGCGACGGCCTCGGCGACGAGCGGGCTGGCCGAACTGATCCAGGTGCCGATCGGCGGGTTGCCGCCGCTGGCGCCGAGCAATTGTTTGAACGCATTCATCGGGTCAGCTCTCGAGGTCGGAAGTTGCAGCGGCGCGTCACCCGAGCTCGGCCTTCAGGTAGTGCGCGCCGGCGATCGGGTTGAAATAGTAGGGCGCAACCTCCTCGAAACCGAGCGACGCGTAGAGCTCGCGGGCTGCCTCCATCTCGTCGAGCGTGTCCAGCAGCATCACCGAATAGCCGGCACTGCGCGCTTCGTCGAGCAGCGATTGCGCAAGCAGGCGGCCGAGTCCGAAGCGGCGAAACGCGGGCCGCACGTAGAGCCGCTTCATCTCGCAGGCATTCGCATAGTCCGATTCGGCCAGCCCGCGCATCGCGCCGCAGGCCGCGAGCTCGCCGTCGACCCAGGCAAGCAGCAGCTTGCCCGACGGCGCCGCATAGTCGCCCGGCAGGGTGGCAAGTTCGGCGTCGAAATCCTGGAACGACAGGTCGACCGCCAGACTCCGGGCATAGTCGAGGAAGATCTCGCGCGCCGCATCGATCATCGCCGCCGTGTCGGCGACCACGAGCCGGATCTCGGGAGGGGCGGCGCCCATGCGGATCGCCTCAGTGTCGGCAAACGACGACGGTGCAGCCGGCCGATCGTCGGCGCAGGCGTCGTCCGCGGGCGGTGCCGCGGCGGGAGCGCGCGGCGACGGGCTGTGCCCTGCGGGGCGGCCGAGCGGGTGGTTCTGAATCGTTCACTGGCGCTTGCGATCGGTGACCCGAGTGTAGGGCCACTTTGCGGCCTATCCGCCGAGCCAGACGACAAAGCCGACGCTCGCCGCACAGGCCGTGAACAGCACTGCGGCGAACAGCCACAGCGCCGCGCTGTCGTTGGAAGCCGGCACATCGGCCGGCAACAGCTTGTCGCCGCGGATCATCGGTCCGATCAGATCGCGCTGCCGGCGCACACGGTAGAAGATGATCGCTGCGATGTGCAGCACGACGAGCGCGAGGATGACCCAGCGGCCGATGTCGGCGTGGTAGGCGGTCAGCGTCGAGCTCGTCGACCCCGCGACCAGACGCGCGAGCGGCCCGGCGTTCGCGATCTCGTCGTCGGCAAAGAGGCCGCTGGCGACCTGCAGCGTCAGAAAGGCGAGCATCGCAACGATCGAAGCGCTGCCCAGCGGCGTGTGGCCAACGTCGTGGAACTCCTCGCTGCGCGACTGCCCGCGCAGGTAGCGCAGCACCGTGGCCGGGCCGCGCACGAAGGCCGAGAAACGCGACCAGCGCCCGCCGACGAACCCCCACAGTATGCGAAAGGCGATCAGCGCGAAGATCGCGTAGCCGAAGCGGAAGTGCCACTGCATCGCATTGCCGCCGATCGAGCCGCTGGCGAACGAGCCGACGACGCAGACCGCAAGCGCCCAGTGGAACAGCCGCGTCGGCAAGTCCCAGACGCGCACTGCGCGCAGCGCGCCGCGTCCGATTCGAGTTGTGCTGGCTGCCTTGCTCACCCCTCACCCGTTTCCCGAAGCGCTGCAAGGTGCCAACGATAGCGCCAGATCGAACCGGCCGCACGCATCGGCGCCCGCACACCGATGCACCCTGGCGCGCGTCGGCGCCGCGCCTTCCGTAAACTGGCGCGGGCGCGCGCAGCCGCTGCGGTCCGCGCCGGCACCCGAGCCAACCACACCTTCCCAGGGAGAAGCAGCATGAATCGACCGAAGTTCGTCCGTCGCGCGTCCGCGGCCGCCATCGTCGCGCTCGTGGCCGCACTGCCCGCCGTGGCGCAGTTTGCGAAGCCGGAAGATGCGATCGAATACCGCCAGTCGGTGATGACGGTGATGGGCGCCCATTTCGGGCGGATCGGCGCGATGGTGCAGGGCAAGGTGCCGTTCGACGCCAAGGCGGCGGCCGAGAACGCCCACGTGGTGCACGAGATGTCGCTGCTGCCGTTCTCGGCCTTCGGCCCGGGCACCGACCTCGGCCACGATACCAAGGCCAAGCCCGCAATCTGGAAGGACCCGGCCAAGTTCCAGGCCGCGGCGAAGGACATGCAGCAACAAGTCGTCAAGCTCGATGCCGCGGCCAAGGGCGGCAACCTCGATGCGATCAAGACCGCATTCGGCGACACCGCCAAGGCCTGCAAGTCCTGCCACGACGATTTCCGCGAGAAGTGACGCCGCAGCGCGGCGCCGGCGTCAGCCGCGATCGAATTTGAAGACGGCGACGCTGGCCAGCAGATTGGGCCAGCGGCGCACCGTCCGGCCGTGCTCGATGCCGAAGGCATCGAGGACGCGCAGGCCGTTCTTGCGCGC